>JBEEPE010000397.1:0-9654 GCA_041191265.1 Verrucomicrobiota bacterium | reverse complement strand
TCGGACGTGCTTCTCCCAAAGGACATTCCGCTTGGTCAGGTCGCAACCGTCGTCGACCCGTCCAACCCACTCGCACACGCCGGCGAGATTACCCGCGAACAAGCCGTACGCGCGCTCCTTCGCTTCGCGGAACAAAGCCCAGACACCCAACTCTTGCCCTGGCTCGAACGCGAGTTCACCCTTCACGCCATGCGCGTCACCAACGGCAACCAAGTCCGCGCCGCAAAACTCCTCGGCATCACCCGCGCAACCCTGCGGAAACGCATCGAACAGTTCTCCATCACTCGCGAAACAACCGTCACCTAACCACGCGCCCCGCACCCCATCGTTTTTGACGCGCCCCCTCCCGCGCCGCACGCTACCACTCTCCGCGTGAACGCTTCCGAACTCGTCAAAGACGCCTCCCGCATCGTGCGCCGCCTCCGCGACGCAGGATTCGAAGCCCTCTTCGCCGGCGGTTGCGTTCGTGACCAGCTCCTTCACCGCGAATGTCATGACATCGACATCGCTACCTCAGCGAAACCCGCTGACGTGCAACGTCTTTTCCCACGCACCTACGCCGTCGGCGAAGCGTTCGGCGTCATCTGCGTGCTCCTCGGAGAAACCACCTTCCAAGTCGCAACCTTCCGCGCCGACGGGGCCTATGTGGACGGACGACACCCAGAAACCGTCCGCTTCTCGTCCGCCCAAGAAGATGCGTTCCGCCGCGACTTCACCATCAACGGCCTCTTCTACGATCCCCTCACGGAAACCATCATCGATTACGTGGACGGACAAGCCGACCTCAGCGCGCGCCTCCTGCGAGCCATCGGCAATCCCGACGAACGATTCCGCGAAGACCGCCTGCGCCTCCTGCGCGCCATCCGGTTCGCGACAGTCCTCGGCTTCGAGATTCATCCGGAAACCTTCCGCGCCATCCACGAACACGCCGCGGCCATCGTGGAAGTCAGTCCGGAGCGAATCCGCGAAGAACTGATGCGCATTCTGCTGCATCCCGACCGCGTTCGTGGCCTCGACCTGCTCGCAGAAACCGGGCTCCTTCACGCCGTCCTTCCGGAAATGTCTGCGCTCAAAGGGTGTACACAACCCCCTCAGTTTCATCCTGAAGGCGATGTGTGGGTCCACACGCGTCTCATGCTGAGTCTCCTGCCCCCAGAGGTGACCCCAGCCCTCGTCCTCGGCGTTCTATTCCACGACATCGCAAAGCCGCTCACGCGGTCCGTCGATCCCGACGGTCGAATCCGATTCTCCGGCCACGAAAAACTAGGAGCTGAAATAACCGAGACCATCCTCACACGCCTTCGGTTCCCTCGCGCCGACATCGACGCCACGGTCAGCGCTGTGGCGAACCACATGTCATTCAAAGACGTCCGCAACATGCGCCCCTCCACCCTGCGCCGGTTTATGGCGCGTCCAGGGTTCGAGGACGAACTCGAGTTGCACCGGGTGGATTGTTCCGGAAGTCACGGGATGTTGGACAACCACCGCTTCCTCACCGAGCAGCTGGCGACCTTCGCCAACGAACCCCTCATTCCCAAACCACTCCTGACCGGGCGCGACCTGATTGAGGCGGGCCTCGCTCCCGGCCCCACCTTCAAAGGAATCCTCGACGCGGCTCTTTCCCTGCAAATGGAGAACCGCCTCACCACACGCGAACAAGCGCTCGCTTGGCTGAAATCACAACCCACTCCCGAGAACCCTTCCCCAAACCCCGCCCCGTGAAACTCCTGCTCATCGACGGTTTTTACTACGCCTATCGCTCGTTCCACGCGATGCCCGACCTCCGCAACGCGCGCGATGAACCCACCGGCGCAACCCACGGTTTCATCAAGAGCCTGCGCCGCGTCATGGCCGACGTGGCCCCCGATGCCGTGTCCGTCATTTGGGACGAAGGCCTCCCCGAACGTCGCACCACCCTGCTCCCCGAATACAAACAACAGCGCGACGAAATGCCGATGGACCTGCAGGTTCAACTGTTTCTCATTCGCGATTTAGTAGAAGCCTTCGGCGTAAAAAACCTATCCCTCCCCGGAACGGAAGCGGATGATCTCATGGCCAGCTACGCGATTCAAACCGCCTCAGCAGGAGGCACCTGCATCATCGCTTCGTCCGACAAGGACGTGCAGCAGGTCGTCACCGAAAACATCCTCATTTACTCCACCCTGAAGCACGATTTGCCCGCGCCAGACGCAACGTTCGGCCTGCTGGGTCCAGAAGCCGTCGAGCGCAAGTGGGGAGTGCCACCCGCCCTGCTCGGAGACCTGTTGAGCCTCACGGGGGACAGTTCCGACAACATTCCGGGCGTCCCTGGAGTAGGTCCGAAAGGAGCAGCCGCGTTACTCACCAAGTACGGTTCGCTCGATGCCGTTCTCACCCTGCCTCCGGATCTCCCGGAAAAAATGCGCCTCAAACTGAGCGAGCACGGGGAAGCCGTCCGCCGCAATCGCGAGATGGTTCGCCTCGATCTCGACCTCCCGCTCCCGCTCCCGCCGGAGGCGCTCATCCCAACCCCCGACGCCACACGCATTCGCGAACTGGCCGAGGCCGCCGGTCTCCGCTCCCTCGCCGCTGAGTTCGGGGCTCCCGCATCCCCAAAGCCCGAGCCAACACCCAAACGCGCCAAAAAATCTCCGCCACCCGCGGTCACCCCCTCCCCCGACTCGCCCCTCCAAGGAGAACTCTTCTGAACGCTCAGTCGACGCAAAGCCCAGACAACCTCTCGCAGCGGTTGATTGTCGGCAAAGCCCGCACCCTTCCGAGCCTCCTCAAACCATCCTCGTTTTGAAGGTTCATCCAAAGGTGGGGCGTCGTCCCAAAATACAGCGGCCCCTCGATGAGACCGATTGATCCACCCACCCTCAGCGGGTCGTGGAAAAGCAGTTCCAGTTGGACATGCAGGTCACATTTCCTCTGAGTTCGCTCTTAACCAGGATGCGTATTCTGCCTCGCTGATTTCTCCAGCCGCAAGCGCTAGGGTCTGAACAACCGCATCTACCTCCGTTGCAACCAGCTTACGCCCATTAATTTGCAGAAATAGCACGCCAATGGCAAATCCAATCCTCTTGTTGCCGTCCACAAATGGGTGATTTCTGACCAACCCAAATGTGTAGGACGCTGCAAGTTCGCTGAGCGATGGCTCGCCGTAACCAATCAGATTTTCAGGGCGGCCCAATGCAGAATCCAACAGGCCCTCGTCTCGTAATCCACACGAACCGCCAAACTCGGCGAGCATTTGCTCATGCAGGGCGAGCACCGTCTCGCGCAAAATCCACTCAGGACAATTCACTTGGCGAGTTCCCTGAGGGTGTTGCGATAGCGTGCAACAATGTCCTGCGCAGCCTGCATTTGGCGGTTGAAATCGGCCTTGGCAGGACTCAGGCGCAAGCTGCCTTCCGAGGCCTCAGTCACACAAAGCACATCGCCCTCCCCCACTTTCAAATAGCTCAAAGCCTCTTTTGGTAAGACAACACCCACGGAGTTGCCAACTTTCCGGAGTTTGAGTTCGAGCACCATACGACGAGATGTAGCCACGCGAGTAATAACGCCGATCGTGGAGAAAAAGCAAGAATCACCCACCACTGCCACAAAGGATAAATTCCATTCAGCATCCCTCTCTCGAACTGGAGCCCGAGTCGAGAATCGGTAGCCCAGTAAAACGTTGAATCACCCGTCCTCCTTTCCATCCTTCACTGCGGTTAGGGCCGTTTTCCCGTCAGACCCTCCAATCTGTCTGTCGCATTGCCTCAGACCCCCACGCACCCTGTAATCTCCCAGACCCACATGGAACGCGACATCGTCTATTTCGACCTCGAAACCCAACGCTCATCCCAAGACGTCGGGGGCTGGGACAAAAAACGCGACATGGGCGTCTCCGTCGCCGTCACCTACTCCACCGCCGCCGGCGCTTACCGCATCTACCGCGAAAAAGAAATGGACGCCCTCGTCGACCAACTCCGCCGCGCACACATGGTCGTCGGCTACAACCTCATCAACTTCGATTACGAAGTCCTCCAAAAATACACCGTCCTCGACCTCGCCTCCGTCGTCCCAACCCTCGACCTGCTCGTCGAAATCGAAAAACGCCTCAAATCGCGCGTCCCCCTCGACGCAGTCGCCAGCGCGTCCCTCGGCGTCGGAAAAACGGCCGACGGTCTCCAAGCCATCGCCTGGTGGCGTCAGGGTAAAATCCTCGAAATCGCCGAGTACTGCTGCTTCGACGTCAAGTGCACGAAGCTCGTCCACGAGTTCGGCATCCAAAACAAAAAGATCTTCTACGAAAACCGCTCCAGACAGCGCTGCGAACTCGCCATCGACTGGCCCTAGAACCCCCAAAATCCATCCGTCACAGAGGTGACCCCCATTTTTTTGAACGTTTTCCCCACCCAACTGTCCCCACTCCGCCCAACCCCAGAAATCTTTTCCCTATGATCAAAGTCGAATCCCTCACCAAGCGATACCAAGGCTTCACCGCCATCGAGAACCTCAGCTTCGAGGTCGGCCAAGGCGAAATCGTGGGCTTCCTCGGACCAAACGGCGCCGGCAAAAGCACCACCATGCGCATTCTCACCGGCTACATGCCCGCTTCGTCCGGACGCGCCTCCATCGCCGGATTCGATGTGTTCGAGCAATCCATCGAAGCTCGGAAACGTCTCGGCTACCTGCCCGAAAGCACCCCCCTTCCCGATGACCTCCGCGTGTGCGAATACCTCGCCTACCGCGCAGCCCTCAAAGGTGTCCCCTCCCGTGACGTTCGCAAACGCGTGCTCGAAGTCATCGGCCTCTGCAACCTCGAAGAGAAAGAACGCTCCTTGGTGCGAACCCTTTCCAAAGGACAAAAACAGCGCGTCGGCCTCGCAGACGCCCTCGTCCACGACCCTCAGTTGCTAATCCTCGACGAACCCACCATCGGTTTAGACCCCATTCAGATCCGGCAAGTCCGCGAGCTCATCAAAAACCTCGCCCACCGCCGAACCGTCCTCATTTCCACCCACATTCTACCCGAGGTGGAAATCATGTGCTCAAGGGTCGTCGTCGTTCACAAAGGCCGCATTCGCGCCTCCGACACCCCAGAAAACCTCATCAACAACCTCCGCTCCGTTGGCTCAATCCAACTGACCCTCGGTAAGGACGTTCAAGACGCTCAGGTGGAATCTTCCCTCTCCGCGATTGCCGGCGTCCGAAATATCACCACCACGCGTGGCGAACACGGCGTGACCTTCCAACTGAAAACCGACGCCGTGAAAACCGACGCCGAAAAAGACCCGTTCGCGCAGGTTCTCGAACTCACCCGCACCAAAAACTGGAACGTCGTCGATGTCGCAAAACGGCGGGCAAGCCTCGAAGACGTCTTCGTCGACCTCACCAGCGGAAACTAGACGACACCACCTCACGCAACCAACGCACAACCTTTCCAATCAGCCATGCGTACCTTCCTCACCCTCTTCAGCCGCGAACTGAAAAGCTTCTTCTACTCCCCGATCGCCTACGTCGTGATCTTCTTCTTCCTGATCGCGACCGGCTTCAACTTCTACTCCGGAATCTCGCTCCTCAGCCAAATCGAGGCCGACGCAACCGTGGTCGAAGTCTCCTTCAACACCGTCCTGTTCTGGTTCCCCCTCATTCTCATCTTCCCGCTCATCACGATGCGCACCTTCGCAGATGAGTTCCGGATGGGAACCATCGAAACCCTCACGACCGCACCCGTCACCGACTGGCAAGTCGTCCTGTCGAAGTACGCAGGCGCCCTCACCTTCTACATCCTGCTCTGGGCACCAAGCCTCCTCTACTTCCTCGCGTTCAAGTTCATCGTGGACAAACCCACTGCCACCGCTTCCGGTGCGCTGTTCGGAGGTTACCTCATGCTGCTGCTCATCGGGATGTTCTACACCGCCGTCGGCTGCCTCGCGTCAGCCCTCACCAGCCAACAAATCAACGCTGCCGTTATGGCCTTTGTCGCCGTCTTCGGCTTCTTCGTCCTCGGCCTCTTGTCGTTCGTCATCAACGACCTCTCGCCCGCAACCCGGAGCATCATCTCGCACGTGTCCGCCATCGAACACATGGCCGAGTTCTCCAAGGGACTCATCGATACCCGTGCCGTCGTTTGGTACCTCTCCATGACCGTCCTCGTCCTCTTCGTGAACTTCCAAGTCTTCCAGTTCCGGAAATGGAAAGCCTAATCCGATAAGTCACGGAACCCGCACACAATCAACCTTTTCAACCTGACCAGACCATGGCCACTAACGAAACACAACCAAAGGACTCCGCCGCCCAAAGCCCCGTCATCAATCCGATTCGGCGCTGGGTGATTGGCTCCAACGTGCTCGTCCAAATCCTCATGTTCGCCGCCATCATCGGCATGGTGAACTACTTCAGCTCCAGGCATTTCTTCCGAGGCGATTACTCACGGAACTCCAAGTTCTCACTCGCTCCCCTCACGAAAAATGCCCTGAAACAAATCAAGCAATCCATCAAGGCCATCGCCGTCATGCCCGCTGGCATCCCCATCGCGCAGGACATCACCCAAACCCTCCGCGAGTACCAGACGGCCGCGAAAGGAAACTTCGAGCCCGAGTTCGTCGACCCCTTCCGCAACATCCAGCGCACCGTCGAGCTCCAAGAAAAATACAAGTTCGGAGACGGGGAAGCCGTCCTCATCCTCGATGACAATGGCCGGACCAAGTTTCTTAACTTGAACGACATGTTCGAAACGCAACCCGGCAACCCCATGTCCGGACAACCCCCGCGTGTCACCGGATTCAAAGGCGAAGAAGTCATCACCTCCGGCCTGCTCGAACTTCTCGAGAAGAAAACCCCAAAACTCTACTTCACCAAAGGTCACGGCGAGTTGGAAATGCCCGTGGGCGGACCGCAAGGATTCCAACCCGGTACGCAAGGCGACAAATCCATGGCGGCGTTTATCGAAACCGTTCAGCGCGTGAACATGTCAGCTTCCTCCATCAACTTGACCGACTCCGATAACGTTCCCGACGACGCTGCAGCACTCGTCATTGCCGGTCCCCTCCTCGACTTCACCCAGCGCGAGATTCAGCTCATGGAGCGTTACTTCAATGAGCGCCAAGGCCGCGTCATCTTCACCGCACGCCACAACGCCCGTATTCCTCTCCTCAAAGATTGGCTCGTTCAAAATGGGGTAACCCTCGGCGGCGACGTCGCGCTGACCATGGTGAAGCGCATGTTCAACGTCGGAGGTGAAGCCCGCGCAGAAACCTCCCTCCAAGTGGAGACCCCCACCAACATCGCAAAAGAGGCCGGGACCATCATCAAAGGCTTCACCAACGCGCAAGTGCCGCTGTCCGGGTTCAGCCAATCCCTCACGGTCGATCGCGCCGCACTCTCAGCCCAACGGGTAAAGGTGACACCCCTCTTCGAGACCCACGCCGCTACCTGGGGTGAAACCGAGTTCGATTCACAAAACCCTAACATGCGGTTCGATCAGGATAAGGATCGGAAAGGCCCGCTCACCCTCGGAGTCGCTCTCGAGAAAGGCGGCGCCGAAGGAACAAACGTCAATCCCTCACGACTCGTGGTGCTCGGCAACTCAACCTTCTTCAGCGACGGAGCTGTCCGACGTGGCCTGCCCGGCGATGAAATCATGTCCTCCATCGTGAACTGGATTGCCGGACGCGGTGAGTTCTACGACATCCCCAAAAAATCGAAGGAAGCGGTCCGCCTCAACCTCTCCAAAACGCAACTCGACCGCGTCGCCATCGCAGTGCTCGCCGTGATCCCCGCCTTCTTCGGGCTCATCGGCATCGCGGTCCACTTCAAACGCAACGCCTAACCCCTTCGCGGCCGCCCCAGTAACAAACCCCAGGCGGCCGCATCCCCACATCACTATTCATCCCATCCACATCCGCCCATGAAACCCGCAACCACGATCACGCTCGTCGCCGTCGCAGGACTCGGCTTCTCCTACCTCTGGTTCGTTGATCAGAAAGCCCAGACCACGCAGGACAAACTCAAGGCCGCATCCAAAGTCGCGGTCATCCAACGCGACAAAATCACCGGCATCTCCATCGCAAACGACGGCAAATCCATCGAAATCAAAAAGAACGGTGCGAACTGGTCCATGGAGTCCCCCCTGAAAGACCGTGCTGAAACCAGCGCCGTCAACTCGCTCATCTCCGCCATCGAGTTCCTCAAGCAGGACGCCAAAATCGAGGCGGACAAAGCGCGGTTAGCGGAATACGGCGTCTCCGAAAGCAAGCTGCGCGTCACGCTCGCGGCTGAGGGTGGGGCGAAAACCGAGCTCGTCATCGGTAAAGACACCCCCATCAAAAATAAAATCTACGTCCATAATCCGGCCGATAACTCCGTGTACGTCGTGTCCAACACGCTCCGCGACGAGGCCAAAAAAGAAGCGAACGATTTCCGCGAAAAGAAAATCGCCGACTTCACCGCTTCGCAGGTCAAAAAAATCGAAATCACCAAAGAGGACAAAACCCTCGAACTATCAAAAACAGGCACGCACTGGGATATTCTCAAGCCCCTCGCCGCACGCGCCGGAGATTCCAAGGTATCAGACTTCCTCGGCTCGCTACTGAACGCTCAAACGAAGCGCTTCATCGAAGCCAAGGACACCGAAGAAAACGGCCTCGGTAAACCCGCAGCAACTGTCACGTTCACCGTCGAAGGCCAAGAGAAACCCGTCACCCTCAAAATCGGGAAAGCAGGCACAACGGAGGCGGATAAGGACGCCACCTTCGTCCAAATCTCGAACCGCGATGCCGTTCTCATCGTTCCAAATACCGCACTCGGCCTCGCCCTCAATCCCGTGGCCAACGATGTGCGCGACAAAAAAATCGTTCGCGTCGAGGCCGACACCGTCGACCGCGTGACCGTGAAGCCAGCCGGAGCCGAACCCTTCACCATCGCACGCAAGGGCGAAGGTTGGGTGCGCAAAGACGGTGACAAGGACATCACCATCAACGAAAGCGTTGCACGCCGCCTCATCGAAGACCTCCGGAATACGGACGTCACCAACTTCGCGGCAGACTCCGCGGACGATCTCGCAAAGTTCAATCTGAAGGACCCCGCGTACACCGTGACCCTCTCCTCGTTCGCCTCCGAAAATACGGCGGAAACAAAGGCAGGAGAGCGGCCCTTGGTAACCGTGGCCATTGCAAATCCGGACGGAGATGCAGCGTACGCGAAGCTGGATAACGAACCGTTCATCGTAGCGGTGCCCAAATCCGTGTTCGAAGCCGTTCCGAACTCAACCGTCCAACTCCAACCGCTCGAGCTCCTCAACTTCAAGGTGGAGGAAATCGAAGCGCTCGAAACGCGCGTCGGTGACGCCTCGACCAAGTTTGAGAAAAAGGACGGTAAATGGTCGATCGCTGGCTCCGAAACCAAGGTCAATGTCGAGAAACTGAACGTCGCGCTCAACACGCTCGCTTCCCTCAAGGCGTCAAAATGGACGGGCCCCGTTAACAAGGCCAAACACGGCATCGAGAAGCCACGCGTCAGCTACGTCTTCTCCATCAAAAAGGACGATAAACCAACGCCCGTGCGCCTCAGCGTCGGCGCTGATGCAGATGCCGACACCGCCTACGGAACGCTCGACATCCTCCAAGGCACCTTCGTCCTCACCAAACTCGACCGAGACAACCTCCTCGCCTCGCTCGTGGAAGC
>JBEEPE010000396.1:0-3976 GCA_041191265.1 Verrucomicrobiota bacterium | reverse complement strand
TGTTTGATGAAGGTCCGGAGCGCATTGCAGATGAGAGTATTGCGTACCTTCGCAAAACATTTTCTCAGGCAGGCTTTGCTGTCTAAGAGCGGTCCTTCCCAGAATCTGAGAGCCGATTGGTTAACCCCTTTGAATCCCCTATGAACACCCTGACGAAATCCCTCCTATTTGGCATCGCCTTGGTGAGCGCTTCCGCGCCCCAAGTTGTTTTTTCGGCTCCTCCCGCTAATCCGGGCGCTTTTTCCAAAGGCACCGTGGCGGTGGGTGAAGCCGCCATCCCCTACCGGTTGTTCAAACCCGAAGTGCAGCCGGAGAAAAAGTATCCGCTGGTGGTGTTTCTCCATGGGGCGGGCGAGCGCGGGGAAGACAATGAGAACCAACTCCGTCATGGGCTCGCGACGATGTCGTCGCCGGAGTTTCAAGCGAAGGAGCCTGTTTTCTTACTCGCGCCGCAGTGTCCCAACGGGCGCAAATGGTCCGAGGTGGATTGGAGCAAAATGGAAAGTGCTTTGCCTGCAGAACCTTCTGTTCCGATGGCGGGTGTGATGAAGATGGTGGATTCGCTGGTGGCCACCATGCCGGTGGATGCGGATCGAATTTACATCACGGGGTTGTCGATGGGCGGATACGGAACGTGGGACGCCATCTCTCGGTGGGCGGACCGATTCGCTGCGGCGGTGCCAGTTTGTGGAGGGGGCGATGAGAAGCAGGCGGCTCGATTGACGGGCATTCCGATTTGGTGTTTCCACGGGGACCAAGACAAGGCCGTTCCGGTGGAACGGTCTCGCAATATGATCGAGGCGATTAAGCGTGCGGGCGGAAAGCCCAACTACACCGAGTATCCTGGTGTCGGTCACAACTCTTGGGATAAGGCGTACGCGGACTCTGCCCTCTACGAATGGTTGTTCGCCCAACGGCTGAGTCAGCGCGCGAAGTGAGCGAGCCATCGATAACGCGGCGGCTGGTTTTGGCTTCCGGCTCGCCGCGAAGGCTAGAGCTTTTGCGGGCGGCAGGGTTTCAACCGGACGTTGTGTCGCCGAGGGTGGCTGAGTTGTCGGGCGCGAGCGGTCTCGTTGCGGACCAACTCGTTCTAGAGAATGCGCGACTGAAGGGGAGGGCTGCATTCGATGCGGCCTCCGTCGAGGGTGATGTCCTGCTCGCAGCGGACACGGTGGTTGAGTTGGACGGACGCGTTTTCGGTAAACCTGAGACGGAGCAGGAAGCGGTGAGTATGCTTCAAGGGCTTGCTGGCAATACGCATCGGGTGTTAACCGGAGTTTGGATGGCGTGGCGGAGGGGCTTGGAGGAGGATGTGTTTGAGGAATGGGTGGAGCGCACCGAGGTGTTGTTTCATGCGCGTAGTGAGGAGTTTATCAGGGCGTATGTGAAACGCGTTGGATCGCTGGACAAGGCGGGTGGCTATGCCGCGCAGTCCGATCAAGGGGAGATGATAGCGGAGGTTCGCGGATCGTTTTCGAGCGTGATTGGTCTTCCGATGGAACGAGTGACTCAGGTATTGCAACGGTGGGGTCTTAATCCCTCTGGGACTACGGTGACCAGCCTGGGTTCTTCCTCATCCTAAAAACGGGACTGGGTACTGGCACCCGCAGGCATTCGGTTGGACTCTGCGTGAAAGCGGTTCTGCAAATGGGATGCGGTTAACCCAAGTTCCGCGGTTGGAAATACCGTTTTGCTGATGCGCAATGGGTTACGCAAAAAATCATCCCTTTATCTCCACGGTACTGTGTGCCGTTTTGGATTGAGATGGGGGATTTTCGGAGCCCCAACGGGGCACCTGATGCCGGCCGGTCAGGCGCCCTTGGTTGTGAGGGGCGCGGGTGGCTTTCCCGTTAGCGGGAAGCGATGTGTGCTTTGTACTCGCTCGCGTCGAGCAACTCGGCGGGGACTTTTTCGGAGAGGGTAACCTTGAACAACCATCCGTCGGTGTAGGGATGGGAGTTTACTAACCCTGGGCTTTCGGAGAGGGCGGAGTTGACTGCCGAAATGGTGCCGGTGACGGGCGAGTAAATTTCGCTCGCTGCTTTCACGGATTCGACAACGCAAGCTTGATCGCCGGAAGTGACGGTTTGGCCCACTTTGGGGAGGTCGACAAACACGACATCGGTGAGTTCGTTTTGCGCGTGATCACTGATTCCCACGGTGACGATGTCGCCTTCAACAAGGAGCCATTCATGGGTTTCAGCGTACTTGAGGTTGGTTGGTATGTTCATGGGAGGGAGGAGGATGGTGAATCGGCTGGCGTGAATGAATGGATGAAAAGCGGGCTGAGAAAAGGAATGTGTGGCACTGAAATCCGAGGGGCGTTCGCGAAGACGAGATTATCGTCGAAGGAACGGAGGCTTGCAAACTTCCGCAGGAAACCGAGTGCCGCGAATGTCGATTTCCACGACCGTCCCAGCCGATGACAGAGCGGTGGGAAGGTAGGCGAGCGCAATCCCTGTTTTCAGTGTGGGCGACGACGTGCCACTCGTGGTTTCTCCAACGGGCAGACCTTGGTGAAGCACGGTGTAATGTGGACGGGGCGGCGGAGTTTTTCCAACGGTCACCAGTCCGCAGAGTGTTTTTTCGGTGCCACGAGCGACTTGAGCTGCGAGCACTTCGTGGCCCGGGAATGTTGTGTGGTCTGATTTACTTAGCGTGACAAACCGACTGAGTCCCGCTTCGACGGGTGTATGGTCTGGTGAGAGATCGGATCCGTTGAGCGGGAAGCCCATTTCCAGCCTGAGTGTGTCGCGCGCGCCGAGGCCGCAAGGTGCCAATCCCCAGTGCGTTCCTTCGGTGAGCAGTTTTGTCCAGTGTTGTTCTGCCGTTTCGCGAGGGAAGAGCAGTTCGAAGCCGTCCTCACCGGTGTAGCCCGTGCGCGCGATGGTGAGTGGGGAGGTGGGGTGCGGGTAGGTGGCGATCTGATTTCGTCGGGGGAGTGCGGTCGGTTCAATGTTGAGGTAATGCGCGAGCGCTTCGGCGGAGGTCGGTCCTTGCAGTGCGAGCGCGGCGGTGGTGTCGCTTTGGTTTTCGAGGGTGACGTTGCCGTTGAAACCGTCCTTGTGGGCGGAGATCCAGTTCCAATCTTCGTCGATGCGAGCGGCGTTCACGACGAGGAGAAAAGATTCTGGATCCGTTTGATAAGCGATGAGATCGTCGATGACGCCGCCGGAGGAGTTGGTGAGCAGGGTGTACTGACCTTTGCCCGGGGTGAGTTTGCCGAGGTCGTTGGTGAGGAGGGCGTTGAGGAAGCGTTTTGCATCTTTTCCGGACACGCAGAACTCGCCCATGTGGGAGATGTCGAAGAGCCCGCAGCGGGAGCGAACGGCTTCGTGTTCTGCGAGGATGCTCGTGTATTGGACGGGCATGAGCCATCCGCCGAAACCGATGAGTTTTGCCCCGTAGCGCGGATGGACATGGGCGAGGGCGGTGGTGCGGAGGTCGGATGAATGGTCGGCCATGGGGTGAGATGATGGGATGGCGACCGGTCGTGAAGACACCTGAAAATGTGTCATGAAATTGGAGTTGAAGGGAGGAGCGGCTTGGTTATGTTTCCGGTCTGCGCGGTTCGGCGAACCATCGCATTGCGGGTGTAGTTCAATGGTAGAACGGCAGCTTCCCAAGCTGCATACGAGGGTTCGATTCCCTTCACCCGCTCCATCCCTGAAAATCAGGGGTTTATCCTCGAGAGGTTCGAAAAAGCGCCCCAACCTTCAACAAAACCTTCAACACCTTCAGGGTTGTTTATCAACGTTTCAGGGTGTCTAACGGTGTCTCGGACGGCACTATATGGGGCGTCATATGAGCTCCAAAAATAGCAAGGTAACCCGCAATCAAAGACGCAGGCCGGCGCCGCAGACTAAGGTGATAGCAGATGCGGAGTGGTATTTCGGGGACCAAGACAAACTCCCTCCCAAGCGTGTGATTTCATGTCTCCGGTGGGAAATCTACCGCGAGGCCATTCTCAGCGATC
>JBEEPE010000395.1:0-3048 GCA_041191265.1 Verrucomicrobiota bacterium | reverse complement strand
GCGGTGTTGAGCGGGGGCGAGAAGACGCGGTTGGCGCTGGTGCGGTTATTATTGAATCCGCCCAACTTATTGTTGATGGACGAGCCCACGACGCATTTGGACATGGGTTCGATTGACGCGTTGATTGGTGCGTTGAAGCAGTTTGAAGGGACTCTGATTTTTATCTCGCACGACGTGCATTTTATTCGGTCGTTGGCGACGTCGGTTTTGCATATTTCGGCGGGGCGCCTGACGCCTTATGCAGGTGATTACGACTACTACCTCGCCAAGACGCAGTCGACGGACGCTCGCGCGGCGCTGACTGCTGGGGAGGGATTAACAGATCACCGTGCGGGCACGGTGCGCGAGGCGGGGGTTCAGGGCGCTGGGGTGGGCATGAAGGAGCAGCGTGAGCAGCGGCGTCAGGATGCGGCTGATCGTGCGGCAAAGAGCAAGTTGCGACGGGAAGCAGAGAAAAAGGTGGAGCAGGCAGAGGGGGCCGTGTCGGCCTTGGAAAAACGTCAAGCTGAGCTGGTGGAAGCTCTTGAGGATCCGGAGAGTTACAAGGATGCGGGAGTGGCGTTGAAGTTAAATCGGGAGTTGATGGCGGTTCAGGAAGATTTGGAAACGGCAAATGCGCTGTGGATGGAGGCAGCGTCTGCGCTTGAGGCCTTCGCGGGTTAGGGGAGCGGGTTGGTTTTGACGGGTTTGGTGGTGCTCTGTGCCGTGGGCATTTGAAGTGGACGGCGGGTTACGCTCGACGTTTTTGACCTCACGCTTATCAGTTTCCACATGAATATGGTCGCGTTGGACATTGGGTGGGCGTTCGGGTTTGTGTTGTTGGGGGCGGTTTCAGGGATGGTATTGTTATCGTTTGCGGTTGTTCTGCTTCCGAAGTTGCTCAATCGATTGAGTCCGAACGTGGATGAGGAGCGAGAGATTGCTCAAGGTAACGTGGCTTTGGCGCAGTACTTCGGTCGAGTGGTTAGCTCGGTCATCATTGGGATGAGTATCATCATCGCTGCGGCGATTCTTGCGGGAGTGTTGGCTGGGCTTCACTAGGTCTGGGCAGCTGGAGATTCTCAGCGATCACTTTTCATGAGTCGTTTGCTTTGGCTGCTGTTTGGTGTTTGTTCTCTCTGGTTGGTTTCTGAGGAGAGATTGGAAGCTCGGGGAGGGGGTGGTTGCGTGCTCTCGGGAACTTTGGTTGAGACGCCGGCAGGCGACCGACAGATTGAGAGGATACGAGTGGGAGACTCGATTTACTCGAGTGCGGGGGGGCGGCGGGTGATTGCGCAAGTTCGGGCTGTTTATGTGGTGAATGTTGCGGAAGTTTTATCGTTGCGCGGGGAGGGCTTCGAACTGTGTGTGACGGAAGAACATCCTGTGGCGACGGGCCTTGGGGAGTTTCGTGCTGCAGGCCGTTTGCGTGTGGGCGACGAGGTGGTTCGATCGGTGGGAGGTCGGTTCGTTCCAGGAAAAATACAGCACATCGAGCGGCAACGTGGCGGGGAAGCGTTCGACTTTTCAGTGATGCCGGGAGGGACTTTTATTGGGGGTGGTTTGTTGGTTCACAACAAGGGTTGTTTTCTTCCGGGCACTTTGGTGATGGGAGCAGATGGGAGAAGCGTTCGCATTGAGGAGGTGAGAGAAGGGATGCCACTGAGAGCGTTTTGCTCAGACAAGAGTATGGTGGTTGCAACCGTTCGTGAGGTGTTTTGCTTTGAGGTGGCCGGTTACTGGTCACTGAGAACTCTCGACAGTGAGCTCCGGGTGACGGGCGAGCATCCTCTTTACATTGGCAACGGCGTGTTTCGAACCGTCGACCGATTGCGGGTGGGAGATGTGGTTTACGAGGGGACTCAGGGGGTTCTCCGTCCAACTCGTGTGACAGGAAAGGAATGGGTTCCAGGACAGACCAAGGTTCACAATCTTCGAACGGACGCGCCCCACACGTACTTCGCTCATGGTTTTGCGGTTCACAATAAGGGCGGTGGTGGCGGGAGTAGGGGATTTTCTGCTAGGCGTTCGTCGGGATTCGTAAGTGGCGGAGGTGGTTCTGGGGGGAGGGGATTGACGGAGGAGGAGTCGTCGATGGTGGTAGGAATGATCGTGACAGCGTACGTGGGCGTAGCCTTTTTCGTTTGGCGATCGGTTAGAAATCGAGGTCGCCTACTTCAGAACGGTTTAATCCCTGAGTCCCGCTGGAAACCGAAGGCGGAGCGTGTTCGTCTACTTTTGGCGGAGATTTCGCGCTCCGACGCTGGGATGGAAATTTCGGCACTTTTGGATGTGGGGCGGGAAATATTTCTGAAGTTGCAGCGCTGCTGGACTGCGCAGGACTACTCAGAGATGGCGCCCGTGATGTCAGAACCTCTTTTTACTCAGCACACTGAGACGCTGCGTGGTCAAGAAGCGAGAGGGGAGCGCAACGTGATTGAACAGATTGTCATTCGCAACGCGGAGATTGTGTTCCTTCGCTACGCTAACGACACGGCACAACGAGAGTTTGCGATGCTGTTTGAGGTTTCGATGATTGATTACTACGCGCGGAGGGATTCTGGCGCGTTACTGCGAGGGTCGCGAACTCCCTCCATCTTTCAGGAGGTTTGGTGGTTTAGACAGAGTCGGGACGGTTGGAGTTTGGACAAGATCGAGCAGACTGGTGAGACGCGTGTTCTGGAGATGACCGACGTGGACGAGACCGGTTCCGAGCGAGGTGTGGGTTAGGAGGATTGGGCGATCGAGTTGCCTGACTTTCTTCTCAGATAAGGGGTTCTTTGACGGATGTTTTGGAGGAGAGAATTTGCTGGTAGGCAGATCGGAGAATTCCGAAGTCAGATTCAACGGCGATGAAGGTGAAGCCGAGGGCGCGGTAGCGAGAGATTTCGATGTGGTCTTTTAAAAGGATACCTGCGGCTTTGCCGTGAGCAGCGGATGCTGCACAGACGGTTTTCAAGCAGTCGGCGTAGGACTCCGACTTTGCTGTCGCGGATTTCTCGCGGTTCTGGAGATGGTGTTGGAGGTCTGCTGGGCCGACGAAAAGGACGTCAATACCCGGTACAGCGG
>JBEEPE010000394.1:0-7908 GCA_041191265.1 Verrucomicrobiota bacterium | reverse complement strand
AGACGCTGCCTTTTTGGGCGCGGTCGGGGACGGCGCCGGTGAGGGCGGTGAGGTCGAGGGCGAAGCTGGTTTCTCCGGGGAAGAGGACTGCGAGGCGGGGGTGAACGTCGCCGTTGATGATATTTTGGAAGACGACGGACAGTTTATTTTCGGGGGCGGATCGAACTTTCCAGCCGGTGAGTCCGGAGGCGACGCGGGTTTTCCAGCTACCGGTGAGAACGACGATGTCTTCTTCGCCTTGGAGTTCTTTGCGGGCTTCACCGGTGAACTCGAACTTGAAGTCGGGATGGATGCGTCCAACGGGGTCGAAGTAGAACTCGATGAGGCGGTTGGCGAGTTCTTTGGATTTGGCGCGCAGCTCGGTTTTCCGTTCTTCGGGGAGGGTGGAGTAGACGCGGTTGACGAGGGAGGGGGCGGTGAGGGGGTCGGGTTCGAAGCAGCGGGGGTTGACCTCTACGGAGATGACGGCTTCGCCTCCGGACAGGAAGTTTCCGCGCACGGGGATGTCAGGGATGGGGTGTGCGAGGAGGGGCGCAGAGGCCGCCAACAGAAGAAAGGACAGAAGTTGGCGAAAAAAGGGGAACCGCTTCATCTACAAAAAGAAACAGCCGAATTCCTCTTGATTCAACCTCGATTTCCGGTGCAATCGTTTCACGCTCTGGTGTGTTCCGGGGCGATCAAACCCCAAAACAAAATAAACCATGAAGAAGTTCCTCAGCATCATCACGGTCCTCGCGATTAGCGCTGGAGTTGCCAATGCCGGTTGCGGCAAGACGGTCACGTCGGAAGGCACGCTCAAGTCCTTCGACGAGGCTTCCAAGAGCCTCGTTGTTGCCGACAAGGCAGGCAAAGAGACCAAAATCACGCTGACCCCGACCACCAAGGGTGCGGATCAGGCGAAGTCGTTGGTTGGCAAGGCCGTTAAGGTCGACGCTGAGCACGGCAAAGCCTCGGCGATTGTCGCAGCGAAGTAAGTCATCGCCGGGAGACCGGCAGATCAAAAGGCCCGGCGCGAAAGTGCCGGGTTTTTTTTGTGCTGATTGTTTCTTTGGAGGTCTCATGGGAGGGGGGGCGATACGGGATGGGTGGGGTAGGCATTTTGGGGATGAAGATTAGGGGTGAGAGGGGATGTCGGAGGGGGGTGGTGTTGGGTAAGTTTGGCAGCAATGCCGCTTCGGGGTGAGGCTGCGATGACGAGATGAAGACGATGAAACGAACTTTCAAGAATCAGCGGAGTTTATCTGGGGCTTTTTGGGCGGCCCTTCGTTGGATGGGGGTTGGGCTGTGGTTGTGTTGCTCGGCGGCAATGGCGTATCAGAACGATTCTAACGGGAACCTCTGGTTGAACTATGTGGGCGACCATCCGGTGGGCAATGGGCCGTGGGGTTTGCATCTTGAGGTGCAGAACCGGCGAGCGGATGAGGGGGGGAGTTGGCAGCAGTTATTGATTCGGCCGGGGATTAACTACCAGATTAATGCGGACCTTTCGGTGAGTGCGGGATGGGCCTATGTGAAAACGTGGCCGTACGGTGATTTTCCTGCTGTGCATGAGTTTCCCGAGCATCGGGCGTGGCAGCAGGTGGCTTGGAGGACGCGCGGGATGGGGATGGAGTGGTTGCACCGGTTTCGTTTGGAGCAGCGCTGGATTGGGGAAATGAAAAATATTGGAGGCGAATGGGATGTGGCGAACTGGCGTTACCAGAATCGATTTCGTTACCTGCTGCGGACGACGATTCCGTTGTGCGAGAGCGGGCGGAACTATTTGGCGGTTTGGAATGAGGTGTTCCTGAACTTTGGCGGAAATATGTCACCTGGGGCGAATGAGGGTCGGAACGTGTTCGACCAGAACCGCGCTTTTATTGGGGTGGGCCGGAAGCTTTCGGAGCATTCGCGGATTGAGGTGGGGTTGATGGAGCAGACGGTGATGCAGCGGAAGAACCCGGTGGTTGAGAGCAACCACACGATCACGGTTTGGTTCACTTCGAATCTTCCGTTTTGGAAATAGGGTTTCGTGATCGTGCGGGCCGTGTGTGTGTGCGCGTTGCTCGCTGGGCCGTTTTGGGGTCAGTCCGAAATGGACACCCCTATATGTTGTGGTAGGGTTCTTCCGTACGCGGCCCAAGCCACTATCCCATGTATTGTCTCAAATGTGGTGCTCTTGAGGATAAAGTGATTGATTCCCGGTTGGCGAAGGACGGGAAATCGATTCGTCGTCGGCGCGAGTGTGAGGGGTGTGGTTTTCGATACACCACGTACGAGGTGATTGAGCAGGTGGAGTTGCGGGTGGTGAAGAAGGACGGGAGCAGCGAGCCTTTTGATCGGGGGAAGGTGCTGGGCGGGATGTTAAAGGCCTGCGAGAAGCGGCCGGTTCCGGCTCAGGTGTTGGAGGTGGCGGTGGAGGAGATTTATCAGGAGTTGGCGAATCATTTTGACCGTGACGTGCCGACGCAGGTGGTGGGGGCGAAAGTGATGGAGCATCTGCATGCGTTGGATGGGGTTGCTTACGTTCGGTATGCGAGTGTGTACCGGCGGTTTCAGGATGTTGGGGAGTTTATTGACGAGATTCAGTCCTTTGGGCGGCGGGCGAAGCGGAGTGCGCAGCAACCGGAGCTTTTTCGTTAAGCGATGAGACTTTCAGCGACGAGTCCGGTGCCGGCGGTGATTCGGGTGTGTGAGATGGGGACGGTGATTTTGGATCGGGATTGGTTGGCTGAGGCCTTGCGGCGTGCGGCGGGATTTGCTGGGTTGGAGGAGGAGTGGTGGCCTGCGGAGCACATTGCGCGGAGTGTGACGACGTTTTTGGAAGCGCGCGGGAGTGAGGCACCGCTGGGGATGGAGCGGTTTTGTGAGACGGTGCGGTCCGTGTTGGAAGGGTTGGGTTATGGTGAGGTGGCGCATCAGTTTTTGAGGGATGGGTTGGAGTTGAGGGTATCGTTGATGGATTTTTTACCGGCGACGGGGGTGTGCTTTGAGATGCACTTTTTTGCGGTGAGTGCGGAGCGGTTGCGCAAGGTTCTTGCGGCTGGGGTTGTGAAGCGGTTGGTTTTGGAGGATTTGCGCGAGTGCGTTAAGGCGATGACGGGGCATCGGCACTGGGGGCCGCGGTGTGCTGAGTTGATGGCGGAAGTGGTGGATCATCTTCGTGCGGTGGTTGGTGCGACGGCTTCGGACGTTGTGTTTGCGATTCTTTGAGACGTGATCGGGAGGACGATATGACGATTTTTGAAAAGATAACTGCCCGGGAGATTCCCGCTCGAATTGTGGCGGAGTCGGAACGCTGGATTGCGTTTCACGACATTAGTCCACAGGCGCCGGTGCATGTGCTGGTGGTTCCGAAGCGGGTGATTCCGCGAGTGGGTGAGGCGGTGGCTTCGGACGAAGCGGTGTTGGGTTCGTTGCTGTTGGCTGCGGGTGAGGTGGCGCGATTGACGGGGATTGAGGGGACGGGGTTTCGGGTGGTGATTAACCATGGGCGGGACGGTGGGGAGACGGTGCCGCATTTGCATGTGCACGTGCTGGGAGGGCGGGCGTTGGCGTGGCCGCCGGGCTAGTGGAGGGTTGATTTGCGGTTATTTCTGAGAGCTGAGAACTGAGAAACCTAGAAGCGATATGACATTACATCGAATCAAGTTGTCTGATGAGCCGGTGATGCAACCTGAGCGTCCGGAGGTTTTGGGAGGCGGTGCGGCGGAGATTCGGTCTGGCGGGGTCGTTGCATCGGAGGGGGTGTCGTTTGATGTGGATGAAGCGGAGTTGGTGGTGGAAGTGGATGGTTCGGGGGTTCGCGTAATCCTTGTGTGCGAGGATGGTGCGGCGGCGTTGCAGTGGTTGAATGCGAGTCCGGATCTTGCGTTGAGCGTGGTGGACGAAGCGGGCGGTGCGGCGGCGGCGGAGTTTGTGGTGCGGATTGCGGGCGACGTTCCTGGGTGGCGGGTTTTGCGGTGTGAGCCAGGGGTGACGTATCGGGCGATTCTCGAGCAACGGGTTTCGGGACTTGCGCTTCCTTTGTTGGCGTCAGGCGCTTTTTCCGTCGGTTTATCGTCGGCGCGCGGCGAGGAATCTTCGCGACCGGTGTTGTTTTATTCGGGAGCGGATCGGCGGGTTCCGGTGGGGGCGCAGTCGGGTGGTGGCGAGTCGGGTGGCGTGATGTATCACGAGCCGGTGTGGCGGGGAGGTGCTGTTGCGGTATTACCGGAGGCGTTGCTTCCCTCTCGGCTTCGGTTTGGCGAGGCGAGTTAGGGAGGCGTGAACGAACGCATGGCGGGACCGTCGGGAGAAGCGCTAGGGGGTGGGGGGACCGTTTTGGATGCGGTGGGTGAGGCGTTTTTGGCGTTCCTTGAGAATGAGCGGCGGGTGTCGCCTCGCACGTTGATTAACTATCGGCATGCGTTGGAATCGTTGCGGAGGTGGCGTACGGGGTCTTGGGAGTGGAGCGCGCTTTCTGCAGATGTCTTTCGGTTGTACCTGTTTGCGTTGCAGAAAGAGGGGCGTGGGAAGGCGACGGTGCGGCTGCATTTTGCGGCTTTGCGAACGTTTTATCGGTATCTGGCGGACCGGCACGGGTTAGTGGATAATCCGTTGAAGCAGGTGCAGTTGCCGAAGGTGAGGCGTCCGCTTCCGGTGGTATTAAATACGCGTCAGGTTGACGATTTATTATCGGCACCGTTGCGGGCTACGGGGCAGAGAGCGAGGCGGGGGCCGGTGTGGGGAGCGTTGAGGGATGCGGCGATTTTGGAGTTGTTTTATTCGAGCGGGTTACGGCTTTCGGAGTTGTTGGGGGTGGATGTTGCGGATGTGGATGTTGTGACGGAGACGGTGCGGGTTTTGGGGAAGGGGGGTAAGGAGCGGGTGGTGCCGGTGGGGGTTCCGGCGATGGAGGCGATGCAGAGGTATCGGAGTGCGGCTGGGGTACAGGCGGGTCCGCTGTTTATTAATGGTTCGCGGAAGCGATTGGGAGCTTCGGCGGTGTGGAGGATGATTCAGAAGTACATTGGGATGACGGATATCCCGCTGCACATTAGCGCGCACAAGCTTCGGCATTCGTTTGCGACGCACCTTTTGGATAACGGGGCGGATTTGCGGAGTGTGCAGTCGTTATTGGGGCACGCGAGTTTGTCGACGACGCAGATTTACACGCACGTGAGTGTGGAACGGTTGCGGACGGCCTACGATGACGCGCATCCGCGGGCGTGAGGGTGGGTGGCGCGCTTCTCTGGGAAGTTAGCGTGGAGCGGGGCCGGTGAGGGCGAGGGCGAGGGCGGCGAGGAGGAGGAGGGCGCCGGCGAGGCGTTGGAGCATGATGCGGCGGCCGAGTTGGCGTTCTTTGTTGCCGAACCAGTGACCGACGGACCAGACGACGATGATGCTCCAGATACCGCGGGTGTTGTAGAGGATGTTGGTGGTGGTGACTTCGTGGAAGAAAGCGATGCTGGTGGCGATTCCGGTGGCTTGGAGGGCGAGGGTGCAACCGGCGGCGGCGGCCCATTTGGCGTTGGGAGCGGGGAGTTGGGAGAGGGGAGCTTCGAAGAGGGGGATGAAGGTGAGTGAGAGGAGAGCGATGGTGGCGAACATGGCTGGGGCGAAGTAGCCGAAGCCCCATTCGGCGACCCAGATTTGCTGGATGATATCGGTGCCGGCGTAGGCGACTGCGGCGAGAAATCCGAAGAGGAGGCTAGGGATGACGCGGCTGCGGTCGGCTTTTCCTTCGGCGCCGAGGAGAATCATGGCGAGTGCGGTGAGGCCGGTGGCAGCGAGCATGCGCGGCGTGAGATCTTCTCCGGAGAACAGAAAGGCGAAGAGGGCGACGAAGAGCACTTTGGTGCCGAGGACGGGGGTGGTGAGGGAGACGTCGCCGCGGCTGAGGGCGATGAAGGTGAAGATTTGTCCGATAAAGAAGGCCGCACCTGCGAGGGAGGCGTGGAAGAGATGTTTCCACTCGAAGGCGTTACCTCCGAGAAGGAGCCAGGGTTGGAAGAGGAGCCCCATGCAGAGGTTGATGATGAAGGCGGTTCGCCAAGGAGAACGCGTCCCTGCGGAGGCGCGTTTGACCATGAGGGCGGCGAAGGTGTAGCCGAAGGCGGAGCAGAGGGGAAGGATGGTGGCGAGAGGCGATCGCATGAGTGCTCCTGAGGGGAAAAAGAAAGACCGTCCGGACGGGTCCGGACGGTCTTCAAGGGTTATTCCGAACGGATTAGGAGGCAGCTGAATCGCCGACCATGAAGCGCAGGAAGCGGCGGACGGAGAGTTCGTCACCGAGCGCCTTGGACGTTTCTGCGAGGAGTTGGGCGATGGATTGTTTGTTGTTTTGGAAGTTTTCCTGATCGAGCAAGCAGATTTGCTTGTAGAAGGCGTTGAGTTTTCCTTTCACGATATTTTCGACGATGTTGGCGGGTTTGCCTTGCACGTCTTTGCTTTCGCTCTGGACTTGGCGTTCGCGTTCGAGGACGTCGGCTGGGACGTCACTGCTCCGAACGTAGAGCGGGCTCATTGCGGCGATTTGGAGTGTGAGCGAGCGCACGAGCTCAGTGAATGCGGGGTTAGTCAGGGTTTCGGCTTTGCTGGCCCCGACTTCAACGAGAACGCCGAGTTTTGATCCTTGGTGGATGTACGCGGCAACTTGGCCTGAGCCTGAGACTTGGATGCGCTCGTGGCGACGGATGGTGACGTTTTCGCCGGTTTTGGTGATGGTTTCCTGACGGAGCGGTTCGAGGTCAGCGGTTGGGTTGTCGAGGACGGTTTTGGCCAACCGATCACAGAATCCGCGGAAGTCTTCGTTGCGTGCGACGAAGTCTGTTTCGCAGTTTACTTCGACGAGGGAAGCTGCGGTTTGGTCTGCGGAGAGTGCGAATGCGACGACGCCTTCACGGGTTTCGCGATCGGCTTTTTTGGCGGCATTGGCTGCGCCTTTTTTCCGGAGGATATCGACGGCGGCTTCGAGGTTACCCTGTGCTTCGACGAGGGCGGCTTTGCATTCCATCATGCCTGCGTTGGTTTTGTCGCGGAGGGCTTTGACGGCTTTGGGATCGATTTGGACTTCGCTCATAATGTGTGGTTTGAAGGTTGGTTAAGGGAAGATGAGGGTTGGTTTGGGAGGGCACAAAAAAACCGGCCTTTCGGCCGGTTTTCCTTTTTGCGTCCCGCCGGGACTCGGGGTCTCCAGGGTTAATCGCAGGTTGGAGAATCCGGCGTCGTCGGGATGTTTGAGAACTACTCGCTGACCGCGCTCAGGTCAGAAGCGGCGGTTGCCGGAGCGCTGACGGGAGCGGCAGATCCTCCGCGGCCTGCGACGATGGCGTCCACGAGTTTCTGGAGGATGATGCGAATGGCGCGGATTGCGTCATCGTTGGCTGCGACCGGATAGTCCACGAGGGTTGGGTCTGAGTTTGTGTCGACCACTGCGACCGTTGGGATTTTCAAGCGGCGCGCTTCGGCGACGGCGATGCCTTCGCGGGCGGTGTCGATGATGATGATGGCGCCGGGGAGTTTTTCCATGGCGCGGACGCCTTCGAGGTTGCGGCGGAGTTTTTCTCCTTCGCGGCGGAGGGCGGAAAGTTCTTGTTTACCCATCTTGGAGTATTCCGGCTGCTTCTCGATGTTCTCGATGTAGTGCAGGCGGGCGACGCTCTTGCGGATGGTTTTGATGTTGGTCAGCGTGCCACCGAGCCAGCGCTGGTTGACGTAGAACTGGCCGCAGGCGGTTGCGGCTTCCTTGACGGCTTCTTGAGCCTGCTTTTTGCAACCTACGAAGAGGATTTTTTCACCTTTGGCGGCGAGATTGGTGAGGAACTCCGTTGCGGCGCCGAGTTGGCGGACGGTTTCGCCCAAGTTGATGATGTGGATTGAGTTGCGCTTCTCGAAGATGAACGGTTTCATCTTGGGGTTCCAGCGCTTGGACTGGTGGCCGAAGTG
>JBEEPE010000393.1:0-10163 GCA_041191265.1 Verrucomicrobiota bacterium | reverse complement strand
GAAAACTACTCACAGTCTCGAAATCAACGGGATGCGTTTAGCTCTGCGAGAACCTCAGGGTCGCGAACATCTGCCCAGTCACCTTTCAGTTCGACTGCAAGAACAGTCCCCGATTCCTGCGCGAGCGTGCGGATGGCATCGGTTAGTTCAAACTCACCTCGGGGCGATCGCTCTAGTTTTGCGGTGTGGTCGTAGATAGCTGGTGTGAAAGTATATACACCGGCATTGTACCATGGACTTGGCGCTGGCCCTGAAGGTTTCTCGATGAGGTTCGTGAGCACCATTTGTGTGTTTACGACAACGCAGCCTCCTTTTGCGATTTCTGTCTCGTTGTGTTTCACGCTGACCAGTGCTGCCTGTCCATTTAGATGCGTCAGCCGTTTGTAGTTTTCCGGATCAATGAGAATGTCTCCGTAGGAAAGAATGAACGGTTGATTTGCAGTGAAATCCTTCGCGAGATCGACTACGCGTCCCGTTCCATCCTGGACCAACTGCGTGACGTACTGGATTTTTATTCCGTGAGCGGAGCCATCTCCGAAGTGCGAGGTGACGACGTCCGCGCGGTAACCGACGACGATGAGAACGTCGGAGATGCCGGCGTCTTTTAATCCGCTGATGATGTGTTCGAGGATGGGTTTTCCGTGCACGGGGAGCATGGGTTTGGGGAGGCTCTCGGTGAGGTCGCGCATGCGGGTGCCGCGTCCAGCGGCAAGAAGGACGGCGCGTGTGACTTGAGGAGATTGAGCGTTCATGGGTTTGCGGTTGGATTTTGTGAAAGGAGTGCGATGCGTAGCCGATCCAGAGCTGTGCGGAGTACGAGTTCTTTGAAGGTGGTTCGGTCGGTTTTGAACTGGTGTTTGGTGGTGGAGACGGAGCCGTCGGGAAAGGCGAGGCCGATGAAGACGGTGCCGACGGGTTTGAGGTCGGATCCACCGCTTGGTCCGGCGATTCCGGTGGTCGAGATTGCGAAGTTGACGCGGGCTTTGCGTTGTGCGCCGAGCGCCAGGGCGGATGCCACTTGCTCGCTCACGGCACCGTGTTCTTCGATGAGGGTGCGTGGCACCTCGAGGTCCTCGATTTTGGCGTCGTTTTCGTAGCATACGAAGCCGCGTTTGTAGTTGATTGAGGCACCTGGCGTATCGGTGATTGCGGACGCGATGGCTCCGCCAGTGCAACTTTCGGCGGTGGCGAGGGTGAGGTTTCTCGACGCGAGGGCGGAGAGGACGATTGCGGGGAGAGGCCGATCATCTTCGACAAGATTTTCGGCAGGGATGCGGCTTCGGAGGATTTCGACCCCTTGCTCGACGGCGTCTTGTTTTCCGATGAGACGGACATCGACTTCTCCGAGGCGAGCGCAGTATCCGAGTTCGAGTCCGAGTGCGAGGAGCGGTTCTCCGACCATTTTTTCGACGGTACTCTCTGGGATTCCGGAGACGCGGATGGACCGCATTTTTGGACCGTCGTCAGAGCGCTGGAGAGACTTGAGGGCGGGCACCACGGAGGACTCGGTCATTGGGCGAAGCTCTCTTGGTGGACCTGGAAGAAGGAAGATGTGTGGGTGTGGTGATCCTGCGGAGTTACTTGGAATATAAATTCCCGGTGCCGTGCCGAACGGATTTGCGAGTACGATTCCCGTTTCAGGCACTTGCGCTTGTCGGAATGTCCGCTCGGTCGGTGAAATTCCGCGCCGATTGAGGCGTTCGGTGATGGCGGCGCGAGTGGTTTCGCATTCGCGCATAGTCAGACCGAGAAGTTCTGCGACGCAATCGCGGGTGATGTCGTCCGTGGTTGGGCCTAGGCCACCGGTGACGAGTACAACGTCCGCGCGGCGAAAGGATTCTTCGAGGGCGGCGCGAATATCGGGTCCATCTGGCACGGTGACTTGGCGTGTGATTCGGATGCCGATGGGGAAAAGAGCTTTTGCGAGGAAGGGGAGGTGGGTGTTGGTGACCTGACCGAGGAGGAGTTCGGAGCCGGTGTTGATGAGTTCAGCAGTCATGGAGGAGTGGAGGGTCGTTAGCGTGGTTTGAGTCCGACGGCTTCAAAAAGGAGGCGCAGGCTGAGAGGGAGCGGTGTGGGAACGTCGGAGTGGCAGGAATCGCCCTCTTTGAGGAAGGCGAACGAAAACTGCTCCTCTTTGGTGGTGAAGCGTCCGTCATGGATTGCTGTTTTTTCGGGGGAGATGGCGAAGGTGAAAGCGAGGTCACCTTGGCGTGTTCCGGGGAGTCGGGTTGCTGGGAATGAGGCGCGCCCTGAGAGAATGGGGAAGGTGGAGTGTTCGGGTTCGGGAGCGATTGAGAGGGAGAGCGCCGGGTTTGGTGAGAGGGAAAGAAGGGTTTTAGCGACGGCAGGGACGAAGGGTTCTGTTGCTTGCAAGCTTTTGCTCGAGAGTGTGCTCTGCAGTTCGACACGTATTGGGCGGCCATCCTCCCAATCACCGAAGGCCTCGAGTTTTCCGGTGTCATCTGCGACTGAGAGAGCGTGAAGGTTGATACGATTGCGGTGGAGGGACGCGTCTGCGCGGGCGCCGGTGATGGGGGCATTCCTGAATCGGAAATCTGATCCTGAGAAGGTCGCGGAAAACTCGATGGAATCCGGTTGATCGAGGTCGCCGGAGAATGTGAGTGAGAGGGACGGTGAACGTTCCGCTTCGATTTCGCGAACGACATTGAGCAAGCCTGCGATGGCTGCGAGGGAGTTTGGATCGATGGATGGTGCTACCGAATCAAGGTTTCTCAGTGAGCCTCGCAGGGATACGTCGACGTTATGAACGGAGGCGGACGCGTTTGAGATGAGCAGGGTGTTGCGTGGAAAGTAGAGGTTGGCATCGAGGTCACGGAGTTCGAGCGGCGTGGCTTGGGCAGGTGGAGGGAGGGGCATGCGAAGGTGTGCACCTCGCAAAATGAGACTGCGCAGGAATGGCTTGCCGCGGAGTGCCTTGGATGCATCGACGCTAAGGGTCATTCGGTTGATGGTGGCGAATGGGAGTCGGCTTTCACCGGCCGTTAGCGTCACATCCTCCGCAACGAAACCGTTGAGTGGCGAAAGCGTGAGGCGCTTGAACCGGATGTCTAATCCGACGCGATTGAACTCTTTCGCGACGAGTTGTCTCCATTTGCGAGTGAATCCCTTGGTTTGTCCGTACCATCCAGCCCACAGGAGAAAGCCTGTGAGGGCGATGAGAGCAACGGTGAGGATACGACGCATCATGTGTTCTGAAACGTGCATGAACGGAGGTGAGCGTACGATGCGAAACTTCAGAGTTGGATTGGTGTTTAGAGGAGTGTGCCAACGCCGCGCTGCGCGGGTAACGTCCAACCAACTTATGAGTTCAACCGAGTTTTCTTTTCGTTCAGATGCTCCTTTTGGTCCGCTTTCACGGTTGCCCATGAGTCGGCGTGCCATGTTGCGGCGTAGCGGGGCGGGTATTGGCGGACTTTCTCTCGCCTTTTTGATGCAGGAGGCGATGCAGCAGGAGGGGAGGGCTGGGGTGGATTTGAAGGGGGCGCCGTTGGCACCGCGACAATCGCCGCGCGCGGTGAAAGCGAAGCGGGTGATTCAGATTTTCGCGCCTGGCGCGCCGTCGCATGTGGACACGTTGGATCCAAAACCAGCGTTGAAAAAGTATGCTGGGCAGGCATTACCGAATCTTCGTGGTAAAGCGTTTCCTTCGCCGTTTGAGTTTAAGCGGTTTGGAAAATCTGGGCTCGAGTTGAGCGAAGTGTTCGGAAGATTGGGTGAGCATGCAGATGAGATGGCGGTGATTCGCTCGATGTTTACGAATGTACCCGCACACGATGTGGCGCAGATATTCATGAACACTGGATCGTTGCGGTTGCCGCGTCCGAGCTTAGGGGCGTGGGCGCTATATGGGTTGGGGTCTGAGAATCAAAATCTGCCAGGGTTTATTGCGTTAAAGCGGGGCAACTCGAGCACGACGATGACAGCGTCCTGTCAGAGTTCGTTTTTGCCTGGGGTGTTTCAGGGAACGTTGGTGGATACGACGCGGAGCACGGCGCAGGAGATGATTGAGAACTTGAGAAACCCGTTCATGGGGTTGTCGGAGCAGCGACGGCAGCTGGATTTTGTGAATCAGGTGAACAAGGTGCATCAGGCGAAGTTGCAGGAGGACGCGCAGTTGGAGGCGCGATTGCAGGCGTTTGAGATCGCGTTCAAAATGCAGACGGAAGCGACAGACGCGTTTGATTTGAGCAAGGAATCGAGTGAGGTGAGGGAGGCATACGGGGAGGGCGGTTTGGGGCAGCAGTTGTTGCTTGCGCGGAGGTTGTCGGAGCGCGGCGTGCGCTTTGTGCAGGTGTGGCATGGTGGGTGGGACATGCATAACGATTTGGAGGCGCGGATGGGGCGTGTGGCGGAGGAGGTGGATCGTCCGGCTGCGGCGCTTTTGGCGGATTTAAAATCGCGAGGCTTGCTGGATGAGACCTTGGTGATTTGGGGGGGTGAGTTTGGGCGGACGGTCACCTACGATAACAACGGGAATGAGAAGCCGGGCCGCGACCACAATGGGAGGGCCTTCAGCATTTGGATGGCAGGTGGGGGAGTGAAGGGGGGACAGGCGTACGGTGCGACGGACGAGTTCGGGGCAAAGTCGGTCGAGAACAAGGTTCATATTCATGACCTTCATGCCACGATTCTCGCGTTACTGGGGTTTGATCATCAGAAACTTACATATCGCGTGAACGGTCGTGACTTCCGGCTGACTGATGTCGCTGGGAATGTGATTAAGGAAATCATTGCATAACTAAAGTTTATGGTCATCAGAGGGTTACATAGTTATCTTGGTTGGCGCGCGGCATTTTTTCTGGGGTGTATTCAGCCGTTGGTGGCTGCGCCGAATGTGTCGGGGACGAAGTTTTTTGAGGAGCGGGTGGCGCCGGTGTTTGCGGAGAAGTGTGTGAAGTGCCACAGCTCGACCGACGGGAAGGTGAAGGGGGGACTGGCGTTAGAGACGCGGGAGGGGTTGAGCAAAGGAGGCGACAACGGGCCGGTGATTGTGGCGGGTAATCCGGACAAAAGCGTATTGATGCAGCGGATTTTGTCGAAGGACCCGGACGAGAAGATGCCGCCGAAGGGTGATGATTTGAGTCCGCAGCAGGTGCAGGACGTGATGGCGTGGATTCGTGCGGGGGCGGTTGATCCGCGCACGGCGCCGACGAAGGCTCCGTCGCTCTCCGAAACGGCTTCCAAGGCGAAGTCGCACTGGGCGTTTCAGCCGATTTCGAAACCGGTGGTGCCGACGGTGAATGATCGGGCGTGGGTGCGGACTCCGATTGATGCGTATGTGCTGGCGTTGTTGGAGCGGAATGGGATGAAGCCCAATGGGATGGCGGATAAGCCGACGCTGATTCGGCGGGCTTATTTCGATTTGATTGGGTTGCCTCCGATGCCGTGGGAGGTCAAGGCGTTCATGGATGACGAGTCGCCGAATGCGTGGGAGAAGGTGATTGATCGTTTGCTGGCGATGCCTCAGTACGGCGAGCGGTGGGGGCGGTATTGGTTGGATGTGGCTCGGTATTCAGACACCAAGGGTGATGTCGGGAAGAAAGGGGATGCACGGAGCGTAGATGCTTGGAACTACCGTGATTACGTGATCTCGGCGCTGAACACGGATCGTCCGTATGACGTCTTCATCAAGGAGCAGATTGCGGCGGATAAGTTTGTGTCCAAATCGGATCCGAAGCCTCTGGCGGCGCTGGGTTTTTTGACTGTGGGCGAGCGGTACAAGGGGAATGAGAACGACATTATCAATGATCGGATTGATGTGGTGACGAAGGGGTTCCTTGGGTTGACGGTGAGCTGTTCGCGTTGTCACGACCACATGTTTGATCCGATTCCGCAGAAGGATTATTACGCGTTGCACGGGATTTTTGCGTCATCGGTTGAGCCGAAGCAGAGTCCGGTGATTCAGGCGCGCGGGACGTTGGAGGAGCAGCGTGATTATCAGGCGAAGAAGGCGGATGTGTTGGCGAGGGCGCAGGATGCGATTGCGACGGAGTTGGAGGCGGTGAGGGTTTTGTTTCGGAAGGATGCGGGGTCGGTGTTGTTGTCGATGGAGCGAGGGAATGGGAAGAAGGGTGGGGTGTCGTTGGCCGGCGGGCAGAAGTTGTCGAAGGATGAGCAACAGGAGATGCGTGAGATGTTTAAGGGAATCCGGGCGGAGGGAGCGTTTGAGCCGTTTTTCGCGATGGCGAAGATTCCGCGCAAAGAGTTTTCGGCTAAGGCGCAGGATGTGGCGCGTCGGGTGGCGTCGGGCGATGGCACGTTCGCTGACGTACCGGCTTCGGTTCGCGAGCGGTTTCGGGGTTTGAAGCCGGGTTCGATGGAGGATGTGGCGAAGATTTACACGGGGTTATTTCACAAAGTTGCGGAGGAGATTGCGGGGTTACGAAAGACGGCTGGGAAGGGATGGCATGCAGCGGCGCGGCAGAGCGGGAGTAGCTTGGTTCGGGAGTTGATGGATTTGCCTGGCGGGCGATTGAGCGCGGGAGGGTCACTCGACGCGATTGCGGAGGCTTTGCCACGAAAGGCGCAGGGACGAATTCGGGCGTTCTTGGTGGAAGAGGACCGGATTGATTTTTCGCATCCGGGCGCGCCGCGTCGGGCGATGACGTTGGAAGATACCGCGAAGCCGAAGGATTCGCCGTTGTTCATTCGCGGCGAAGCGAATCAAAAGGGTGATGTGGTTCCGCGGCGGTTTTTGGAGATTTTGGCCGGCCCGAATCGCCCTGCATTCAAGGACGGGAGTGGGAGGCGTGAGTTGGCGGAGGCGATTGCGAGTCCGTCGAATCCGTTGACGCCGAGGGTGATGATGAACCGTGTGTGGCTTCATCATTTTGGACAGGGGTTTGTTGCGACGCCGGATGATTTGGGTACGCAGGCGGGCAAGGCGGTGAATCAGCCGTTGTTAGACTTTCTTGCGTACGAGTTTGTGCGTGGGGGGTGGCGGCTGAAGCCTGTGCATAAGGCGATTATGATGTCATCGGCCTACATGCAGGGAAGCGAGACGAGTCTTGCGAACGCAGAGAAGGATCCGGCCAACCGGGCGTTGTGGAGATACAATGTGAGGCGGTTAGATTTCGAGGCGATGCGCGACTCGTTGTTGTACATCAGCGGGAAGCTGGACATGTCCGAGGTGGGAGGGCATCCGGTGAACATCGTGGAGGAGCCGTTTTCGAATCGGCGCAGCGTTTACGGTTACATCGATCGGGCGAACCTCCCGGAGACGCTCGCGCATTTCGATTTTGCGTCGCCGACTCAGCCGATTGGGAATCGTCATGAGACGGTAGTTCCTCAGCAGGCACTTTTCTTGATGAACAACCCTCTGTTGGTGGAGGTTTCTAGAAGGCTGATGACGCGGGAGGAGATGAAGCCTGCAGATACGGACGAGAAGAAGATTCACGCGCTGTACTGGATGATTTTTCAACGGCCACCGAAGTCTGAAGAGATTGCATTGGGCAAGGGGTATGTGGAGGCGGTGCGAAATCCGAGTGTGGCGGATGAGGATGGGCCGGTGGCGTCGAGTGGTGCATCCGTTTCGATGGGAAGAGCCAAAGGAGGGGGAGGTAAAAAGGCGGGGTTCACGTTGCGCAACGAGGGGGAGCGGGTAGATCGAGGTAAATCGCTGTCGGAGTGGGAAAAGTTTGCCCACGCGTTGTTGATGGCGAATGAAACGGTGTATTTTAACTGACGGAGTGATGGCCGCAGGATCTTGCCAGAGTCCTTCGGGGCAAAGGATGGGATGACGCTTTCGGATTGCGTGAGTGGGAATCGAGGTGGCAACATCCCCGACCGCGATTGCCTCATGGTGTAACGGTAGCACAGCAGATTCTGACTCTGCTTGTCTAGGTTCAAATCCTGGTGAGGCAGCCACTTGTAACAGCCGTGGCAGTTGTTTCCCTTTCCGCCTTTTGACGACAGGGCGGTGTGAGCTAAAGGGCAGTGCATGAAGGGGTGTAAAAAGCAGGACTTGCCGGAGAAGGTGTGCGTTGTCTGCGATCGTCCGTTTAGTTGGCGAAAGAAATGGGAGCGGAACTGGGAGGCTGTGAAGTACTGCAGTGAGCGGTGTCGGATGCGGCGAACGAGCCCGAAGGTGGCATGAGCGAGGTTGTGTGGTTGAAGCGGGATTTGCGTGTGAGAGATCACGAGCCGCTCGTCCGTGCGTCGGAGGCGGTTGGCGAATCAGGTGGAGCAGTGGTTTGTTTGTTTATCTATGAGTCGGAATGGCTTGCGGCGACTGAAACGGATGGAAGTCACGTTCGGTTTGTGAGCGAGTGTTTGGCGGAGTTGGAGGGAGAGTTGGTTCGACGGGGTGGGCGGCTGGTGACGCGGGTGGGGACGGCGGTGACTGTGCTGGAGGAGCTTCAGCGGGAGGTGGGGTTTACTCGGATTTGGTCGCACGAAGAGACGGGGAGTGGGTGGACTTATCGTCGGGATGTTGACGTCGGGAAGTGGTGCCGCGCGCGGGGCGTGGAGTGGTGTGAGATTCCTCAGCATGGGGTGGTACGGCGGTTGCGCTCGCGCAATGGATGGTCCGCGCAGTGGGAGCGGAGGATGCATACACGGCCCTTGGCGCCGCCTGAGCGGGTGCGGGACGGGAAATGGTTGCGGACTGCGGGGGTTTTGTGGGAGAGGGATTTGGGGGTTGAAGTCTCGAGGAAGGATTGTCAGCGCGGGGGCGAGACGGAGGCGTGGCGGACGTTGGCGACTTTTTTGGCAGAGCGCGGGGTGGATTATCGGAAGGGGATGAGTAGTCCGCTCACGGGGGGAGATGCTTGCTCGCGGCTTAGTCCGTATTTGGCGTGGGGGTGTATTTCGATGCGGGAGGCGGTGTTAGCGACGGAGGCGAGGGTGTTGACGTTGCGTGGGGATCGAGAGGCGGGCAGGGAGGTGGATTCGCGGTGGTTTGGGGCGTTGAAGTCGTTTGGGGCGAGGTTGCGGTGGCACTGTCATTTCATGCAGAAGCTTGAGGATGAGCCACGGTTAGAGTTTGAGAACTTGCACCGGGGCTATGACGGGTTGCGAGACGAGATGACGGCGAGTGAGGAGGGGCGAAACCGGTTGGCGCTTTGGAGTGAGGGGCGCACGGGTTATCCGATGGTGGATGCGTGCATGCGGAGTTGTTTGGCGACGGGTTGGTTGAACTTTCGGATGCGGGCGATGGTGGCCTCGTTTGCCGCCTATCACCTCTGGTTACACTGGCGGCCGACGGCGTTATTTTTGGCGCGACACTTTTTGGATTTCGAGGCGGGCATTCATTTTCCGCAGTTCCAAATGCAGAGCGGGACGACGGGGATTAACACGCTTCGGATTTATTCTCCGGCGAAGCAGATGCGGGATCAGGATCCTGAAGGAGTGTTTGTTCGTCGCTGGGTTCCGGAGTTGGAGGGAGTGCCGCTGGAGTATTTGGCAGAGCCGCATTTGATGACAGAGAGCGTGCAGCGACGAAGCGGGTGTTGGATTGGGACGGATTATCCGCGACCGGTGGTGGAGCATTCGGTGGCGTATCGAGAGGCCCGTGCTCGGTTGGCGGTGATTCGGAGGGCAGCGGAGGTGCGGGAGGAGGCGCGGGCCGTGTACGAGCGGCATGGCAGTCGGAAACAGCCGGTTCGGCCGGAGTTTGCGCAACGGAAAGGGAAGAGCCGACAGATGGAGTTGGGACTCGCTTCGGATGCGTGACGGCGGTCGTCAGCGGAGCGCGTTTCGGATCGCAGATTCTTCGAGTTGGAGGGGATGTCCTGCCCAGAGAACTTTTCCATCTTTCCCGACGAGGAAAGCTTGGGGAATGGATTTTATTCCGAACGTCCTGTTTAGGCGTCCGTTGCGGTCGGTTGCGACGGCATAGTCCATCGGTTGTTTCTTCCGAAATTTGGTGACGGTGCTCTGGTCTTCGTCGGTGAGGCCTAGAATGGTGAGGCCCTTGTTGCCGAACTTTCCGTGGAGTTCGTTGAGGTGGGGAATGGATTCGCGGCACGGTCCGCACCACGTGGCCCAAAACTCGACGAGCAATGCTTTTCCTTTGGTTTCAGGCGTATTTCCGTGATGGGTCACGTTCAGTGAAGGGAATGGCTTCCCGACCCAATCCGCGGGTGCTGCGGTCGCTGAAAAGGCTACGAGGCAGGCAAAGACTATGGAGCAAGCGGGTG
>JBEEPE010000392.1:0-3711 GCA_041191265.1 Verrucomicrobiota bacterium | reverse complement strand
TGACGGCGCGCTTTGAGTTTTCGTTTGCGCTGGGTGCGTTGGTGGCTTTGGTGCACGACGTGGTGATTACCATGGGGGTGTTTGCCTTGCTCGGGCGCGAGTTGTCGCTCGTGATTGTGGGTGCGGTTTTGACGATTGCGGGTTACTCGGTGAACGACACGATTGTGGTGTTTGACCGGATTCGCGAGGGATTTGAAAATGGGCGTCCCGCTTCGGTGATGGACATCATGAACCAGTGCATCAACGAGACATTATCGCGGACGATGCTGACGGGAGGCGTGACGTTGCTGACCACGTCGGCGTTGTTCTTCTTCGGGGGTCCGGTGCTGGCGGACTTTGCGTTGACGATTTTGATTGGTGTGTTGGTGGGGACGTATTCCTCGGTCTTTGTGGCGGCACCGATTGTTCTCTGGTGGGGCAAGGGGCGGCGTGAGGCGATTGCCGGCCGGAAAGCGGTCGTGGAGACGTCGGCTTAGCAGGCTGCAGGAGCGACTGGCCTTGAATGGGTCCTATGCGGTAGGGCTCTCTTTTTGGGGGCGAATCACTGCTTGTGGTTGGCTCGGTCGATTTGATCGTTGAGGGTGCAGAGGTCGTAGAGCCAGCCGATTCCGAAGAGTCCGCCGGAGAAAAGCCAAATCAAGCCGGTTCCCCATTTGCCGAGGTAGAATCGGTGGAATCCGAGGTAGCCGAGAAAGACCAACAGAAGCCACGTGAGGGTGTATTCATTCCTTCCAGGGGTGAACCTGCGGTTTGCGTCGGCGACCATTCCGGGGATGAGGAACAGGTCGATGATCCAACCCACCCCGATGAGGCCCGCGGTAAAAAACCAAATGCATCCGGAGATGGGCCGTCCAAGGTAAAAGCGATGCATTCCTACGAAGCCCAGAATCCAGGTCACGTAGGCGATGAGTTTGCTGTGTGTGTGCGGTTTCACAAGGGGGAGAGAGTTGTCCTCAGTCGCGGGTTTTGCGGATGAAAACGATGTAATCGCGCTCGAGCAGTTCGTAGCGGCCTTGGTAGCAGACGAGGAAGGCGTCGATGCCTGTCTTTGGGTTGAGCAGGGGCTGGTTGGGGTATCCCTGCCAGAGGTAGTCGTCGAAGGCCATCACCCCGCCGACCTTGAGGAGGTCGAAGGAGAGCACAGCATCGGAAAGCACATCCCGCGTGGTGTGCGAACCGTCCACGTAGATGAAGTCCATGCTGCTAAAAGGAAGTTCTCGCAACCGTTCGCTGCTCCGTCCGCGCCGAACGTGGACGCGTTCGGGAGGGTAGGTCGAGAGGTTGCGGGTGAAGGTTTCCCAGATGGACGCTTTTTGTCCGGGTTGATGTTCCATGGAACCCTCCCAAGTATCAACGCAGGTGACGGAGCTTTCGGTACCCGTGAGGATGTGATCGAGAAGCCAGCAGGTGCTGCGGCCTTCGAAGGAGCCTATTTCCAGAAAGCGGAGGCTGGGTTTGGCAGCGTATGGAGCGAGGTGTCGCTGGAAGCTTGGAACGTTTCGGGAGAACCAATCAACGGAGAAGGAGGGGGCCATTTGGATGAGAGACGTTCGCACGTTTTTTGGAGTAAGGGGAGGAGGAACATTTTACGGACGTTTTGGCGTCGAGCTTTTGTGCTAATGAAGGGTCGCAGAGGAGGTCGGGCTATAGCGAGGGGCCGGTAAAACACCTCTCCGATTAATCAGATGAAAAGGTTTTCAGTAGTGACGCGTTTGACGGCCACCCTTTTGGCACTCGGGGGGCTTTTTCTGTTTGCCGGGGTGGCGCGGTCTGAGTCGGTGCCTTCGTTCAATCGGGATGTTCGGCCGATTCTTTCGGACAAGTGCTTCAGTTGTCATGGCAACGACAAGGCCAATCGCAAAGGGGAATTGCGGCTGGACACCGCGGCTGATGCGGTTCGGGACACCATCATTGTGCCGGGCAAGCCGGACGAGAGTGAGGTGATGAAGCGGATTTTGACGCATGACGAGGACGAGGTGATGCCGCCGCCGAAGGCGAAGCTGGGGCGGTTGAGTGCTTCAGAGATTGAGGTGATTCGGAAATGGATTGCGGGGGGAGCGGTTTACGAAAAGCACTGGGCGTTCATTCCGGTGAACCGCTCGGCGTTTCATGGGGTGACGTTGGACGGGGTGGTGTCGAAGCGGCGGCAGCAAAAGGGGATGAATGGCTCGCGACGCGCAGATGCAGACACGCTTTTGCGGAGGGTCGCGTACGATTTGACGGGGTTGCCACCGACGAGGGCGGAGTTGGCAGCGTTTCGTGCAGACCGTTCGCCGGACGCATATGCTCGCGCTGTGGACGCGTTGCTGGCCAAGCCGCAGTTTGCCGAGCGGATGGCGTCGGACTGGATGGATTATTCGCGTTATGCGGACAGTTACGGGTTTCAGGTGGATCGTGACCGCGAGGTTTGGCCTTGGAGGGACTGGGTGATTTCTGCGTTTGACCGAAACATGCCATTCGACCGATTTGTGACGTGGCAGTTGGCGGGGGACTTGTTGCCGAGTGCGTCGGAAGAGCAGGTATTGGCGACGGCGTTCAACCGGTTGCATCAGCAGGAATCGGAGGGTGGTTCGGTTGAGGAGGAGTACCGGATGGAGTATGTGGCTGATCGGGTGCAGACGTTTGCCTCGATGTTCCTTGGGTTGACGTTCGAGTGCGCGCGGTGTCATGACCACAAGTACGATCCGGTGACGCAGCGTGAGTACTATCAGATGGCGGCATTTTTCGATCAGATTGATGAGGCGGGGCTTTACAGCTTTTTTACGTCGTCGGCACCGACTCCCGCTATGCCGCTCACCACCGACTCTAGTCGGGAAAAACAGCGGGAGTTGGAGGGGGCCGTGGCGAGGGCGGAGACGGTTTTTTTGGAAGAGCGTGCACGTGCGGCGAAGCGGGTGGCTGCGCTGGTTCAACCGGACTTGGCTGCGCCTGAGCCGGGGGATGGGGCGTTGGTCTCCTTGGATTTTGATTCAGCGGAGAAGGGGGTGTTGGTGAATGGGGCTGATGCGGCAAAGCCCTCCAAGCTTTCGGGAGAGAACGTGTTGGTGGATGGGTTTCGTGGGAAAGCGGTGAGGTTTTCGGGAGATGATGCGTTGGGGACTTCGGTGGGGAATTTTAAGCGATCGGAGCCGTTCTCCGTTTCATTTCGGTTGAAGATTCCTGAGCGCAAGGATCGCGCGGTGGTTTTCAGTCGATCGAAGGCGTGGACGGATGCTGCGAGTCGGGGGTACGAGTTGCTGGTGGAGGAGGGGCGATTGAAGTGGTCGCTGATTCATTTTTGGCCGGGGGACGCGATTTCGATTCGGACGCGAGATGAGGTTGCGCTGGATCGGTGGATGCACGTGGTGGTGAGTTCTGACGGTTCGAGTCGTGCGTCGGGGTTGCGGATGTGGGTGGATGGGGAACCGGCTGTGGTGGAGGTGGTACGGGATCGTTTGACTAAGGAGATTACGGGTGGGGGATCGGATGTGATTGTGCTTGGGGAGCGCATGCGTGACCGGGGATTTCGTCTTGGTGAGATCGATGATTTCCGGGTGTTTTCGCGCGAGTTGAGTGCGTTAGAGGTGTTGGGGGAGCGGGACGCTGCGGCACCGAAGGGGTGGATTGGACGTGCGGTATCGGGCGAAGCGGCGGCGGGAGAGAGGGTTCGGGAGTGGCTGATTTCGAGGGACGCGGAGGTGGTGAAGGCGCGGGCGGCGTTGGTTGCGGCGC
>JBEEPE010000391.1:0-4090 GCA_041191265.1 Verrucomicrobiota bacterium | reverse complement strand
GGGTGTCACGTCGGGGTGCCGGGTCGGGGTGCCGCGACGGGGTGTCGCGTCGGGGTGTCGCGTCGGGGTGTCGCGTCGGGGTGTCGCGTCGGGGTGTCGCGTCGGGGTCCGGTGGTGTCGTCGCTTGCGCTCCTCAACCACCGGCTAATGGGTGCCATGCCTCCGGCATGGGTTTTGGTGCCTATGGCATGGGGGGGTGGGGGGAGAATATGGGGGATTTCCAAATCGGGACGTCCCGTTTGAGGAGGTCGATTAGGTGTTCCAGAAATCGGAGGGCATTGAGGCGGCGTTCGCTTCGGATGCGGATAAAGAGAGACGCATCGCCGGCTTTTACGAAGCCGGTGCGGTGATAGAAATCGAGGCTGAGGATCGGGTATTTCTCGTTGAGGCCGTTGCTGATGCGTTGGATCTCCTGCGTGGCCATAGGAGTGTACGATTCGTAATGTAGGCCCTCTAGCGGGAATCCGGCTTCGGTGTTTCGCACAACGCCGGCAAACTCAATCACGGCTCCGGCGTCACCCTCTGAATGAGGGGAGACGGGACGCGGTTCCAAGGGGGCTGAGTCGATTTTAATGAGGATTTCCATGGGTACCTAGGCGACGACTATCCGCCGCTGACGGGGGGGATGATGGCAATCTCGGAGCCTGTCCCGAGTGGAGAATCCCAAGCGGCATATTCGTGGTCGAGGGCGACTCGCATGGAGGAGGTGGGAAGCTCAGGGAGCGTTCTCGCAATGATTTGAGCGAGCGTTTCGCTGGGTTCAGCCTCCACGGTGAGTTCACCAGAGGGAACCCATTGTTTCGCGGCAGAAAAGGCGAGGATTCGGATGGGACGAGTTTTCACGGGAGCTAGGGGAGCGCGTTGAACGCAAGGCCAAGGTGGGCAACGATATCGGACGCGGTGAGGGATTCGTTCGAAAGGCCGGAGAGATGGCGGGGAGCGGTGACCGTTTGCGCGGTTTTACCGCAGAGCCATGCGCCGCAAGCACCCGCAGCAACTGCCGATAATCCCCGCGCAAGGAAGGCGGCAGCCACGCCACTGAGAACATCCCCCATTCCGCCCGAAGCCATTCCAGGGCATCCGGTCGTGTTGTAAAGCGCAGGGCCAGTGGGGGCTTGAACGATGGTGCGTGAACCTTTGAGGAGACAGGTGGCGTTCGTCTTTTGCACCAGCAGCCGAGCGGCTTCGAGGCGTGGAGATTGAGTTGAACCGGGAAGGAGACGCTCCATTTCTCCAGGGTGCGGGGTCAGAAGAATCTCACGATTTTCCGACTGTTCGGACACAGAGCGGATTGCGTGGACGGTGAGATGATTGAGCGCGTCTGCGTCGAGCAGACATGGGCCTGAAAAATGGCGCAGCACGCTGAGGAGTTCATGCGACTGAACTGGGCCGAGGCCGGGGCCGATGACCAGTGCGTCAGCTCGAACATCCCGTACGTCCGAGAGTTTGCGCATCGGGCGAACCATGATGGGAGCCGGGGCTATAGAGGACGCCGCCGGCCAGATGGATTCAGGGACGCAAAGGGTAACAAGGCCGGCTCCGGCGCGGAGGGCTCCGGAAGCGCAAAGGACGGCTGCGCCTGCCATGCCTGTGGATCCTGCGACGACGAGGACACGTCCGGCTTGCCCTTTGTGGAGGTCGAACGTGGGGCGTTGGAGCAAGGAGGCGACGATTTGATCGGTGATTAGGGCGTCCGAGCGGACAGATTTTCCCACGAGGGTTGGGGTGTTTGCGGCTTCGGTGATTGCGGTGAGGGGAACGAGTTCGAGGCGGCCGACGTGATTGAGAGCCTCATCCGCGAGGAGGCCGGGTTTGGGGAATCCGATGGTGAGGGTCAGGTCTGCTTCGACGGCGTCCGGAGAGGGGATTCCCGTGTCGGGATGGAGTCCTGAGGGCAGGTCTAAAGCGATGGAATGAACCCGGCGCGACTGGCGCAACTGGTTCATGTGGCGGGACAGGTTGGCGTACGGTGGGGTGAGGGCGCCGGAGGAGCCAGTTCCAACGAGGCCGTCCAGAAGAAGAACGGTGCTGGCGTTGGGGAGATTGGAGGGGAGTGGGAGTTGTCGCGCGTGCGTGCAGAGTCCGGCTTCACCGAACTTTTTTCGGGTGAGCGGGGCCCAATCGGATTCTGGGGATGCGGGGATGAGGGAGACGTTCCATCCGTTGACGGCGAGTTCGCGGGCGACCACGAGTGCGTCTCCGCCATTGTGTCCTTTTCCGAAGATGGCGAAGGCGTGGCCTGGGGCTGGATAGGCTTCGCGGAGTTTTTGTGCGGCGCCTGTGCCGGCCTCTTCCATCAGCGCTTCGGGCGAGGCACCGGCTGCGAAAACCGATTGCTCGAGGGCGCGGATTTGGGAGGCGGTCAGAATCATGGGACTAACTCAGCGCTGAGGCCAAAGAAGGATTCGGCGGCGCTGGTGGTGTGTCGCGCGAGGTCTTCGAGCGGTTCTGCGCGGAGTTGTGCGATGAACTCGGCGATGAGTCGGGTGTGTGCGGGTTCGCAGCGTTGGCCTCGGTGCGGGACGGGGGCGAGGAATGGGCAGTCCGTTTCGAGAAAAAATGACCCGGCGGGTAACCGTTTCACGGTGTCGTGAACGGTCGTTGCGGTTTTGAAGGTTGTGATGCCGGTGAACGAGACGGCGTGACCGAGGTCGAGAAGTTGGCGGGCTTGTTCATAAGTGCCTCCGAAGCAGTGGTAAACGGCCCGAAGCTTTCCGGTGAACGGAAGCAGCAGTGAGAGTGTGTCATCCCAAGAATCGCGTTGATGGACGACCACATTTTTTTTGTGTGTGGCCGCAATCAGAAGTTGTTGGGTGAAAAAGTCGGCCTGACGCGCACGAATACGGGCTTTCTCGGAGGTATCGAGATGGGATTCGCGGTGGTAATCGAGTCCGCACTCGCCTAGGGCAACAACTTTTGGGTGGGCGAGCAGGCTGGGCAGATGCTGTGGGGCGAAGTCGTCTTCCTCTGCGACGTAGCAGGGATGGATTCCGACGGCGGCGAAGACGTTGGGGTACTGCTCTGCGAGGGCGATGGAACGTCGAGAACCCTCCGCGGAGGTGGAGATTTGGAGAATTCGTCGGACCCCGGCTTGGGTAGCCCGCTCGAGGACCGAGGCGAGGTCGTGGTCGAAACGGTCGAAGTCGAGGTGGGCGTGGGTGTCGATCAGCATGGAAAAATCACCACTCGACGACGGTGGAGGCCCACGTGAGGCCGCCCCCGAAAACAACCATGAGGATGGTTTCGCCGCGCTGCATGCGTCCGGTCCGAGCGGCCTCGTCCAGAGCGATTGCGACGGCGGCGGCGCTGGTGTTTCCGAATCGGTCGAGATTGATCATGAAACGGTCCATGGAGACGTTCATGCGGGCGGCGATGGCCTCGATGATGCGCAGGTTGGCTTGGTGCGGGATGAAGCAGGCTACGTTTTCGACGGCGACGCCTGCGTGAGCCAGCGCGGTTTGTCCGGCGTTCAGCATTGCGGTGACTGCTTGTTTGTAGGTTTCTTTCCCGTTCATCTGAATCGTGTTCAGGCGTTGGGCAGCGTTTTCTGCGGTTACGGGGAACTTGCAACCGCCGCCGGGGATTTGGAGGATTTCCGCGAATCGGCCATCGCTTCCGTTGACGGAGGAGAGGATGCCGCGGGAGCCGGGTCGATGGCGGAGGACGGCGGCGCCGGCGCCGTCACCGAAGAGCACGCAGGTATTGCGATCGGTCCAGTTGACGATGGTGGACAACTTTTCCGCGCCGATGACGAGAATGGTTTTCATGGCGCCAGTGCCGATGAACTGGCGCGCGATTTCGAGGGCGTAGAGGAAGCCTGAGCAGGCGGCGCTGACGTCAAAGCAGACGGCTTTGTATGCGCCGATGCGGGTTTGCACGAAGCAGGCGGTTGACGGGAAGAACATGTCGGGCGTGATGGTGGCCACGATGATCATGTCGACTTCTTCGGCGGTGGCGCCGGCGTTTTCCAGGGCCGCTTGGGCTGCTTTTGCGGCCATGTCGCTGGTGGTTTCGCCTTCGGCTGCGATTCTGCGTTCGCGGATCCCCGTGCGAGTGAGGATCCATTCGTCAGAGGTTTCCACCATTTTTT
>JBEEPE010000390.1:0-5265 GCA_041191265.1 Verrucomicrobiota bacterium | reverse complement strand
CCCTTCGGAGCAATCAAATCAATATCCCCCGGCGCAATGCCCGCCACACTCGTCAATACCCCAATCCCACCCCCCGTCGCCAATCCCGCCAAATCCGTCTTCACCGATCCCGTTTGCGTATCAATCACCACCCGCGTCGGCGGCGCAGCCTGAACCGTCTTCGAGGACGCGCCCGCAGCAATATTTCCCTCAGACGCCCAAATCACCTCGCTCCCACCGCGAAGCGTGAAAATGCGCGAAGTCCCCACATTCACATTGCGATTCACAAAAATGGAAATCTGCCCGCCCGCCTCCGTCAAAACCCCCTGGTCCTGCGCCGAGTTTCCCGTCAACTCCACCCCCACCGTGAGATCCCCAAACGGCGCCAAAATCGACACATCCCCGCCGCTCCGCGTTTTCACCCCGCGCGAAGTCAGCGTGACATTCCCAGACCCGTTCCCCGCGCCAAACACCGCCTCCACCGCCGCCGTCCCCTCCTGATAGCGCGCCTCGCCCGACGCCCGCCCCGAATCCCTCAGCACCCGGAAAAACACACCCAAACCCACCGTTTTGCGGTCTGCCTCCTCCAATGCGTTAAACCGCTCCGCCGTTAACAACCCTCCACCAACCAAATCAACCGCCCCAATCTCCTTCAAAATTTGACCGAGACGCTCCGCCCCGAGCGCCGCCAAAAATCCCTCCATCCCAACACCCTCAACCAATCCGCCCCCGGAAATACCCGCCCCAATAATCACCCGCGCCCCATCCACCGGCAGGTACGGATTCCTTTGATTCCCGATCGTCGTCACGCCCAACCCCGTCCCCAACGGCGAAGTCGGCCCCACACCCAACGTGAAATCGCGCCCCGTAAAAATCTCCAAGGTGCCCGGTCCGCCCAACTGCAAATCACCCTCCATCGGCGCCTGACCAAAGTTCAACGCATTCCCACTCGCCCGACTCAAAACCCGAAGCGGTGAGTTCGGCTGGTACAACACCACATCACGCCCCGCCCCAACCACCGTCCGATCCGAACTCGAAAGATTCTGGCCGTACAACGAAAAATCCGTCACATCACGCCCCGCCTGAATGCTCGCCGCTTTCGGAGCATACAACGTGATACCCGAAATATCCCCCGTCCCCGCAGACAACCGCACGGGCTCCAAATCCCCCGCATGCAACAACCCCGACGCATGCAACGCCTGCTTCACCTGCAACGAATCCGCCGCACCCGCCGTCGCTCCCGTCTCCGCAAACAAACGATCCACCGGCGATAAAAACAGATTCTCCGTCGACAAGTTCGAGGTCTTGCTGCTCCCCACAATCCCTCGGTAGGCATAAGGCAACAAAACGCCCGGTAACAAAGCAGGATTGGCATCCGAAACATTAATCACACTCGCAGCCCAAGCGACTTGCGAAGTCCCCGGCACCAACTGATTCGACACTCCATTCGGTTGAAGACCATTCACCGAACCCGCCGCCGACAATCCCAAGCTACCCATCGGCGAAGGCGCCAACGTCAAATCACCCACCAAATTCACGTCACCATTCAACGCCGCAACACTCAGCGAAGGCGGCATCAATCCCGCCACCGTCCGGAAAGGCGCCACCTGACTCTCACTCAACCGGAGCCACGGCTGAAAGAAGCTGGCAGACGGCAAGGTTCCGCCCGTTAACAACAACTGCCGCTCCATCCACGCCAGTAGCAACGGCTGGGCACCCGCATCCGCAGAGAACGTAACATTACGCCGGAACGTGACATCCCCTCCCAACGAAACTGCGCTCACCCCAGAACCGGCCGAGTAGGTCGAAAAATACGTCTTATACCAAAACGTATTCCCCAGCCCTGCAGGTAATAAAAACGGATTCGCAACCGGTCCCAAAAGAACATCGCCACGCGCCGAAACCTCCATCTTCGCTTTCCCCACGAACAGCGTGGTCGGCATCCACGACAACTCAGACTCCACCTGCTCAGGCGTCCGAAGATTCGTCAACGAAACAGACCGTGTCGCATTCGTCGTGACCTTGCCTCCCGCCGACAAACTCCCCACGCCCTTCTCCACGTAAAACACGCCTCCACTAATGTCCCGCCCCGCGCTCACCAACAAGTTCCCACCCCCATACTCCACCATCCGCTCCAACGAAGGTGCGCCCTTCGCCATGCGCGCATTGGTCGGCACCACCCCATCCACATTCATCACATCCCGTCCCGCCAGCATCCGCACATTCCCCCCGCCCAACGCCCCCACCGTCTGGAAAAAGTTTGAGTAATCCACCCACCACGTCGTCGAAGCAACATCGCCCCCGTCACCCATCCCAAACGTTCCCGTCACCGAATCCACAAAACCACGCCGATACAACCAGTTCATGGGCAACTGACGCGACGAATCTGCAATCGCCTTCCCTGCTGTATTTAACGTCAGACGCACCAAATCATTCCCCGCCGATACCGTCACGTCACCACCCGAAAACGCGTACTGCGCCGCCGCCAACCACGGCACCGCACCTAACGTCCCCTGCGTTCCCAAAATCCTGAGCACCGGCAGATCAAAGTCTCCCGAAGCCATAACCCGCGTCGGTTCCGCCACACGCACACCCGCCGTGTAAATCGCGGCAAACGGATTCAAAAACCGAACATCCCCTGCCGCCCGAATATCAATGTCCCCGCTCCCCGTTCGAATCACCTGAAACCGCCCCGATACCGCACTCGCCAAGGTCGAACCTGACCCCAACGACGGACGCAGCGAAATATTCGTCCCCCCATCCTTACCCAACAACAACGACCCAGCCGAACCGCTCACCGTCCTAAACGGATCAACCGAACTTGCATCCGCACCCGCAACCACCCGGTAAGACCATGACTGCAGATTGTTCGGCAACAGCGTGTTAGCCGCCTGCAGTGTCGCTGTGTACGCGGAGGAACTGAATCCATCGCTCAGTCCGCCTGATTCCATCGAAATGTTTTGAGGCGCACGAATCGTCAGGACCCCCGACGAACCCAACGGCCCAAAGCGGAAGCCCGACAAATCCCAGTCGCTGCTGAATCGAATATTTCCCGTGGCATGCACCAACTCCACCCCCGGCCTCAAGACGAGCCGACCACTCAACTCCCCATCGCCCCCCGCCAATCGGGACAACATCCCTGCATACCCCGCAGACGCCACACCCGAAGCACCCAGCCACGCCTGAGCGTCCGATCGAACCCTCGACTGCAAGGTCGCATCCACCAATCCCTCAACCCCAGACAGTTGATACAACCTAAACCCCTCCACAGAGATAGCCGACGCGCCAATGATTTCGGAACGAATCGTATCCACCCCTATCTCCGTTCCGCCGCTAACCGGCGCTCGCAACTGAAGCACGCCCGAGAACTGATCCGGCCTCGTCAGCGCCTCAGCCACCGACAAATCCACGCGCCCCCCCAACTCCAAACGCAGCATCGCGCCCGAATTCATCATCCCACCGCGCTGAGACCCCGCCTCCAACCGAATCACCCCCCCTTTTCCCGCCGCATCAAACGTCCGAGCCGACGCGTCCAACACCCCCGAAGCCGTTAGGCGAACATCCCCAGAGGCCATCAGCGCAATCCGCCCCCCCGTTGTACCACTCGCATCCACTCGCCCCGTGACCGAAATCGCGCCGTTGTCCGCCGCTAAACTGAACTCACGCGCACGCAGAAGCCCGTCTATCGAAACATCCCCGTTGCGGAACCGGAACTCCTGCTTCGCAACAAAACCGCCCTCCGCCAGCGCCTCTCCCAGTCCGGACAACCCACCAGCAAGCGCGTCACGCACATCCAAACTAAAGCTCCCACCCTCCCCTCCAGAACCCGCGGTTCCAACGACCTTCCCTAAAAACGACACCGAACCATTCGGTGCCGAAATACTCAACCGCCCCGCATTCCCCCCTCCGCCCGAAGCCGAAACGTCCAGCAACGCCCCACTCTGAATCACCACATCGCCCGACGAAACAACACGGAAACTTCCGCCATCCACAAACCGTTTCACATCCCGCAACGCCACAGACACACCACTCAAACGAGCAACTCCACCGACCTCCACCCCGCCCCCCGTCGCATGGATGAACAGACTGCCTCCAGGCAACTCCACCGGAGCCGTCAACACAACCGATCGTCCGCTCAATACCACCGAGGCACCAAACCCGGACGAAACACTCGCCTGCCCCCCGACCCCCGCCGCCTCAACACGCAGCGCTTCGCTCGAGGCCAAACCAGCCTCGACACCGCCCACCGCACCCAACATCGGAGCCCGTATCGTCAAGGGCCCGGCCGTACCGAAGGTTCCAGTGCCCTCGAGACTTACGCCTTTTTCCGCGACGATTTCTACCCCCGTGAAATTCTCGACTCGAAGCGTCCCCGCGCCAACGCGTACCAACCCCGCACGCAGCGAAAGACCGCCCGCGTCGCTGGCCGCCGCAACCCCCACATCCGCACCTCCTTCCAACACCAACGAATTCGCCCTCAACTCCACGGAAGCCCCCGCCTGTCCATACCCTCGCACCTGACCCGCTCCCAGAAGCAGTTGACCCGAAAAGGCATAACTCCCAGCACCCACCACATCCAACGTCGTGAAACTGCGCAGCGACAAGCTTCGGGCGGTCGCAAGTCCATCCAGAATCGAACGCGTTAAAACCAATCCCGCATCCGCACGCGGCGTCACTCCCCCATCCAGTTGGATGCTGATCCGCCCCCCGCTCACCTCAAAAACCTCCGCCTTCAATCGAGTGGAACCGCCCAGTGAAAGGTTCCCCGTTGAACTCAAAACAACCCGCGCGCCGTCCAACGTCACCGAATCCCCAATCGCAAGACTCGCCGTCATTGTAGCCCCCAAACCAACCCTTTCCACAGCCCCCCCCTTCTCACTGCCCACACGTAACAACACCCCATTCCCGCTCCCCGCCACCGAAGCGTCCCCGATGCGAAGCGTCTCCCCGTCCCGGTCTAAAACCCCGTCACCAACAATCGATGAACCCGACGCAACCGTCACACCTTCCGTCGCCGTCAACACCACGTCCTTTCCGCGCAAGGGGGACGACCCATTGTCAACGGTCAGAGTTTTCGATCGCACACTCACGCTCGCTACTCCCCCAACAAACGTGCGCGCCCCCCCAACCAATAAGCTCTCCGCCCCAAACCGAGACAAGGTCCCCGCATCGAGTGAGCCCCCCGCGTATCGGGACGCCTCGCCCACTCCCGAAACCACCACGTCACCCCCAACGCCAAAATCCACCAAGCCCCCACGCCCCCCCCCCGAACCCGCCGCCACACCC
>JBEEPE010000389.1:0-6189 GCA_041191265.1 Verrucomicrobiota bacterium | reverse complement strand
GTGGAGGCCAGGGCACGGGGGTTGGTCGAGGGGTGGGGGCAGGGAGGGAAGGTGGGCGCCCGGATGCCCCAGATTTGGGGGGGTACTACCGGCATATTCACGACCGATTTTATCAGCCGTGGGAGCAACCGAAGACTTTGATTCGGACTGGTAAAGCGCTTCGCGTGTTGTTGAGTTTACGGATTGCGAAGGACGGCGAGATTTTGGAGAGGAAGATTGTGGACGGGTCCGGCAATGAGGAGATGGACAAGTCGGTGATGGTTGCCGCGAATAAAGTGCTGAAGATTGACCGATTGCCGGATGGGGTGAAAAAAGACCCGTTTGAAGTGAGCATCGAGTTTAAACTCGATCAGAACTGAGGTGACGACACCGATGAGGGTTTGGTTTTTGGTGCGTGTTGGTTGGGGTTACTGACGGTCTGGGAGTGATTGAACGGGTTCTTCTGTGGCTGGTTTTGTTGAGGGAAACCCGACAGGAGTTGTGGCACGCAGTGAGGCGTTGGGTTGCGCTGCAAGAATGGGTGGATTTGATGAAGAGGGTTGCCGGGTTTCACGAGTTGCGAGGCGCGCGAAGACGGCAAGGCCCATGGAGACAACAAAAAGGGCTGCGAGAGCGAGTGCGAAGCGGGGAGTAAGAATGGGGCCAGTGCGTTCAGGGGCGGCGTCCCAAAACCGCCGAAACGCGTTTTGCTTGCGCAAATCTTCTGCGCGTTCGAGGGCGCCTTTGCAAAGGCGTTGGATGTCAGCCTCGGACGGCTGGATTTGGGCTCGTTCGCGGAGAAGTTCGCGAAGGAGTTCGTGAGAAGGTACGGACGGCTTCATTTTGCTGAGTAGGAGGAATGGATGTCGCCTAGCAGTCCTTGGAGCTGCCGGTGGGCGTAGAAGAGGCGCGATCGGACGGTGCCTTCTGAAATGCCGAGGATGCTGGCGATTTCTGCGTGCGCCATGCCTTGGATGTCGAACATGGTGACGACGGCTCGGTGTTCGGAGGAGAGCTCTCGGAGAGCGGCGTCGAGGCGCTTTCGAAGGTCAGTTCGGCCGGCTTCCTCGTCAGGGCTGGAGCCTGCGCTTACACGGTCGAGAATGGTTTGATCGGAATCGGCGTGGGGTTCGTCTAAACTGACCATCGTGCGGAGCTTCCTTTTTTTGAGGAAGTTGAGGGTCATGTTGTGGGCGATGGATCGAAGCCACGTGCCGAACTCGCTTTGTCCCCTAAACCGATCCAGCGCGACGTGGATGCGTGCCCAAATGTCTTGGAGGACATCCTCGGTGTCGGCGGGGTTGAGGGTCATGTTAAAGACGTAAACGAACAGCCAGTTGGAGTGTTTGGTGACGAGGCGTTCGAATGCGAGGGAGTCACCGGTTTTGACGCGATCGACCAGCAGGGCGTCTTCGCTTCGGCTGGTGCCGGCATCGGGTTGGGCGGTCGTGACCGTCATGTCTGGCAGGCTAACACAGTTGCGTGCGGTCGGGCGAAGGTGTTCGCCTGCCGAAGGGTTTTTCGATGCGGGTGAGGTACGGCCGGGGCCGAAGCGGGCCGTTTCATTCGGCGACCAGGGGATCGGGCAAGGTTGGGACGCAATCACGTTGTCTTTGACCGCGAGCGGCTCGGATTGTTCAAAAAAAACGGGGGGTTGCGGGGGTGGGGTGGCTAGCGAGCCATGAGGAATCTGTGCGGTTTGGTGGTGAGCTTTTCCCTGATTGGGGCGACCATCGCGTTCAGAAGCGCGATGTATCGAGTGAATCAATCTTGATGACCCATGGAACCACGCGATGCGCTATTGGCACTTCATCTTGTACCGACGCTGGGGCCGGTTCGGGGGCGACGTTTGCTGGAGGCGTTTGGTTCGGCGGAAGGAGTGCTTCGAGCGCATTCTGCGGATCTTGAGCAGGTGGTTGGGGTGGGGCCGCATTTGGCGCGGGAGATTGCGTCGGCGTTAGAGTCTGGGGAGTGGGAGAAGGAGCGGGGGCGAATGGAGGAGTTTGGGGCGTGGTTTTTGACGGAGGGCGATGTTGTGTATCCGCGACTTTTGCGAACGGTTTCGAATGCACCGTTGGGAATGTTTGTGAGCGGATCATTGGTGGAAGGTGACAGCCACGCGGTTGCGATTGTGGGATCGCGGAAGACGACGGTTTACGGGATGGAGACGGCGAAACGGATGGCTTTCCAGTTGGCGAGTGCGGGGTGGACGGTGATTAGTGGGTTGGCGCGCGGGATTGATACGGCGGCGCATCAGGGGGCGCTGGCGGCGGGAGGGCGGACGGTGGCGGTGATCGGATCGGGCTTAGCCGATCTTTATCCACCGGAGAACGAGGCGCTGGCGGATCGGGTGCGCGGGGCGGGAGCGGTGGTGAGTGAGTTTCCAATGCGGTTTCCACCGAATCCACAGACATTTCCGTACCGTAACCGGATTGTCGCTGGGTGGTGTCAGGCGTTGCTGGTGGTGGAGGCGGGTTTGCAAAGCGGCGCGTTGATTACGGCGAACTTAGCGGGAGAGTATGGGCGATCGGTGCTGGCGGTGCCGGGACCGATAGATCGTCCGACGTCCCATGGCGCAAATCGGTTGATTCAGCAGGGGGCGAAGTTGGTTCAGACGGTGGAAGATATTTTGGAGGAACTTGAACAACTCCCTCTAGCTCCATTGCCTAACGAAGGACGAACGAGTGAGGTTCAATGCGAGGGGGGCATGCGTTCTCTGAATGTGGCGCAGCTGCAAGTAGCGGCGGCGGGGCCGTCAGCGGTGCTGACGGATACGGAGCGCCAGGTTTTGGATGCGCTTTCGAAAGAGCCGTCAGCGATTGATTCTTTGGTGGAACGGTTGGACTTACCGGTGCGCGCGATTTCTGCGGCGCTGATTGGGTTGGAGCTGAAGCGTTGCATTCGAGCGCTACCGGGGCAGTCATTTGTGCGGCTGCATTGAGATCGCGAGGGGATGCGGTGGTGCGGCCGGGTGGGGAGCCGGTGGTGCGGTTGCGTGGGGAGCCGGTGGTGTGGTCGGGTGGGGAACCGGTGGCGTGGTCGCGAGGGGATGCGGTGGTGTGGCCGGGTGGGGATGCGGTGGTGTGGTCGCGTTGGGGACCGGTGATGTGGCCGGGTGGGGAGCCGGTGGTTCGGTCGGGTGGGGAACCGGTGGTGCGGTTGCGTTGGGGACCGGTGGTGTCGTCGCTTGCGCTCCTCAACCACCGGCTACAGGGTTGCATGCCTCCGGCATGCAGGGATGGAGGGTCATCGGGATTTCGTTATTTGAAGAAGATTTGGATGACGAGGATGGCGACGATGTTCACGACCTTAATCATCGGGTTGATGGCGGGGCCGCTGGTGTCCTTGTACGGGTCGCCCACCGTGTCGCCCGTCACAGAGGCGGCGTGAGCGGGGGAGTGTTTTCCGCCGTGGTTGCCTTCTTCAATGAACTTCTTGGCATTATCCCACGCGCCGCCGGAGGAGGTCATGGCAATCCCGACGAAGAGACCGGTGACAATCGTACCAACGAGGACGCCGCCGAGAACGGTGGGTCCGAGCGCCGGCGTCGCCGCGACGGCCACGACAAATGCGACAGGCAAAAGGGCAGGGAGAATCATTTCGCGAAGTGCGGCCTTGGTCACGATGTCGACGCATCGTCCGTATTCAGGGGTGTCTTCGCCTTTGAGGATTCCGGGACGTTCAGCGAGTTGGCGGCGCACTTCGGTGACGACGGCGCCTGCGGCTTTGCCCACGGCGTCCATGCTGAAGGCGGAGAATAGGAAGGGGAGCAGACCTCCGATGAAAAGGCCGATGAGGACTTTTGGATCGTTGAGTGAGAACTGGATGGCCGCTTCGGAGAACTTACCGATGTGTTGTAAGTGCGCTTTGAGTTCTTCGACGTAGGAACCGAAGAGTACGAGTGCAGCGAGGCCTGCGGACGCGATGGCGTAGCCCTTCGTCACGGCTTTCATGGTGTTGCCGACGGCATCGAGCTCATCGGTGATGGCGCGCACTTCCTTGGGCAATCCGCTCATGACGGCGATTCCGCCCGCGTTGTCCGTAATCGGGCCGAATGCGTCGAGAGAGATGATGATGCCGGCCATGGAGAGCATCGCCATGACAGCGACGGCGACGCCGTAGAGGTGGCCGAAATGGTAGGAGGCGAGAATGGCTCCGCCGATGAACAGGACGGGGAGCGCGGTGGCGTGTTGTCCGATGGCGAGTCCAGCGATGATGTTGGTGGCGTGGCCTGTTTCCGAGGCTTTCGCGATTTTGCGGACGGGACCGTACTCAGTGGAAGTGTAGTAGTTGGTGATGGCGACCACGATACCGGTCATGAGAATACCGATGAGGGCGCATCCGTAGATTTCTGACGCGGTGTGATCGACGCCGTTGATTTGGAGTCCGGCTCCGAACAGGCTGTTGGTGAGCGGGTAAAGGACGCCCGCGGAGACGAGGCCGCTGACGGTTACGGCAGTGAGGAGTGCGCTGGCGGGTTTGCCACCGGCGACGTTGACGTACAGGATGCCGAGGACGGCGCCGAGGATGGAGATTCCGCCAAGGACGAAGGGGTAGACGAGGGCGGCGTGGTTGCCTTTGACGGTGAGGGTGGCGATGAGAATGGCACCGATCAGAGACACGGCATAGGTCTCGAACACGTCGGCCGCCATCCCTGCGCAGTCGCCGACGTTGTCGCCGACGTTGTCTGCGATGGTCGCGGGATTGCGGGGATCATCTTCATCGAGGTTGCTCTCGATTTTGCCGACGAGGTCTGCTCCGACGTCGGCGGCCTTGGTGTAGATTCCGCCGCCGAGGCGTGCGAAGACGCTGATGAGACTTGCCCCGAGGGCGACGCCGATGAGGCAGTTGTCCATGCTGGCAGCTTCGCCGAGGACTTTCTTGGTTCCGAGGAACACGGCGCCGACGGAGAGAAGGGCGAGACCGACGACGAGGAGTCCGGTGACGGCGCCACCGTTGAATGCGGCTTTGAGGGCGGGGTGAGTCCCGATGGTGGCGCTTTGAGCGGTGCGCACGTTTGCGAGAACGGCGACGCGCATTCCGATAAATCCGGCAGCGAGCGAGCAAACGGCTCCGAGGACAAAGCCGATGGAGGTTGCGGTGTCGCGGGCCATGAAGAGAACGCCGGCGATGATGGCGCCGATTACGCTGATGGAGGCGAGCTGCCGGTTGAGGTAGGCGGCTGCGCCTTCTTGGATGGCTCCGGCGATGGAGCGCATTCTTTCAGCCTCGATTTTTACTCCGAGGATGGAGCGGACAAGCAGGACAGCGATGATGAGTCCGACGGCGGCGCATCCGATGGAGATGGCGACACCGGAGTCCTCGAGGAGTTGGCGGAGGGCGTCTTGAGACATGGTGGGGTTGGGGGGTTAGTGGTGGAAAATCTTTCTGGGGAGGGCTAAAGGGCGCTGATGATGACTTCGTGGAGGCGGATGTGGAGCAAAAATCACGCGTGGCGTGAGAGCAGGGAAAGAATGGCTTTTTGAGCGTGGAGGCGGTTTTCGGCCTGATCGAAGATGGTGCGTGCGTGGGTTTCGAGCACGTCCTCTGTGATCTCCTTGCCGCGGTAGGCGGGCAGGCAGTGCATGACGAGCGCATCTGGCGCGGCGAGGTCGACGATTTCCTTGGAAATCTGGAAAGGGGCAAGGAGACGGAGACGGTCTGCGGCTTCGGCTTCTTTGCCCATGCTCACCCACACATCGGTGTACAGCACGTCGGCACCGGAGACGGCGGCTTTGAGATCGTCGGTCACAACGACGCGCGCGCTTGAGCCGAGGCTTTGGAGGAGTGCTTCATCGGGCTGGAAGCCTTTCGGGGCGGCGATTCGGAGTTCGAAGTCGAGTCGGGCGGCGGCCCAGATCCAGGAGCGGGGAACGTTGCAGGCACCGTCGCCGACGAAGCAGACGGAGCGACCTTCGACGCCCCCGAGTTTTTCGCGGATGGTTTGGAGATCGGCGAGGATTTGGCAGGGGTGTTCGTCGTCGGTGAGAGCGTTGATCGTGGGGATTCCGGAGAACTCGGCGAAATCGACGACGTCCTGCTGGGCGTAGGTGCGGATGATGGCGCCGTGGAGCATGCGGCCCATGACTCGGGCGGTATCGCGGATGGGTTCGCCGCGTCCGAGTTGGATGTCGGTTGCGGAAAGGAACATGACATCTCCGCCGAGTTCGCGGACGCCGACTTCGAAGGAGACGCGGGTTCGGGTGGAGG
>JBEEPE010000388.1:0-2774 GCA_041191265.1 Verrucomicrobiota bacterium | reverse complement strand
TCGGCGGACGAAGCGGCAGCGTTTGCTGTCACGGCCTCAATGCTCTTGAACCTCGATGAATGCATCACTCACGAATAAAGATGAACGCAAAATCCTCTTCTGATGACGCGGCGCTGGATGTGACGCGCCGCTATTTTCTCGGGCAGTGCGCGGGGGTTTCTCTTGGGGCAACCGCATTGGGGGTGATGACTGGTTCGGATGCGTCGGCTTCGACGCGGGAATCGATGGGATTGGAGGCGCTTCCCCATCGGCGGCCGCGGGCGAAGAACGTGATTTTTCTCACGCAGTCGGGAGGTCCGTCGCAAATCGAGTTGTTCGATCATAAACCGGGGTTGATGAAATGGGCGGGGCAAGAGTTGCCAGATTCGGTGCGGCAGGGTCAGCGGCTGACCACGATGACCTCGGGTCAGAAGCAGTTGGTGAAGCCTGCGGCGACGAAGTTTCTGCGGCATGGTCAAAGTGGTGCGATGGTGGGGGAATGGTTGCCGCACATTGGCGGAATTTCGGATGAGGTTTGCTTCATCAAGTCGATGGTCACGGAGGAGATTAATCATGCGCCGGCGATGACGAAGTTTCTGACCGGAAATCAGATTCCGGGACGTCCCAGCATGGGTTCGTGGGTGAGTTACGGATTGGGGAGTGAGAACGGCAATCTGCCGGACTATCTCGTGTTAATTTCGCGGATGCAGCGTCCGAGCGATCAGCCGCTTTATGATCACTACTGGGGCAGCGGCTTTTTGCCGTCGCGTTTTCAAGGGGTGAAGTTGAGGAACGCGAAAGATCCGGTTCTCTATTTACGAGATCCGGAGGGGCTTCCTCGCGAGATTCGGCGCGGGATGCTGGATGGCATTGCGGCGCTCAATGCGGAGCGTCTGCAAGCGACGGGTGATGCCGAGATTGCGACGCGGATTCGACAGTACGAGATGGCGTATCGGATGCAGTCGAGCGTGCCGGATTTGACGGATTTGAGTGACGAACCGGAGGAGGTGTTCGAGTTGTACGGATCGGATTCTCGGAGACCTGGGAGTTATGCAGCGAACTGCATTTTAGCGCGGCGACTCGTGGAGCGTGGGGTGAGGTTTGTGCAGTTGTTTCATCCTGACTGGGATCATCACAGTCGGTTGACCTAGTGGTGTACGGCGCGGTGTCGAGACACGGATCAAGCGAGTGCGGCGTTGGTGAAAGACCTGAAGCGGCGTGGGTTGTTGGATGAGACGTTGGTGATTTGGGGGGGTGAGTTCGGGCGTGGCGTTGCGGGTCAGGGTAAGTGGGACAGTCCGGAGTCGGGCCGGGATCATCATCCGCGTTGCTTCACCGTTTGGATGGCTGGGGGCGGGGTGAGACCTGGGATGAGTTACGGTGGAACGGATGAGTTCAGTTACAATGCCGTGGAAAATCCGGTGCACGTGCGGGATTTGCATGCGACGGTGCTTCATCTTTTGGGGATTGATCACGAACGGTTTGGGCACCGGTTTCAGGGGTTAGATTTTCGACTCACGGGAGTGGAGGAGGCGCAGGTGGTGAGGGGGATTCTTGCTTAAATGCTCCGTCGAGGTGAGGTGCCGAGGTTCTTTTGGCTCGGGAATCCACCGCTTCTGAGTGGGTAATGTTTTGCCAGGGTTTGGAATATGCCCCACACCGCCAAAGAAAATCGGTTTCTTGTGTCGTTGTATGCAACTCCCGGTCCGGAGCAGGCAGAGGTTTTTTATACCGTTGTGCGGGCGGGCCATTTGATTGCCGGTCCGGAGCACCGGGTTGAGCGGGAGCATTTTCCTGGGCATGAAATCATTCTTTGTTTGTCGGGTCGTGGGTGGGTCAAGGTCGGTGGGCGCACGCTGGCGGTCGAGTCAGGCGACGTGGTGTGGCTCGATTGTTCACGTGCACATGCGCACGGTGCGGTAGGGGAGTGTCCTTGGGAGGTTTACTGGGTTCGTGCGGATGGGCCGCAGATGGGGCGGTTAGCGCAGCGGATGGGTGTTTGGACGGATCCGGTGGTTCGTGGGGCGGATGCGGTAGCACTGGCGGATTTGCTGGTGCGGGTGTTTGAGGCGTTGCCGCTTCCTGATGGGGTGGGCGCCCCGCGCGTGCATGCGGCCATGGCAGGGGTGATTGCCTTGATTTATGAGGCTTGGATGCGCCGTGAAAACCGATTGGAGCGTGCAGCACCAGTTCTGTTGCGGCCGGCCATCGAACGAATGTCGCTGCTCTTTTTCGAGAAACAGACGGTGGCGGGTTTGGCACGGTTGTGCGGGATAAGTTCGACGCATTTTTCGCGACTCTTCCACCGCGCGTTTGGAACCGCTCCGATTGACTGGCTTCGTCGATTCCGAATATCTCAGGCGAAACGGTTGCTGGTTGAAACGACCCTTGGGATTGAGGAGATCGCTTTTCGAACTGGTTACGGGGACCGATTTTTCTTCAGCAAAGATTTTCGCCGGTATACCGGGGCGACTCCGCGCGCGTTTCGGGCGAACGAGCGACGGGAAGTTCCTCGGGCACCAGTTGGCACTGCTCACGGGTAGAGCGGGTGGGGTGGAGAGTGTGCCACTCGCGAGCGAGGAATTTGGGCGTTGAAGGCTTTCTTGAGGCTTTCTGTGGCTCCCCAAGTCCCCAGAGTCATGAAGCCGTTTGAGGGCTATCGAACTGGGGGTTTTGAGGGTGGTGCTCGGAGGGGGACTTGAACCCCCACGCCTTGCGGCATGCGCCCCTCAAACGCACGTGTCTGCCATTTCACCATCCGAGCGCTGAAGTGAGCGGTGAGAGTCTTTGAAGGG
>JBEEPE010000387.1:0-2949 GCA_041191265.1 Verrucomicrobiota bacterium | reverse complement strand
GCCGTAGAGGAGGCCGGTTTTTTTGACCAGAGCCTCTAGTTCGCGGGCTTGTGCGAGGTCGAAGGTGGCGGGTTTGTCGCTGAGGACGTGGAATCCGTTTTCCAGAGCGAGTTTAGCGGGGGCAAAGTGAACGTGGTTAGGGGTGACGATGGAGATGAAGTCCATGCGTTTATCGGCGGGGAGAGCCTTTTCTGCATGGATCATTTCTTCGAACGAGCCATAGCAACGCTCTGGAGCGAGAAAGAGGTCTGCTCCGGAGGCTTTGGACCGTTCTGGGTCGCTGGAGAATGCGCCGCAGACCAGTTCGATTTGGCCGTCCATGTTCGCGGCGATGCGGTGAACTGCTCCGATGAAGGCGCCGCGGCCGCCTCCGACCATTCCGTAACGAATTTTTCGACTCATGATGAGGGGGTAGAAGATAGGGATTAACACCGAATCCGAGGGTCGGAATCGGACCGGTGGAGAGTAGGGTTGGAGCGGTTCGGGTGCAAACCGATTACGGATATGGGTTCGATGCGGTCAGGGGGCCGATGATTTGAGGGAGCCCTTTTCGAAGAGCCTCATCTGGATGCGCGGGTGGATGCGGCATTTCGTGTGACCGTACTGATCGGGATGTGTTGGGTGCGGCTTGCAAGCCACCGCAGAGCTCCCAACGCCATAGTTCCATCCTCCCCCCCCGCAGCGCACTTGCAATGCCTTGTAAACGGCTCCCATCCCCCCTTTCCCTAAAATCGCGATAATCTCAAACTCGCCAAACCGCTGCCCCGCCTCGAGAGGCGCCACTCCGTTCGGCGCAGCGTGCCCCGCCGACGACACCTTCTGAAACGGAATCGTCACTCCACCATGAAACGATTCATCCGCACTCGGAGATGATTCGCCTCCCACACCCTCGCCACCCTGATTCGGAGAAGACATGGCCCCGAGGGACAGCAGCCGGTCGGGATGACAGCGACATGCCCGATTATCACTATTTCGGGATTGGGTTTCGTGTGGTGCGGAGCGGTGAGCGATAATTTCCGTTCGGCGCTGGCATTCTTGACTCAGGGGCTTTCCGAGAGGATTTTCTGCCGCTATGTCCGAAACGAACTCCTCCGCAGCTCCGCTTGATTTTATCCGTGAGATGATTGCCGCGGACGTTCAAGCCGGACTCAACGGTGGGTGGGTGATTACTCGGTTTCCTCCCGAGCCGAATGGGTACCTTCACATCGGGCACGCGAAAAGTATCTGTCTGAACTTCGGTCTGAGTTTGGAGAATGCTCCGAAAGCGCGGTGTCACTTACGGTTTGATGACACGAATCCGACAAAGGAGGACGTGGAGTATGTGGAGAGTATTCAGGAAGATGTGAAGTGGCTTGGATTCGATTGGGGGCCGAATCGTTTTTTTGCGAGCGATTACTTTGAGAAGCTCTACGGGTTTGCGGTTCAACTGATCGAGAAGGGACTGGCTTACGTTGATGATCAGTCACCCGAGGAGATTCGGGCGACGCGGGGGACATTGACAGAGCCTGGGCGGCCGAGTCCGTTTCGTGACAGGACGGTTTCAGAGAACTTGTCGTTGTTTGAGCAAATGCGGGCGGGTGCCTTTGAGGAGGGCGGGCGGGTGCTTCGCGCTAAAATCGACATGGCATCTCCGAACATCAACCTTCGGGATCCCGTGATTTACCGGATTTTGAAGGCGCATCATCATCGGACGGGTGATGCGTGGTGCATTTACCCGATGTACGACTTTGCTCATCCGTTGAGCGATGCGTTGGAGGGGATTACGCACAGTCTGTGTACGCTGGAGTTTGAGCATCACCGTCCGCTGTATGAATGGCTGATTGCCAATGTTTCTGGACTGCCCAGTGCCCCTTACCAGAGGGAGTTTGCTCGGCTGAACTTGACTTACACGGTGATGAGCAAGCGCAAGCTATTGCGGCTCGTGAAGGAGGGCTTTGTCGAGGGGTGGGACGATCCCCGGATGCCCACGATCAGTGGGATTCGTCGGCGTGGATACACTCCGACTTCGATTCGCGCGTTCTGCGAGGCGATTGGGTTGACCAAGTATCCTTCGCTGACCGAGCTCGCCTTGCTGGAACATTGTGTGCGCGAAGACCTGAACCGAGTTGCTCGACGGGCTTACGTTGTGTTGCGGCCGGTGAAGGTCGTGATTGAGAACTTTCCCGAGGGGGTCGTGGAGCAGGTCGAGCTGAAAAATAATCCTGAGGATGAAACGGCGGGGACACGATTGGTTCCGCTCTCTCGAGAAATTTACATCGACGAGGAGGATTTCATGGAGGTGCCGGTGAAGGGCTTTTTCCGATTGAGTCCGGGTGGCGAAGTTCGGCTGAAGTATGCGTTCTGCATCCGGTGCCACGAGGTTGTGAAGGATTCTTCGGGACGGGTGGTGGAGTTGCGCTGCACCTACGATGACGCAACACGGCGCGGAGTTCAGCCTGAGGGGCGTCCGAAGGTGAAGGGAACCATCCACTGGGTGAGTGCGGCGCATGCCGTGGATGTGCCGGTTCGTCTATATGACCGCTTGTTCACGGTTCCTCAGCCGGACGAGGAAGCCGGTGCGGAGGGGGACTTCACGTCATTTTTGAACTCGGGCTCACTGGAGACTCTTTCGGCAAAGGCGGAGCCGTCGGTCTGTCAGGCCGTGGCCGGCGGCCGCTATCAGTTTGAGCGGGTGGGGTACTTCGTGGCGGATGAGAGGGACTCAACGCCGGGTGCCCCCGTGTTCAATCGGACGGTGACGTTGAAAGACGGCTTTTCGGGGGGAGTGGCACACGAAGGCGCGAAGACACGAAGGGGGTAAATGCGGGGGAGGGCTTTTGGGGGACGTGTGGTCGAGTGGGGTACATCGTGGCGGATGAGAGGGGCTCAACGCTGGGTGCCCCCGTTTCGAATCGGACGGTGACGTTGAAAGATGGCTTTTCGGGGGGAGTGGCACACGAAGGCACGAAG
>JBEEPE010000386.1:0-4628 GCA_041191265.1 Verrucomicrobiota bacterium | reverse complement strand
CTCCAAGCCACCACGTCCGTCGTTAAAGTCTCGCCCACAGGCGCTAAACTCATCGCACAAAACAAACTCGGCGACGAATCCCTCTCTTCACCCACCCTCTGCGGAAACCGCATCTACCTCCGATTCGCTAAAAATGGATCCCCTCGACAGGAGTTCATCGCGGCCATCGGCCAATAACGCCTGCCCATGGATCTCCATCTCCAAAACCAATCTGTCGTTGTCTTCGGCGCGGCATCCGGAATCGGAAAGGCCATCGCAAACTCTTTCACCCAAGAGGGCTGCAGGGTTTACGCCTCCGACTTAGCGGAGGCCGAGGGCATTCACCCTTGCGACGTGACGGACCTGAGTTCCGTCGAAAACTGGGCGCAAAGTCTCGATCACGTTGATCACGTTGTCTTCAGTGTCGGCGCAGGCTCAGGGAAATTCGGATTTCCATTCTGGAACCTCCACCCCTCCGACTGGCAAAGGGTTCTCAACATCAACCTAATCGGGGCCGTCAACGTCGCGCACGCTTTCGGACCCCGCCTCATGCAACGAGGCTCGGGATCCATGCTCTTCTTGGTATCTGTCGCCGGACAAATCGGTTCACAAACAGACCCGCCCTACACCGCAGCAAAAGCGGGCCTCATCAGTTTCACCAAATGCGCAGCCAAGGACTTCGCTCCCCACGGAATCCGAGTAAATGCCATCGCGCCAGGAATGGTTCAAACCCCTCTCAATCAACGAATCTGGAAAGCAGGACAGTCCCTTCTTCCGGAATCTGAACGACAAGATTTTGAAACATGGGGCCGCGAAAAACTCCGCAAACTCGCCCCCATTGCAGAGTGGCAAACTCCCGAGGAAATCGGCGCAATGGCCGCCTACCTCGCCTCCCCCCACGCCCGACACATCACCGGACAAACCCTGAACATCGACGGCGGACAGGTCATGCATTCGTGATCTGCCCACCTGATTCAGCAAATCACACAGCTCACTCCCGAGCCATTGCATCGGATTCATCCTCATGGAATCGACCGCCCCACACCGCTATTGATGACGCTCGCCTAGCTGGGTTCGAACGCGACCAGTGCGTGAGACGAGAAATGGAACTGGACACAGAGCATCTCATCGCTCGACGTTACGCGGTTCCCCAACCTAATGACCTCCATCCTCACCTGACCTCAGGCGAACTCCTACCAACCTCCTTGAAAAACGAGTCAAATCAGCGCGTTCGCGCCCACTACATCGCTCTCAGCCAACTCGATTGCGATGCCCTGTGGAATCAGGTTGCAACCTTCAACCAAGCCCCGCCCGCTGAGCGTCTGCGAACCGTGTCAGTGATTCGGGCCGTCGCAGTTGTATTCGCACAAAAAGGTACACCAGAGCAGAAGAAAACCGCGCACCAATGGATTCGATCCTTGCTCAAAGATCCCGCCGAGAAAGTTCGGCGGTACGCAGTGCAAGCCCTCCCAAAACTTGGCGTAAACGACTCCGACGAAACGGATCTGCTCAGTCTCTGGGAACGCCCTGCCTCCGTTCGAGAACAACGCGCCGTCACCCGCACGCTGGAACGCGTAGGCGGTGAACAAACCATTCAGCGGACCGCCGACTGCCAATCCGCCGACGCTCGGCCAGCGCATCAACGGCTCAAGGCCAACGTCGCCCGCGGCTCGGGCTCCGGCAATCTAGCGCTTGATACCCCTCTCACGAAGATCAGCGGTGCCCGCGCGCTCCTCGAGTGTCGGAGCGGCCTAGAAACCGTCCTTCACCAAGAAATCAAGGAACACGCCGGTTGCCGATTCAGCTTCAAGACCACCCTCGCATCGAACCAACAACACCCCCTCAACTCCGACTCCGGAGGCGTCGAGCTCACCGCTCGGAATCCCTTCACCCTCAATCAACTACTAGACCTTCGTTGCTGGAGCAGCCTCGCCTTCCCGATCGCAAGACTCCCCGCGCTCCCGCACCGCGGCGCACCGTTGCCAGTAGAAAGACTGGCCCAAGCCGCCGCCGCCCCCGAAGCGTTCGAAATCCTTCAGGCATTCACAAACGGGCCCATCCGCTATCGCTGGGATTTTCCCGCGCGCCGCATCTCGGGAACCCTCGCCACCCGCCTCGCGGAAGCCGTGCACGCCAAACGCCCCGAACTCCTCAACGATCCCCGCGCCGCCCTCTGGGAACTGCGCGTGCGTGAAACGCCAAACTCGGTAGCCGTCGACCTCCTGCCCAAGTTCCGTCCAGACCCTCGCTTCGACTACCGCAAGGGCGATGTTCCCGCAGCATCACATCCTCCTCTGGCAGCCGCTATTGCGCGACTTGCTCAAGTCGGTTCACACCCCTTTCATGCCGCGGAACGCATCTGGGACCCCTTTTGTGGATCCGGACTCGAACTGGCCGAATGCGTCCTTCGAAACCCGCCAACCCTCGTCCTTGGCACAGACCTCGATCCGAAGGCCTGCCAGATAGCCCAAGCAAACGTGGCCTCCGTACACTCAAAAATCAGCCGCGACTCTCACCCGCAAACCGAAACGCGATTTGAATGCTCCGATTTCCGAGATGTCTTGAACCTCGGTATTCCTGAACAATCGCTCACCCTGATTGTAACGAATCCACCTCTGGGGAAACGTGTGCCCCAGAAAAGCTTACAAGACCTCATTCACACACTCTTTCAAATGGCAGTTCGCCTTCTCGTGCCCAATGGCCGATTGGTTTTGGTGAACCCCTGTCGAAACTGGAAGCCTCCTGCCGGACTCGCCCTCCTCAGTCGGCAAACGGTGAATCTTGGGTTCGCCCATTTTCCGCTCGAAAAATACATCAGAGAACAGACCGAGACTCTCTCACCAGTTCCGCGATCGCAGCCGACAAACTCCCGAAAACGAGGGCAGCCTCGTTCCAGCTACCGCTAAGACGTTTACGTATGCTCCACGGCCAATAGAGGCCCCACAAGCGTCGCAAATGAGCGGGGCAACCCCTCTCTACTATGGCTTCGCTAGCTCCGTGTTTTACGAAGTCATTCTCACAAAATGCCCGAGCGCATGGAGCGAGACTTGCAGAGCGGTAAACAAACCCTCCGCACTCTCCACCCCACATGCGCCGCTCGCTGAACCCCATTCCCCTGCTCGCCGCCGTCCTTTTTCCCTTCGCCACGCTCGCTGAAAAACCCGCCGACTGGACCTCCGACGCCGAGGACACCACCGCGCTAACCGTCGTCGGCGATGTTCGCACCGGTATCCCCGGCCCGCGTCGCCCCGACTACCCCGGGTTCGCTCAAACCAATCGCGCCATCTCTCTCGCGGGCAACGGAGCCCGAATCGTCATCAACGACCCAGGCGCCGATAGCGTCTTCGATTTCAAAAACGGCGATTCCCTTACCCTCGAAACCTGGGTCCGACCCGACGCCATCAACAAGGGCGAGAACGTCTACCTCATCGGAAAAGGTCGAACCGACCCCAAATCCTCCACTCCGAACAATCAAAACTGGGCCCTGCGCCTCCGCGAAACTAACGGCCTTCACTGCCCCAGTCTGCTGTTCGCTACCCCCGCCGAAGGCGGCAAAGTGGAGTGGCACCGGTGGACCGCCTCCGCCGGACTCCGCCACGACGACCGCTGGCACCACATCGCGATCTCCTACGCCTTCGGAAATCCGGAAAGCATCAAAGCATTCGTCGACGGAAAACCCGTCAAAGGCACTTGGGACATGGCCGGACCAACCAAGGACGCTCCCGTCGTCGACGACGCTCCCGTCTGGATCGGATCATCCATGGGAGGAAACCCCGGCAGCAGCTACCGAGGCCAACTCGACGAAATCAAACTGCACCGCTCCCTCATCCCCGAAACCGAGCTCGCCTCCCGTTTCGTCACAACCCTCCCGCCGCCCGCAGAGCCTTCCCTCGCCGAAGTCGGCCCGCAAACCGCCGGAAACGATGTCGCCAATGCGCCAAAAAAACCGGCCAAAGCCCAAATCCCAGAGACCGTTACCGCGCCAAAAATCGATTGGGCAAACACGCCGTCAGACCGCGTCATCGTCGAAATCTGCGAAGACTGGAGTCCAGCCTCAAACCTCTGGCCCGAGAACCCGCTCGCAGCCACCGAATCGTATCACGCACCAGCCTTCGGCCTCTTCCGCGTCCCGCACAAATACGTGGAAACCGGCGTGCGCGCCGCCCGCAACGATCCCTTCTTGGTTCGCGCATTCGCAAAAGTAAACCTCCCCGCCGGTAAACACCGCATCCTCCTCCGCGCCCGCGGTGCCTCCGTCCTCTTCATTGACGATAAAGACGTGCTCCGCACTCCCTTCCCCCCGCCCGGCACTGACGACAAACCCATCAAAGTCCAAGACAACTTCCTCGATCTCGGCGGCGACTTCCGCTTCGCTCCACCGGGAAACCGTGACGCTTGGTGCGAGTTCGAAAGCAGCGGTGGCGAACACCACTTCGCCCTCGAAACCGTCGTCGGATACGTCCTCAGCGCGAAAAGTCGCCGCCGCCCCGAACTCGGCGAAACCGTCGTCGCTTGGTCCCCAAAAGATTCCCAAACCTGGCAACTCGCCGCCCCTGGAACCAACCGCCCCACCTATAGCGACGCCGGTTGGAATTTGTACCAGTCCGCAGAGGAAGCCCGCCTCGCCGCCCTCGATGCCAACGCACGTT
>JBEEPE010000385.1:0-34092 GCA_041191265.1 Verrucomicrobiota bacterium | reverse complement strand
GCCTTCCCCGGACGGAACCCAGGCAAACGGGCATCTTTCGCAAAGGCCTTGACCACCGCCTCCCGGATTTCCGCGACCTTTTCGGCAGGGACTTCCACTCGGAGACTCGCTTGACAACTGGGTAAACTTTCGAGTTCGACGTTCATAAAACTAGAGCGGGAGACCATACACCCCTCGATGATTTTGCAAACACCAAACGGACGCCGATGAGCACGGACGCTGCTTGAAACCGCCGTATCATGAAGCCGTTTCAATCGCTCGGGAAAATCCTCGCCCTCACCCCCTTCCTCTCCATCCAGTCACACGCTCTCGACTGGCCAGAGTTTCGCGGACCGGATCGCAACGGGATCACTTCAGCAAAGGACGTCCCGTTGAAGTGGTCAGCGGAGGGACGAGAAAACCTCAAGTGGTCAACCGAGATTCCGGGAAAAGGATGGTCATCACCGACGCTCCGCTCAGGGCGAATCTACCTGACTTCTGCCGTTGAAACCGATGGGGCTATCACGCTCAACGCGCTCTGCCTCGAGGCGACGAGCGGCCGAATCATATGGAACGTGCCCGTCTTCAGCCCTGAACCCGCCGACGCGACGCGAATGCATAAGAAGAACACGGCGGCCAGCCCAACAGCCCTCGTAGACGAATCGTCGGTGTACGTGCACTTCGGACACATGGGCACCGCCGCACTCAGCCATGCCGGCAAGGTGCTTTGGAAACAGGAGTCGTTGAAATACAAACCCGTCCATGGGACGGGAGGGTCGCCTGCACTTGTCGGCAACCTGCTCGTGTTTAGTGCGGACGGTCAGGAGAGTCCTTTTGTAGCAGCCCTCGATCGGGCGTCGGGGAATGTTGTTTGGCGGCAGGATCGCAACACGCACGCAAAGAAAAACTTCTCATTTTCAACCCCGCAAATCATCACGACGGGCGGGCAAGTTCAAATCATCAGTCCGGGAAGCGGATTTGTGGCGGCGTACGCTCCGGCCGACGGTCGCGAAATCTGGAAGGTCAACTACGGGGAGGGCTACTCCGTAGTTCCCCGCCCCGTTTTCGACGGAGAACGTCTGTACCTAAGTTCGGGGTTCGACGCGGCATCCGCTCTTGCCATTCGGCCGGCGGGTGCATCGGGAGATGTCACAGAATCCCACGTGGACTGGACGGTCAAAAAAGGCGCGCCGCATACTCCTTCGATGATTCTGTCAGACGGACTCTTGTTCATGGTGTCGGATGCGGGGATTGCGACTTGTGCCGATGCAAAAACCGGAGACCCCGTCTGGAGCGAACGGATTCCCGGAAACTATTCAGCCTCACCCGTGATGGCGGAAGGACGCCTCTACTTCTTAAACGAGGCGGGGCTCACGACCGTCGTTCGTGCCGCCCGACAGTTTGAGATTATGGCCAGCAACGACTTAGCCGAGAAGGCACTCGCCTCGCCGACTCCCGATGATGGCACGCTATACATTCGAACAGAAACAAAGCTCCATCGAGTTGGCCGGTGATTCCGCCCCGTTCGCCGTCAATGACAGCGAGCACCGCTTCGCGTATAACTCGAGCATATGGAGAAACCGACGATTACCGCGTGGCTGAAAACCCAATGTGGTTGGAGCAATGGAGTGAGGGCTGTCCTCGCAAAGTACGACCTTGCTTACACGGAGAAAGACATCATCAAAAACCCAGCCTTCCGCTGGGAGATGGAGCAGCGGAGCGGTCAACCACTAAGTCCCTGCGTCGAGGTTAACGGCGTGATGTTGCCGGATATTTCTGGAGAGGAAGTCGAGCAGTATTTGCTGAAGCAGGGCCTTGTGGGAACCAGCGAAAAGCAGGTGGGGGTGCCGATTAATGCCCCCTGCTCTGACGCGCAACACGCCGCGATGGCGATGGGACAGCAACCGTCTCCAGTGAACCTGATTAAGAACTAAACACACTCTCGGTCTGAGAAGCCCCGGTCATGCCGGGGCTTTTTCATTTTCTCATCCTTCTCAGAGCGAGCACGCTTTTCGCTGAAAGGTCTCCCCCATGAACACCCAGAACTCCTCCATCAAAACGCGTCTCTGCGTGATGAACTTTATCCAGCTTTTTGTCTGGGGCGCTTGGTTCACCACCGTGGGAGCCTGTCTCACCGTGAACAAACTCGGTGGCGAAGCCGGACATGCCTACAATAGCGCTCCGCTCGCAGCCATCTTCGCACCTCTGTTCCTTGGTTTTATCGCTGATCGCTTTTTCGCTTCTGAGAAAGTGATGAGCGCACTCTTTCTCATCGGCGGGCTCATCATTGCAGCAGTGCCGTATGCAGCGGAGCACGACCCCTCTCTGATGCGTTGGTTATTTTTGGGCCACATGCTCTGCTACATGCCAACCCTCGGCCTCGCGAACACGATTGCCTTTTCGAACATTCCGGATCCCAGCGAGTATCCATCGATTCGCGTGTGGGGGACCATCGGTTGGATTGCAGCGGGGCTTCTCAACGGTGCCATGGGGCTTTCCTACAGCATGAACATGTTCTATATCGCTGCGGGTACCTCACTCGCATTGAGCGCATTCTGCTTGTTCTTGCCCCACACGCCTCCTCCGGCGAAAGGCGCGCCTATCGACCTCCGGTCTCTGTTCATGGTGGACGCGTTCAGCCTGTTTAAACGGATTGATTTTGCCGTTTTTATGGTGTGCTCCACGCTGATTTGTATCCCGCTGGCGTATTATTACGGGATTACAGGAGACTTCCTCACCGGCCTTGGGTTTGAGCAGCCCGCAGCGACCATGACCATTGGTCAAATGTCCGAGATTTTCTTCATGGTGATGATGCCGGTCTTCTTCCGCCGTCTCGGTGTGAAGTGGATGATTATCGTCGGCATGCTTGCATGGATTGGTCGTTACCTCCTGTTCTCGTGGGGTGCCACAGCCCAAGCCGGAATCGCTAACTCCTCGCTGTGGGCCATTTTCTTGGCAGTAGCCCTCCACGGGGTGTGTTACGACTTCTTCTTTGTCACCGGTTACATCTACACCGACAAGACCGCGCCTGCCGCGATCCGAAGCCAAGCCCAATCCATGTTGGTTTTCTTTACTCAGGGCATCGGCATGTACTTCGGGTTTTCGATGGCATTTCCAAAAATGGCCGAATCTGTCTCCCAGCACGGAGCTCTCGTCGAAGCCATCAAAGGTGCGCGGAGCGCCGAACCACTTGGGTTCTGGGAACAGTTCACCAAGATGTTCTCGGTCAACCTTCCCCAGTCCGTGGACCAAGGATTGTTCGGTGAAACCATGGCGCAGTGGAACCAGTTCTGGATTGGTCCAGCTGTTATGGCGGGAGTCATCCTCGCTCTGTTCCTGGTGGGGTTCCGTCCGAAAGACCAAGGTAACCAGCCCTAAACCGCCTTTCTCCTCATTTTATGTCGAACAAAATCAAAGTGCTTTGTGTGGGTGCAGGTCACATGGGGCGCTCCCATGCGCTTGCGTACCAAAAGCTACCGGACTTCGAAATCTGCGGGATTGTAACGCGCTCGGAAGCGTCCCGCTCGGTGCTCAATGAAGAACTGGGGGGCGGATACGCGCTTTTCTCCGACTACGAGGAAGCGCTCCGCGTGACGAAACCCGACGCCGTCTCCATCTCCACCTACCCTGATACCCACGCCAACTACGCGAAAAAGGCGCTTGCGGCAGGAGCGCATGTTTTTATTGAAAAGCCGCTGGCTGAAACCGTCGCGGAAGCCGAGGAAATCGTCGCTGCAGCCCGCGCCGCCGGCCGTAAACTGGTAATCGGGTACATCCTTCGGCATCACCCGAGTTGGATACGGTTCATCGAAATTGCCCGTGGCCTTGGAAAACCGCTCGTCATGCGGATGAACCTCAACCAGCAGTCATCCGGTGCCGAATGGCAAACCCACAAAGCCTTGCTCAAATCCTGCTCGCCGGTGGTGGATTGCGGAGTGCACTACGTCGACGTCATGTGCCAAATGACTCGCTCAAAACCGATTCGCGTATCTGGTATCGGAGCCCGTCTTGCCGACGACATCCAGCCTGGTCAGATCAACTACGGACAACTTCAGGTCACATTCGCCGACGGTTCAGTCGGTTGGTACGAGGCCGGATGGGGCCCGATGATGTCCGAGACCGCTTTTTTCGTAAAAGACGTCATCGGTCCAAAGGGTTGCGCATCCATCGTTGCGAAGGATGCGGCGGCGGCGGGACAGAGTTCCAACGTGGATGCGCATTCAAAAACACAATCCATCCTGCTTCACCACAGCGCCACCGACTCAGCAGGTAAACTTTCCCAACCTGACGAGTGGGTAAGCACTGGAGATGAGCCGGACCATGATGGGCTGTGCCTTCGCGAGCAGGCGTTCTTTTTGGAGGCGATTCAGAAGGACCTCGACCTCGGTGACCACATGGACGATGCCGTTCAGTCGATGCGGATTGTCGCTGCGGCGGACGAAAGTTTCCGCACGGGGCGAACCGTTGACCTTTGATTGGTTCCACCTCGGTTGACGGATGCTGAACGTCGTCTGGTTGGCGCTTTTCTGTGGCGCTCTGGTCCTTGCGCTGATTAATGGCACCGTTGAGTCCGTGACCGGCGCGGTCTTCTCCGCAGCGAAGGACGCAGTGGTGGTGGTGGCGATTCCCCTGATTGGCCTCACGAGTTTCTGGCTCGGTTTTTTGCGAATCGCCGAGGCAGCGGGTCTGGTGGACGCCTTAGCGCGCAGTTTGAAACCGGTTCTCGGACGCCTTTTTCCGGAAGTGCCTGCCGGGCACCCCGCTCTTGGCGCCATCACGCTCAACATGGCGGCCAACATGCTTGGCCTTGGGAATGCCGCAACGCCTTTTGGGCTGAGAGCCATGCGGTTACTCGATGGGCTGAATCCAGTGAAAGGCGTCGCTTCAAATGCAATGTGCACCTTCCTCGCGGTGAACACAGCGTCCATCCAGATCATCCCCGCAACCGCAATCAGCATCCTTGCGGCAAATGGCTCGAAAACTCCCTCCCTGGTGATGGGGCCCTCGCTGGTGGTCTCGTTCATCGCATTCGGCGCCGGCATTGCCGCCGTCAAACTCCTCGCCCCCTTCTTTCCTTTGCGAGCCTTGTCGGGGGCGGAAGCGGAGAATCACCCGACTGAGTCGGAAACGTCGCCAACTCAGCCTCGGGAGCTGCCCCCGCTCTCCCCCCGCTGGAAACTCGTTCTTGCTCTCCTAACGCTCCTGCTTTTGCTGTCGTTTCTCTCCCGAGTTTTTCCAGGCGTGCTCCCCGCTAGTTTCGCCTTATCGGAAAATGGCAACGCAACGGAAGGTGGGTTGGCCATTCGGATACTTAGAGGAATCGCTTCGACAGCACTGCCCGCGCTGCTCCTGCTGTTTCCTGTCTACGCAACAGGCCGTGGCGTAAAAGTTTACGAGCAGTTTGTCGACGGTGCAAAGGAGGGGTTCGACACGGTCAAACGCATCATTCCCTATCTGGTCGCAATTTTGGTCGCTGTGCGAATGTTTCGCGAGGCCGGTGGGATCGATGCTCTTTCCAAGGCACTTGGTCCCCTGCTCGCACAAATCGGAATGTCACCCGAACTGCTTCCCATGTCGCTCGTTCGCCCGCTAAGCGGAAGTGCCACAACCGGACTTTTCACCGAAATCGTGACCAAGTTCGGCGCAGACTCTCTGATTTCACGCACGGCAGCGACCATTTACGGAAGCACTGAAACGACCCTCTACGTGCTCTCCGTTTACTTCGGGAGCGTAAATATTCAGCGCGGGCGCCAAGCGCTTCCAGCGGGCCTAATTGCTGATTGCACCGCGGTGCTAGCCTCGGTTTGGATTTGCCGCTGGTTCTTCGCATCGAACTGACCCCCAACAGGTGGTACCTTCGAGGCGCGACGCCCACCTCAGGTTGTGGTTTTTAGGGATTTGGGTTGTTCTGCAGGGGGGGGCAGGTATGTTTGCGAACTGATTTTCAATGTCGGAAAACGTTGCTTCCGACCCTCACCTTTCTACCTATGTCCGATCCCGCTGAACAAATGACGACCGCTCCGGTCGTAGAGCAGAAGTACGACGCCTCAAAAATCGATAAGCTCGAGGGACTTGCAGGGGTGCGTCAGCGTCCCGGCATGTACATCGGGCCAACCGATGAACGTGGTCTGCATCACTGCGTTTTTGAGGTTCTCGACAACTCAATCGATGAGCACCTTGCCGGCCATTGCACCCGCATCGAGGTCACGCTCCACGTGGATGGATCGTGTTCCCTTCGCGACAACGGACGAGGCATCCCAGTCGACATTCATCCAAAGTTTCAAATCCCAGCCCTCGAGTTGGTTTTGACCAACCTGCATGCGGGCGGAAAGTTCGGTCAGGGTGCATACAAGTATTCGGGAGGTTTGCACGGGGTCGGAGCGAAGTGCGTGAACGCTCTCTCCGATTGGTTCAAGGTAGAAGTTACCCGCGACGGCCAAGTTTATCACATGGCGTTCGCACGGGGTCAGACGACGCAGAAGCTGACGGTGATTGGAGAGGTCAAAAACAAAAAGAACACGGGGACGCTCATTACGTTCCTGCCAGACCCGACCATCTTCAACATCACGACGGAGTTTCAGTTTCCCAAACTGGCGGCTCGATTGCGTGAACTGGCGTTCCTCAACCCAGGTCTGGAAATCACCCTCACGGACGAGCGCGGCGACGAAACGCGGAAGGAAAACTACCTCTACCGAGATGGGATCGAAGAGTTCGTTCGACAGCTGGGTGAAAACAAAGAGCTGCTGCACCCGAAACCGATTGTTCTCGCAGGCCGCCGGAAGGTGAAGTTCAAGAACAAAGACCAGCAGGAAATCGAGGACGACATGTATGTCGATGTAGTCCTCCAGTACAACGACAGCTACTCCGACCAGATTCTCTGCTTCACGAATGCTATCCCCAACCCGGACGGCGGGACCCATTCAACAGGGTTCAGGACCGCACTCACTCGGGCCATCAATCAATACGCAAAGGGCAACAACCTGCTGAAGGAGAAAGATCCTTCCATCAGTGGTGACGATGTCCGCGAAGGGCTGACGGTCGTGTTGGCTATCAAGCACCCCAACCCTGGATTCGAATCACAGACCAAGGTGAAGTTGGTCACCCCCGAGGTGGAAGGGATTGTTAGCTCTATCACTTACGAAGGTCTGATGACCTTCTTCGACCAAAACCCGCAAATTGCAAAGAAGGTCGTCGAGAAAGGATTGATGGCCGCGCGGGCACGAGAAGCGGCAAGAAAAGCGCGCGAAACGGTCCGGAAGAGTGCGCTGACGGGGGGCGGCCTCCCAGGCAAGCTCGCAGACTGCTCTGAACGCGATCCTGACCTGACAGAGCTGTACATCGTCGAAGGTGACTCGGCAGGTGGCTCAGCGAAGCAAGGCCGCGACCGTCGTTTCCAAGCCATCCTCCCGATTCGCGGAAAGCTTATCAATGTCGAGAAAGCCCGTTTGGACAAAGTCCTTCAGAATCAGGAAATCCAAACCATGATTACCGCTATCGGCACTGGAATCGGCGGCGGCGATCAAGAGGGTTCGTTCAACATGGCGAAGTTGCGTTACGGTCGCATCATCATCATGACCGATGCAGACGTGGATGGATCCCACATTCGGACGCTGTTGCTAACTTTCTTTTACCGCCAGATGCCCGAGCTGGTGCGTTCAGGAAAAATCTACATCGCTTGCCCTCCCCTCTACAAAATGAAGCGGAAAAAGCGCGAGGAGTACGTCGATGACGACATCCAGCTCAACCGAATCCTCATTTCGCTTGGAGCGGACGAAGTGAAACTTAAAAACCTCGCAGACAACCGTACGTTTAACTCCTCACAGCTCTCGGAGATTCTTTCGTCGCTAGAAAAGCTCGCGAAGTACAGTGACGCCGTTCGGCGCCACGGTGGCGATTTCGAGCAATTACTGAATCACCGAAATCCTGACACTGGGGCGCTTCCGACCTATTTGGTCCGCGTTCGCGAGGGAAATAATGAAACGGTCAAATACTTCTCAAACGAGACCCAAGTTCGGGAGTTCCACCTCGCGAACCAAGACCTCGGTCTTTTTGAAATCGAGCAACCCGTTCCTGTCGAGGGAGCTGAACCCGTGGAAGCAGTGACTGAAACTCAGGCTCCGCAAAAACCGACGCGTAAGAATGATGGACCCCGTCGGCGCGGTCGGTTGGTCGAGCTCCACGAGGCTGCTCCCGCTGAAAAGATTTTGGCCGAACTCAGCAAGAAGGGATTGAAGCTCGAGCACTTCAGTAACAGCGACCAACCACTGTTTGAGATTGTCGAGGGCGACGGCGAAAAAGCCACGACGCATCCCCTCTTCACGATCCCCGAAATCCTCCAAAAGGTGATCGAAATTGGGCGCAAAGGGATGACCATTCAGCGGTTCAAGGGTCTCGGTGAAATGAACGCCAAAGAACTGTTTGAAACGACCATGAACCCGGAAAAGCGCCGCTTATTGAAGGTCGATCTCAACGAAACCAACGCTCTCGAGGCCGACAAGATGTTTACCGTTCTCATGGGAGATATTGTCGAACCTAGACGCCAATTCATCGAAGACAACGCGCTCAATGTGCGAAACCTCGACGTCTAAAATCCCTCGAACCTGAACTTTCCGAACGAAGATGTATAATCAGAACGAAAAAGTCGAAAAGGTGAACGTGGCGGAGGAGATGTCCAAATCGTTTTTGGATTACTCCATGTCCGTCATTATCTCCCGCGCGCTTCCAGACGCGCGCGACGGTCTGAAACCCTCCCAACGACGCATTCTTTTCGCCATGTCCGAACTGGGTGTCATGCCCAATCGGAAGCACCTCAAGTGCGCGAAAATTGTCGGGGAAACCATGGGGAACTACCACCCCCACGGCGACCAAGCCATCTACCCCACCCTTGTCCACATGGCGCAGCCTTGGGCGATGCGTGAAATGCTCATCGAAGGACAAGGCAACTTCGGCTCCGTTGAAGGTGATCCGCCAGCGTCCATGCGGTATACCGAGGCTCGGTTGCGTCACTTGGGTGCCTCACTCATGGAGGACATGGACAAGGACACCGTGGATTTCGTCTCTAACTACGACGAGACCCGGATGGAGCCCACGGTTCTCCCCGCCAGTTGGCCCAACTTGTTAGTCAATGGTGGCACCGGTATCGCCGTCGGGATGGCGACCAACATCCCGCCGCATAATCTGAACGAGATCATCGACGCTATCTGTGCGCAGATCGATGACCCAGACATCACAATCGCTGGGCTGATGGCGTACGTGAAAGGACCCGATTTTCCAACGGGTTGTTCGATTTGCGGTACGGCCCCGATTAAGCAGTACTTCGAGACGGGGAAAGGATCCGTTCGCGTTCGCGGGACCGCGTGCGTGGAGGAAATGAAGGGAAATCGCGAAGCGGTCATCCTTACGGAAATTCCTTACGGGGTGAACCGAGCCGAGTTGATTAAACGCATCGCCGACCTCGTAAATGATAAGGTACTCACCGACATCAGCGCGGTGCGTGACGAGTCGACCGAGGAAACCCGAGTGGTGATTGAGCTCAAGCGCGACGGGAACCCGAAGTTGGTCATCAACAATCTCTACAAGCACACGGCCCTCGAAACGACCTTCTCGGTGTCCATGCTGGCGATTGACCATGGACGTCCCAAGCTTCTTTCACTCAAAGACGCGATTGGTTGCTACATCGAGCACCGCCGCGAAGTGATTTTGCGACGCACCCGCTTCCTCCTCCGCCAAGCAGAGGAACTCGCGGAAAAGCTCGAAGGTTTCCTCATCGCGCTAGCGAATCTTGATGACTTCATCAGAATCATCCGCGATTCCAAGGACCGCGACGACGCAAGAACCAAGCTCATGGCGCTCAAGTGGACTCGAGCTGCCGTCGAGAAAATCGGCGTTCTCATCCGCTCGGAGTCACGAATCGTCGATGGTCATTACCGCTTCACCGAGCGTCAGGTAAACTCCATCCTCGATCTTCGGTTGTACCAACTGACGGGCCTAGAACGCGAGAGCATCGTCAAAGAGTACGCGGAACTCCTTGAGACGATTAAGGACTTGCTGGACATTCTCGCGAAGGAGTCTCGCGTCATGTCCATTATCAAAAAGGAGTTGCGAGACATCAAGGCGCGCTATGGGTCGGACCGATTGACCAAGATTGTTCCGGACGAAGGAGAAATCAGCATCGAAGACCTCATCGCGAATGAGGGAACGATGATTACCATCACGCACAACGGGTTCATCAAACGGACTGCTGTTAGTTCCTACCGCGCCCAAAGACGTGGCGGCCGAGGCAAGAAAGGGATGCAGACCCGAGAAGGAGTCACGGAGGAAGACAACGACTTTGTGGAACATCTCTTCACCGCCAATACCCATGATTACCTCATGTTCTTCACCCAAAACGGGCGATGCTACATTGAGCGGGTGTTTGAAATCCCCGAGATGGGACGGACTTCAAAGGGACGCTCCATCGCAAACCTTCTCCAGTTGCAGCCAGAGGAAAAGATTGCGGCTACTCTTCGGATTCAAGGGCGGAAAACGGCTGAGGAAACCTTCGCTGAAACGCTGTTCGTGGTCTTCGCGAACAAGTCGGGTATCGTAAAGAAATCAAGTCTCTCCGAGTTCAAGAATCTCCGGAAAAACGGAATGATTGCGATCCGAGTGGAGGACGGAGACCGACTCATTGACGTCAAGTTAACCAACGGGGATGACGACATGGTTCTCATCACGCGCTACGGGATGAGCATTCGCTTCAACGAGAGCGATATGATGGTTCGAGGGCGGGCAACAATTGGGGTCAAAGGAATCGAGTTGTGCACGGACGATGAAGTGGTCGCAGCCGCGGTCGTGGATCGCAGTTCCACCCTCCTAGTGGTTAGCGAGAACGCCGTCGGTAAGAGAACTCCTTTCGACGATTACCGCGTACAAACCCGCGGCGGGAAAGGAATCATCACGATGAAGCTTGGTGAAAAGAACTCCGCAATCGCAGGGGCCCTTACGGTCAAGGACAGTGATGAGCTAATGCTAATTACCAATAAGGGACAAGCCATTAGAACTCGAATCTCTGAAATTCGAGAGCTCAGCAGGAACACAATGGGGGTGAAGCTCATGGTGCTCCGTCCGGGCGAGAAAATCCAAGCGATCGCGCCGGTTGTCGGCGAGGAGGCGGAGGAGACGCTCGAAGGACTTGACCTCGAATCTGATTCCCAAGAATAAACTAACCTCATGAAACGTATCATCAGCCTTGCCGCCCTAGTCTGTGTGCTTTTTGTCGCCCCAGCTTGTGAACGACACAACAAGGAGTCTCTGCCTCAGAAGCACGCGCCCGGTCAGGGGCACTAAGAAAAAATCCTACCGGAGTCCATCAGAGCTTGACCCTTGGTCGCTCTGATGTGACTCTGACTCTCCGGCCGATAGATTTTCTTCGAAGTGGGGGTTATACCCCACTTTTTTTTTCTTCGGCCACAACCGCTTAGAGCGCAGGACCGCCTGCGTTCGAGCCAGTTTCAACAACCCAACGCCAACCAGAACTATGAACAACGAGATCCTTGCCGGACTGGACTTTTTCGAACGCGATAAAGGGATCAAGCGTGAGGTGCTTCTTGAGGCCATCAACAGCGCGCTTCTCACCGCTGCCCGAAAGGCTGTCGGCCCTGCACGGGAGCTTCGCGTGGAGATTGATCCCCGCTCCGGCGATATCCGTGCCATCGCGAAGCTGGTTGTCGTCGAACGCGTTTCCAATCCTCAGGACGAGTACCCTCTCGCCCAGGCGGTTCTTTTGAAGCCAGATGCGAAGTTGGGCGAAGAGCTGGACGTTCCCGTTACCCCGAAAGACTTCGGTCGCATCGCTGCCCAAACCGCTCGACAAGCGATCATGCAGCGGATTCGCCAAGCCGAGAAAGAGATGATTGTGGATGAGTTCCGTGACCGCACTGGGGACATCGTCACCGGAACAGTCAAGCGTTTCGACCGCTCCGATGTGATTCTGGATCTCGGAAAGTTTGAGGGTGTCATGCCCAATCGCGAGCGTGTTCCCACAGAGGAATACAACCTAGGTGACAGAATCCGCGCCTACGTGGTTGCCGTTGAAAACGGAGTCCGTGGGCCAGAAATCATTCTCTCAAGAAGTCACCCGAACTTCGTCCGCCGTCTCTTCGAAACTGAGGTGGCGGAAATCGCCGACCGTACGGTCGAGATCAAGGCGATTGCACGCGAGGCTGGTCATCGCACCAAGATTGCCGTGTTCAGCGCGAATGAAAAAGTGGACCCCGTAGGCGCCTGCGTTGGGATGCGCGGTGCCCGAGTCAAAAATATCGTCCGTGAGCTTAATAACGAAAAGGTAGACATCATTCGCTGGACACTCGACACACGCGAACTGGTCTTGGAAGCCCTTCGGCCTGCTAAAGTGAAAAGTCTCACCTTGGACGAAGCGCGCAAGCACGTTTATATCAAGGTGGACGCCGACCAGTTATCGCTCGCAATCGGACGCCGAGGGCAGAACGCCCGCCTTACCTCGCGTCTAATTGGCTGGGAAGTTTCAATCGATGGCGTCGATCGCGAGGCAACAGAGAGGGAAAAGCTGGAATCCAAAATGGGAGATGCCGCTCAAACCTTGAGCGTCGCTCTCCGAATTCCACGGGACGTGGCGGCATCACTCGTATCTGTCGGAATGAACTCGCCAGAACTGATTGTCGATTGCACCGCCGACGATATCGTTGGCGCGATCGGTTGCTCGACAGAAATGGCGATGCAGATTCTCGACGCCTCAAAATCTCTTGGTTCGAGGGCGTAACGCCGACACTCCCGTTTTAAACTTCATTTCGATTAATCCGCGCGTCTCTTCCCCCAGAGAACTTCCAATACAAAACTGAATGCCTCCTACCCGTCCCTCTTCATCGCCCGGCGAAAATAGCCCCGAGGCTAATGCCAAAAAAACAACCCGCAGAGGTGCCAAGGAAGGTTCGGGCCCCAGCGGTTCGGGAGATTCATCAGTCCGCTCCGCATTCAAGCCCATCACGGCTTCACGCCCAGAACCAGCGAAGCCAGCGCCAAAAGCGGCACCCGCGCCGCCACCTCCCCCAAAGGAAGCCGTTTCGCTCATTGACGAGAAACCCAAAACTCTCAGAAAGCGCACAACGAAACCTGAGGACGCTCCTCGGGTTCTTCCCCCAATCTCTAGGATCTTGGAGCCCGAGGTTCAGCGCCCAGTACCAACCCCCGCTGAGACTCCAGAAGTAATTGACCAAACTCCTGCCGATGCGCCCCCCACGCAAGATGCTGCACAAGTATCGACCGTGGAGCCAGAAGACGATAAAACGATTCACCTGAAAGCTCCGGTGGGCGTGAAGGATTTGGCGGCAGCCCTCGGGTTGCGTCCATTTGAAATCATTCGCGATTTGATGGGCTTAAACATCTTCGCGAGCATCAATAGTTCGGTTGACGCGGAGGCAGCTTCTCAGGTCTGCAAACTCCACGGTTTCAAGTTCGAGCGCGAACGTCGCGAAAAAGGTGCTGGCATTCACAAAGTCGAGGAGAAGGTCGTCGAACCCCCGAAAGAGATTGAGCCCCCCAAGAAAGATGAACTGAAGCTTCGCGCCCCCATCGTGACCTTTATGGGCCACGTTGATCACGGTAAAACAACGTTGATGGACACGATTCGGAAAGCACGAGTCGCAGCAGGTGAGGCAGGTGGAATCACTCAACATATCGGCGCTTACTCGGTAGATCAGGGTGGACAGCGGATTACTTTCCTCGACACTCCTGGCCACGCCGCCTTCTCAGCGATGCGGGCGCGCGGCGCAAATGTCACGGACATCGTCGTCCTCGTTGTAGCCGCTGATGACGGCTTGATGCCGCAGACGCTAGAGGCCATCTCGCATGCAAAAAATGCGAAGGTTCAAATCATTGTCGCCATCACAAAAATGGACACCCCTGGAGCGAATCCGGATCGCGTAAAAGCGCAACTCCAAGAAAAGGGCCTCGCCCCCGAAGACTGGGGAGGCGACACCATCTGCGTCCCAGTTTCCGCCATCAAAAATCAGGGTATCGACAAGCTTCTGGAGAGCATTTTACTCGTCTCCGAAGTGTCCGAACTAAAAGCCACTTCTGGAGGCATCGCCCGAGCAACTGTCATCGAGGCGCAGTTCGAACAGGGACGCGGCCCCGCTGCGACGGTCATTGTTCGAACGGGAACCCTAAAGGTAGGTTCGCCGGTTATTTGCGGAAGCTATCACGGCAAGATAAAGGCCCTGCTGGACGAACAAGGGAAGCCTATGAAATCAGCCGGCCCCTCCACACCAGCCAAAGTGGTGGGATTGTCCGGATTGCCCAACGCGGGAGACGAGTTGGTGGTCATGGAATCTGAGCGGGCCGCGAGTCAACTGAGTCAGGACCGCCTCGGTGCGCTCCGCGCATCCAAACTCACCGCCCCAGCTCGTCCGACCCTCGAGAACCTCTTCGCTAGCATGGCGGATGATCAAAAGAAGGTTCTCAAGTTGGTGATCAAGTCCGATGTTCAAGGTTCTCTGGAAGCCATCGGTGCCTCAGTAACCCAAATTAAAAGCAACAAAGTTGATACTGAAGTTGTCCATCAGGCCGTCGGTCCCATTTCCGAGAATGATGTCCTACTGGCCGCTGCGGCAGGTGGAGTCATCATTGGGTTCAATGTGAAGGTTGAGAACTCTGCTGCGGCGACTGCCAAGCGCGAGGGGGTTCAAATCAAGCTCTACTCTATCATTTACGAGTTGCTCGACCAAGTGAAGGAAGCCATGGCCGGTCTCCTCGACCCTGTCACTCGCGAGAGTGCTCTGGGCCACGCCGAAGTGAGACGCGTATTCGACTTGTCCAAGGGGGTGGTAGCAGGATGCTACGTCACAGACGGTCGTATCTTGCGCTCTGGGCGTGCCCGAGTGCTCCGTGGTCGCCAACCGATTTACGATGGTGGAATTGGCACCCTTCGCCGCTTCCAAGAAGATGTCAAAGAGGTCAAAATTGGCTTCGAATGCGGCATTCGTCTTGGGGATTTCGATGAATACGAGGTCGGAGACATCATCGAGTGTTACCAACTCGAGAAAGTTGCTCAGAAGCTCTAATCCCCTTCCCAATCTGAAAGGGTAACCATGGGCAAACACAGACTTGAGAGAGTCAACGAACTTTTGCAAAGGGAGTTGGGAGCCATCATCAACAGGGAAATTCATTTTCCTGAAGCCCTGCTGACCATCCATCAAGTCGATGTTACGCCCGATTTAAAGCACGCCCACGTGTACGTGTCGTTCATCGGTAGCGATAAAGCCTCGAAGGCCTCCATTTCAAAGCTCGCTGGCGCGCGCAGTCACCTTCAATACCTCCTCTCTAAGCGAGTCATCCTCAAATACACTCCTCAGATTCACTTCAAGTTGGATGAGTCTGTCGTTCGGGGAACTCGCGTCATCAACCTCATGAGTGAACTCGACCTCCTGCCGAAAAAGGAGGGGTTAGACACCGAGGAACCTGAAAACGAAGAGAGTAAATGACTTGTACGGAAAATGTTAGTTACGGGGACATCGGAAACTGTCTCCTCGCCCATGAGAGATTTTTGGTGATCAGTCACATCAGACCAGATGGCGACGCTTACGGTTCCTCAATCGCGATGGCGCTCATGCTCAAGTCATTGGGCAAATCCGTGACACTTTGGAACGAGGATGGGCTTCTGCCCCGATTCGCGTTCCTCCCCGGTAGCGACAGTCTCCTCCCTTCGCCTTCAACTCCAACCGCCTTCGATTGCGTCGTTTCGCTAGATACATCCGTGCACTCCCGCTCGGGCAGTCGCACACTGGCGTCCATCGCTTCCTACAAAGATTGGGTGAACCTCGACCACCATCTTTCAAATGATCGGTTCGGGAGCCTGTGCCACGTCGACAGTGCTGTGCCTGCGACGGGAGAAGTCCTTTACGATTTATTCACCGCGAATGGGTGGAAAATCACCGCAGACATTGCCGTGAATCTTTTTGTTGCCCTGTCGACGGATACCGGTTCATTCCAATATCTTCAAGGTGCAGAGAAAGGCGCAAAGACCTTCGCCGTGGCAGCAAATCTTATCGCAACGGGAGTGAATGTTGCGGATGTGTCCACCCGCACTTATGACTCCGTGTCACGCAGACGAATTGAGCTCCAGAAGCGCGCGTTTGCCAACTTAACCTTCGGTGCCGGTGGCCGCATATCGCACCTAAGCGTCACTCTTCGTGATATCGCCGAATCCAGCGCTGAACCGGATGACACAGAGGGCTTCGTGGAGAGTGCTCGCGGCATTGAGGGCGTCGTCGCCGCTGCTTTTTTTGAGGAGCTTTCCGACGGCATAGTTCGGGTCAGTCTGCGGTCAAAAGACGAACGCGTGAACGTCTGCGATGTCGCGGCACGTTTCGGCGGCGGTGGGCATCGGATGGCTGCGGGAGCCCGAATTCCAGGCAACCTTAGCGAGGTCCGAGAACTGGTGGTTGAGGCATTGGAACAAGCTCTGAGTTAAACGCGTACTTCAGATGTCAAATGATTCATTGGATGGGGTTCTCCTCATCGACAAACCCCAACAGATGACCTCCCACGACGTCGTCGCGATTGTTCGTCGAAAACTGCAAACCAAAAAGGTCGGCCACTGCGGAACGCTTGACCCCATGGCGACGGGCCTTCTGATTGTCGTCATAGGCAAAGGCACGAAAATCCAAGATTTACTGATGGCAGAGGACAAAGAGTACCTCGGCACCCTGCGCCTTGGCATCATCACGGATAGTCAAGATGCGGATGGCGAAGTGATCGAGGAGCGTCCTGTGCCCCTGCTTCTTCCGGACGATCTCGATGCGGCATTCAAGAAGTTCCACGGAGATTTCTACCAAACCCCGCCGATGGTATCGGCGATTAAGAAGGACGGGGTGCCTCTGTACAAACTGGCGCGACAGGGAAAAACGGTAGAGAGGGAACCGCGCTTTGTTCATGTTTTCGCGCACGAGATTATTTCGTCCCAGCCTCCAGACATTGAATTTCGCGTGGTTTGCAGCAAAGGATTTTACGTGCGCACCTATGCCCACGACATCGGAGAACACCTCGGATGCGGAGCCCATCTGACGTCCTTAAGGAGAACAAAATCCGGACGTTTCACGGTCGCTGACTCAACGCATCTGAATCGTTTTGAGGAAATGACAACCGGAGAAGCTCGCGCGCAAATCCTTGATTTAGCGACGATTTCACGGATGCGCGGCGCATGAACTTTCTGCTCCTATGCTTGCAGGCAGTCCCGCAATCCACCCTACCGCCCTGTGCCTCGGGGTGTTCGATGGAGTCCATCGTGGACATTCGGCGATTATCCATGCAGCGCGTCGCTTCATTGCAGGAATTCCCAGCGGACGAGTCCTCTCCCTAACTTTTGATCCGCACCCGAGTCGGGTTATCCGTCCGGAGTCCGCTCAAGCACTGCTGCAGCCTCTTAAATCGCGTGTTGGATTGCTCCGCGACGCCGGTTGCGACGAGGTTATTGTTCTCCCCTTCACCGAGGATCTTGCCAAACAATCGCCCGAAGCCTTTTGGTCAATCCTGAAGGGGGCGGTTCCTGGGAGGATTCTCGGTATTTTTGCCGGCCAAAACTGGCGTTTTGGAGTGGGCCGGAGTGGCAATCTGGCTCATCTGGCCAGTCTTTCTTCCACAGAGGGGTCCGTCGTAATCGGAGTGCCACCTGTGATGCATCAGGGAAAAGTCATCAGTAGCTCTTGGATTCGGGAGTTGGTCAGGGATGCCGCATTCCGTGAAATCCCTCCCCTGCTCGGTCGCGCGCTGGAGCTTTCAGGGACCGTTGTCACCGGTCAACAGCTAGCCCGCCAGTGGGGGGTTCCCACCGCCAACCTACAACCAGAGCAGGAATGCCTGCCTCCGAATGGCGTTTATGCAGGTTGGACGCGGATCGAGGGAAAACCACCTCTGTGGTCCGTTTGCAACCTCGGAACACGCCCATCACTCACCGCTGAGGAGACTAGACCCCTTCTCGAGGCACATCTTTTTAATTTTTCGGAGAATCTCTACGGGCAAACTCTGCATTTCGTCCCCGTTCATCGAATCCGCGAGGAGCGGCGCTTTGCCTCTCTCGACGCGCTACGAGATCAAATCGCACTGGACATAGAGCACGCGCAACAGTCACTGACCACTTTGGACGCAAGTCCAGTTTGTAACTGGAGCGGGACGCCGTAAGGTTACGAAGCACCACCATGTTCTCTCAGGATACCATCGAAAGAGTTGCATCCTCAGTGGACATTGTTGATGTCATTTCATCTTATTTTCCCCTTAAACGGGCGGGAGCAGTCTTTAAGGCCAGATGCCCATTCCATAACGAGAAAACTCCTTCATTCTCGGTTAATCCCTCCAGACAAATCTTCAAATGTTTTGGATGTGGCGTCGGAGGCGGCGTCTTCAGGTTCCTCATGGAATACGAGCACCTCGATTTTCCGAGCGCAGTCAGACGACTAGCAGAACGAGGCGGGATTCGCGTTGAAGAGAGTGAGTCAGCAGGTCAAGACGCCGTCAATCGGCAAGCGCGCCAGCGGATTCTTGCGGTCAACGCAGCTGCCAGTGCGTTCTTTCAAAAACATTTATTCAAATCGCCAGTAGCCGCTGCCGCACGAGAATACCTGAAAGGGCGTGGAATCAGCGCTGATATTGCTCGGCGCTGGGGTATCGGGTTCGCCCCTGAGGGATGGGATTTCTGCCTCAACCACCTGATTTCCAAAGGCTTTACTCCCAACGAGATTCACGAAGCTGGCTTGACCTCATCGAAAGACGAGGGCGCTCAGAACCTCTACGACCGATTCCGGAATCGAGTGATGTTTCCGATTTGCAATGACACAGGCGAAGTAATCGCGTTTTCAGGCAGGACTCTTGATGCGAATCCTCAGGCCGCTAAATACGTCAATAGCCCAGAAACCCCAGTTTTCACAAAAGGAGCCGTCTTGTTCGGAATCCACATGTCCAAACGAGATCTCATCAACGCCAAGTCAGCGATTATTTGCGAGGGGCAAATTGACTTGATCACGGCCTTCGAATCAGGTGTCCGCAATGTTACAGCGCCTCAAGGCACCGCGTTTACTGCCCGTCAGGCCTCGCTTCTCAAACGGTACGTTGACGAAGTGATTTTGTGTTTTGATTCGGACGAAGCGGGTCAAAAAGCTGCAGAGCGATCCCTGCCTGAACTTCTCGCGCAGGGCCTCGGGGTGAGGCTCGCGGTCATGCCTCGAGGCGATGACCCTGACTCGATGATTCGGCGAGACGGTCCCGAAGTGTTTCTCAACATCGTTAAAACGGCGCCGGATTTTTTCGACCAACAGTACAAAACGCTGAGGGAGAGTCCCGAGTTTCAGAGTGCTCGGGGCAAAGCTGCAATCGCCCGCAAAGTTTCCACTTGGCTCGGATGGGTCTCGGATCCGTTTCAACGCGACGCCTACTTAAAAAAAGCGGCGACACAGCTCGAACTGGAGGAACAAAACCTTCGGGAAGAAACCTCTGCCGGTTCCAGGAAACAATCATCCCGCCGCGAACCGCCGCGGGAACTGCCTCCAAAGGCGCCCGATGAAGCGCCGGCGGAAATTTCGTCCAGCACTGACGTAGCCGGATTCCTTGCGGACCCCACGCTCCGGCTCCTCGCGAGTTGCGTATTGAACGATCACGATGCTCGGTTGTCAGTTTTGGAGCTTCCTTGGAGGGAACTGCTTGAGAGCGATCCCTCGGGATTTCCCCTAATTGAGTTGCTCGATTCCTGTGCTGGTGGCGGGGAAACTGCTTCCCCTATGGCGCTTCTCACGAAGGTCTCGAGTGAATCCGAGTCCGCATTGTCACAGGTCCAAAATGACCCGTTGCCTGCGGATCCGGTGAATCTCGCGCAAGCGTGTTGGAACGAGCTGCAAAAGCGTCGCCTCAGAGCGCGGATTAGGCAACTTTCCAATCGCCAAAGGTCCCCCAACCTTTCTCACGAAGAAGCCCTTGGAATACACGGGCAGATCGTTGACTTGCAGACCAGACTGAGGCAAATCCCTTAATCAGAAGGATGATGGTCCAGGCCATTAACAACTGATTTACATTTTACTAATATTATTGGAGATAGAAATAAGGTATGGCAAAAGCATCGCCGCTGAAAAAGAGTGAGAAACCAAAGAAGAGTGAACCAGCAACCAAAAAGAAGCCGAACTCTCCCGCTAAACCTTCGATTGCCGTAACTAAAAAGAGCGGGGCCAACGCCGTTTCCGCGAAAAAGGCGCCAGCGGATTCGGCCCAAAAATCCGCCCCGAAATCCGCGGTCAAACCGACAAAAAAGCCGGTTGCCACAACCCAAAACACTCCGAAAATCGCTCCGAAAATCGCTCCGAAAATCGCTCCGAAAATCGCTCCGAAAATCGCTCCTGAAGTCGCTCCGAAGGTCGCCTCTAAGTCTCATCCTGCTCCGCTTGCGGCGAAGGATCCCAAAGGGGACATCTCCAAGAAGCCCTCACTCCTCGGTACCAAAGCAGCAGTAACCGCGGAAAACACATCCCCCACCCCCAAGCAAGGCAGTGCGCCGAAAAAACCTGCACCTCCCACTGGGAGCGGCACGTCCAACGGGGCAGACGAGGATGAAGGTCGCAGCGGGGGGATTCAGATTGAGTTCACAGAGAAAGAAAAGTTCAAGGAACTGATCCGACTCTCCAAGGAGCAGGGTTACCTCACCTTTGACGATATCAACGACTCTCTACCCGACGCAGCCGTCGATCCCAATGAGTTTGAGCGCATCTTAATCGTCCTGAGAGACATGAACATCGAGGTCATCGAGGCCTCCGACGTTGACTCGAAAGGAGGGCGCCCTAAGGACTCAGAGGAGGCGGAGGAAGAGGACAAGACTGACCAGAGGGCCGATATTTTGGACGACCCGGTCCGGATGTACCTCAAGCAGATGGGACAAGTACCCCTGCTCTCGCGCGAGCAGGAAGTCGAAATCTCAAAACGTATCGAGGATGCTGAACTCAATGTTCAACGTTACGTCAATCGTTACGGATTTGTTGCCGCCGCGCATCTGGACATTGCGAGGAAGCTGCTTCCCGAAGACAGCGATCTTCGGAAGGGCATTCTCAGCAATGAGCGATTCGACCGTGTGATTCAGGACAAAAAGATTGCGGGACGTGATCAGTACCTCAAGGGATTGCCCAAACTAATTGTCTCTCTTGAAACCGCTCTGGCTGACGCGAACAAGCTCTACAAAGCCTACGTTGCTGCCGGCGCGAAGGGAAAAGATTCCAAGACGTACAAGGATTTCACCAAAATCCACGGTGAAATCCAGAAGCTCTACCCGAAGTTTTTCTTCAAACAGAAAGTCACGGAAGAGTTGGTTGATCTTGCTGAAAGCCTCAACTCAATCACGCAGGCGGCGCGCGATGTCTCCGCCTCAGGTCACACGCGGATTAGTCATCTCCCTGTCGCTCACCCCTCCCTCCCAGGAGTCTCGCCCATTCGCGTTCCTGCGACGAAGGTGGACGCCAAGGAAATGCTGAAGAAACTGCAGCTTTCCAACTGGATGAGCGAGGAAGAGTTCGCGAAGGATTTCCGAGAGCTCAAAGATTGGACGCGCAAGGCACTGAAAGCCAAGGCGGAGATGGTGGAAGCCAACTTGCGCCTCGTGATTTCTATCGCAAAAAAATACACGAACCGAGGCCTGTCGTTTTTGGACCTAATCCAAGAAGGCAATATGGGCCTCATGAAAGCGGTCGAAAAGTTTGAGTACCGTCGGGGCTATAAGTTTTCGACCTATGCCACTTGGTGGATTCGTCAGGCCATCACACGCTCGATTGCAGATCAGGCGCGGACCATCCGCATCCCTGTCCACATGATTGAAACGATCAACAAACTGATGCGTGTGCAGAAGCAGCTCGTGCAGGATTTTGGGCGTGAACCAACTCCCGAGGAGGTTGCCGAAGAAATCCACATGCAGGTGGATCGCGTTCGAGCAGTGCTGAAGATGGCGCAACAACCCATCTCACTGCAAAGCCCAGTGGGTGACAGCGACGACACGAGTTTCGGTGACTTCATTCAAGATACGACAGCTGAGGTTCCGAGCGACATGGCAGCTATCGCGATTTTGAAAGAGAAAATTAAGGACGTGCTGGATACCCTCACTGACCGTGAGCGACACGTTCTCGAGCAACGCTTTGGGCTGAAAGATGGGTTCAGCCGCACCTTGGAAGAGGTAGGAAGGGAGTTCAAAGTGACCCGGGAGCGCATTCGACAAATCGAAGCCAAAGCGCTGCGCAAGATGCGTCATCCTACTCGGATACGCCAGTTGCAGGGATTCTTGGACGTTGACTCCCCTCTCGCTGCGGCGCTTGCGTAGTGGCTGTTACCGTTTTACCCCCTCTTGAGATTTGTCTCGTGAGGGGGATTTCTTTTTTACGGCACCAGCACCGGATGAAAGGCTAACGGGAAGCTGTTCCCTCCGGCCACCAGGTTCTTGGCGGGATATGCTTTAGCGCTAAAGGTCCGCGAGCCAACGCGATGCAGCCTTACGAGCAGACAGAGGGAGCCCCTCGGTCCCGTGCATAATCGCAATCTGTGCACTGCGGGAACAAAGCACTGTGACCGCGTCTGTTTCATTGAATACGGTGAGACACGTCACCGCTTCTCCGCGGACGCTCATCGAACCGGTCAGCGAAAAGGCCCGTCGAATCTCCTCTGCCGCCTCTCCCGCGCTGACATAACCGCTAGTGTCACCAGAAGAAAAATCTCCCTCCGGAGTTCGAGCCGATACCCCGGTGACCGTTGGATACCCCGACAACGCTCGCTCCAGTCGTTTAAATGTCTGCGAGACTTTCTCCGGGATTGGCAGAAGTAACTCCGAGTTCTTCTGCCTCATTGCCGCCTCTGCCTGAACAATCTGCTCCACTGAATCAGCCGAAGGTGACGCCGATTTAGTGCCAGAACCGGCTGCTGGAACTGTCTCTGGAGCAGCGACGGCCCTTCCCTCGGTCTTGACTGCCAAATCCCTCGCAGAGGAGTCACTCCCCTCCTGAAGGTATGCGCGCATAATTCGGTGAACGTTACTCATCTGGGGCCTCGGCTTGGCAACATCTCCAGCAGCACCCCGTCGAACCGGAGCCTGGTTGAGGGATTCTTTCCTCACTGGCACCTCCTGCGAAATCGGCGCTGCGGGCTTTTCTTCCTTTGAGTCCTGACCCGATTCCCGGGCTAGCACCTCGCTAAAAGAGGCCCGATCGCCATCAGATTGCATATCCAAGATCGTCTCCCTCAGCGCTCGGCGCGTTTCCTCAAGCTCCTCCTTGCTCAAAACAACCTGCACGTCATCCGTGTCCGCAAAAGGGTCTCCGTGCTCATCGCTCAAAGCGTCGCCCGTGCCCGGCGTTCCCTTATTTAACGGCACGAAGGATGACGCCTTAGTCAAATCTCCCGCCACCACATTCACATCAACCTCACCTCCTGCGGGGTCTCGTAAAGCAACCGACCCAAGACCACAGACTCAGGAAACTCAATAATCTCTTCCCCTTTCATGCCCCCGGGAATCGAAACGAAGGCAGGGCACCACAACGCCAGTTTGAACGCTGGGATTCGCAACGGGCCGCTCGGGCTAAAATCAAGGAACTCCGAGGACTTAACCTTCACGTCCTCTGAGCTAAAAGGAGCATCAGCCCGCAAATACTCAGCAGGAACAGCCAAGCGCAAATCGCTGGCACTTAAAAAAATAGGAACATCGCTCTGCGCGCCAACGGGCTCGTCCGGCAAAGCCTCCAACTCCACCCGCCCAGGATCGTCACCAAGAATCCAACCGAGAACTCCCTTCAAAACGCCCATCCCCCACGAATAATCAATCGAGCTTAAGTTTTCCAAGACATTCGGAGCCTCATGGAAATGCCTTTCGAGCCGTCGCTGCGTCTGCCAAAGTCTCGAAACTCTCAAATGTCCTTCACTCCCGATTCTAGAGTCATCGATCACTGCGCCTCGTGCCGACAGCCTCTCGACGTCAGCAATCTAATACCGCTGACCGATGTGACCTGTCCGCATTGTCAGCAAACCCACTCGATTCTCCGGAGCTTCGGGGGCTTTGAGCTCGAGAAAGTTCTCGGAAAAGGCGGAATGGGATACGTCTATCGAGCGAGAGACCGGGCGCTTAATCGAATCGTTGCCCTCAAGGTCTTACAGAAAGAGCTCAGCTCCAACGTGGAAATCGTGAGCAACTTTGAACGCGAAGCCACACAGACGGCGCGGATTAACCATCAAAACGTGGTGCGCGTCTTCTCCACCGGCGTGCAACACGGGATGTTTTACATCGCGATGGAACTCGTAGACCGAGGCTCGCTTGACGATCTCATGTCCACCGTGGGGCCAATGCCCGAGGCCCAGGTTCTCGCCATCGGAATCCACATTGCCGAAGGTCTAGACGCCGCGCACCGGGTCGGACTCGTTCATCGCGATGTTAAACCGGGAAATATCTTATTCAGCGCCGAAAACGTCGCAAAAATCGTGGACTTCGGTCTCGCAGTCCCCGCGGATCAAGCGCGCAATCAGCAAGGCGAGCTCTGGGCGACCCCGTTTTACGTTGCGCCGGAAAAACTCGAAAAACGATTCGAAGATTATCGTTCGGACATGTACTCCCTCGGAGCAACGCTGTTCCATGCGCTGACAGGCCAGCCGCCGCATCCCCAAGAAACGGCCAGTATTCCCGAGCTTCTCCAAGCAAAAAAAGCAAAGGTCGATCTCCGAAAAGTTAAGCGAGAGGCCCACCCTGCGTCGGTGGAACTGCTCAATAAGATGTTGGAGTTCTCCTCCGCAAAACGCCACCAAACCTACAACGAGTTGCTCGTTGACCTTCGTGCGGCCCTCGCAATGGTCACTACTGGAGTGCGTCCCAATCCAGGCATGTCGCCTTCTACGCCAACGCTTCCCTCGAATGTCGCAGCCGAAATCCGTCGCCGGAAACGATTCCCATGGTTCTCAACCATCGCTGCACTCGGGATTGTGAGCTCCGCTGCCTTTCTATTTCTGCACCCAAAAGGCAAAGCGCTTGTCGACGATACACTCAAGCGATTGACCAAAGGTCCCCAAGGGAAAGGACAAGGAACTTACGCCGGCAAAGATCCATCCACGCAGCTAGCCCTCGACGGAAAATTTGCCGAGGCAGCAGAATCTCTGAACCCGATTTTGGCTGACGCCAAACTTCCAGCGGGAGCGAAGCTCAGATTCTCACTGAAGCAGGCTCTTCTGCTTATTTTTGCTCAAGACAGTGATTCCGCCATTAAAGTCCTAAAATCGCTGGCTGACTGGACTCAGACTGCCGCTGGAGCCGCCGCCAGCCCATCCATCGTGGATGTGAGAAAAAGCATCGAATCCGCGATACGCCGGCAACCTGTGAAGGCCGCATCCATAGAGATATCGCCCAATGACTCTGCATTTATCGTCCCCATTCTCGCGTTTTATCATCTTCCAAAGGCGGACTTTACAGAAGCAGAGAGGGTGCTCGCGAGGCTTGACCCTACCAAGACTCCAGGAATCCCTGCGTGGATTACCGAGCTCGCCCCCGTGTATCAGACGTTTCGCTCAGACCTCCAAAAACTGTTAAAGTCTGACATCGCAATTAAGGCGGTGAAAGCCGACAGCAAACAGGTGGAAAAGCTGGATGCTGCTGAAAAAGACCTCCAAACCATCAAGTTTCTTCGGACAGAAAAAGATGCTTTGCTCGCAGACCTCAGGACCACAAAAGCTGCCGCCATTGAGGCAAACAAACCGCCACCACCTGTGGAACCATTGCACCCGAGCGGCAAAACGCTCGCGGAGGCGGCTGACATGGACAAAATCCAAGATCTCATCCAATCCGTCCGACCAAAGATGATGGAGTTTGATGTTGAGGGAGTTAAGAAAATCATAGACGAGCAACCCGAGTTTCGGACGGAGTACGGCAAGACCTGCTATGCCGGCATGAAAATCGCCGCAGGCGAGGCACTGAAATTCAAAGATGTTTTGATTTCTGATATCAACTCAAGCCCGAACGTTCCGGGCATCTTGCTTAGAACCGGAGCGCCCGTGAAAGGGGCACCAGCGAAGGCGAATGTGAACCAAGTTCTCTTCAACACCCCGCTCGGCGATATCACGCTGCCGTGGAGCCAGCTCCAGCCAGAGTCTCTAACCAAGGCGGCGGTTTCTAAACTCAACAACGCCAAGACTGGCAAGGAGCGCGGAATGCGTCTCCTGATTCTCGGATGCTACCATGCATTCTGTGTTGATACGGAGGGTGCCCGCCCCCATCTCAATGACGCGGTTCGGTTTGACCCAGCAAGCAAGCCCACAGTGGAAGCCATTCTTCCCTTGAAAGCGAAAAAGAAGTAAACGCTCTCTGAGACGGACCGACGCAGCTAGATCGGTCGGACCTGTTGAAGACGCATCAGGCCAGTCGATGGGATTGAGAGCCCGAGGGCGTCGGCCGCTACCCGTAAAAATGGACCGGAAGGGTCCGTGAAGGACACCGCCAGAGATCCAGAACGACCTGAGGCGACGAGTTTATTTTCCGTCAGAACTTTGCGAACTTCCTCTGCGCAGTTCCTCGCCGAATCCACGAGTTGCACATCCGGTCCGACAAACCGCGCAAGTGCCCCCTTCAACAAAGGATAGTGCGTACATCCCAGAACAATCGTGTCCACTCCCTGATCAAGCAGGTCTGCGAGGTAGCGTCGAATCACCGTCTCAGTGACTTCATCGTTCAACCAGCCTTCCTCGATGAGCGGCACTAAAAGAGGACACTCCCGCACATGAACACTGAACCGTGGATTAATCGCGTGAATGTGTCGCTCGTAAGCACCGCTTCGAATGGTGGCACGGGTTCCGATAACCCCGACCTTACCGTTGTGCGAGGCATCGACCGCGGCGCGAGCACCTGGTTCGATCACGCCAATCACTGGCACCGCAAACACCTCACGAAGCCGAGAAAGCGCCAGCGCTGATGCGGTATTGCACGCGACCACAATCGCCTTCGCCCCCTCCGCGAGCAGCATTCCCCCGATTTCAACCGCGTAGCGCTCAATCGTTTCGGCGCTTTTGCCACCGTAAGGAACCCTGGCCGTGTCACCGATATATATTATACTCTCATTAGGAAGCACTTCCCTGAGCGCAGCAGCCACGGTTAAGCCACCAATTCCAGAGTCAAAAACCCCCACGGGACCATCGCTCTGCCGCGAGACTGCGGTCGAGCACTCACCCGCAGTCGATTCGACATCAACCCTGTTCATCCCTGACGGGCCTCCTTGGATTCCAAATGCAATCGCCGTTTCTCCTCCAACGCCTCCCATCGGGTATATAGCGATTGAACATAAGCCCGCGCTTGCTCCAATCGGGCATTGGTCGAGGCGATTTCACTCCTCCTCTCGACAAGAAAAATTGGGTCGCATATCAAGCCTTCCAACGTTTCCACCGCGAGTTCAGCGTCCAAAATATTTCCCTCCATCGCCTCTAACTCACGCTCCTCTTTCCACGTTAGCTTCGGCGCTTGCTCGACGCGCCTCGCCTCGCGAACAGGCTTAGAGATTACCGGATCAACCACTTCAAACCGTGAACGATGTCGTTCCTTGTACTCCGAATAGTTCCCGACGTCGCAATGCACGTTTCCGTAGGGGTCGATTGAAAGAATGTGAGTGCAGACACGATCTAAAAAATAACGGTCGTGGCTCACAGTGATGACAGTGCCATCGAAACGTGCCAGCGATTCCTCTAAGACCCGCAAGGTGGACAGGTCTAGGTCATTTGTCGGTTCATCGAGAACCAAGACATTTCCCCCGCGACGCATCATCTTCGCCAGCAATACCCTGCTCCGCTCGCCCCCGCTCAGATTTTCGATCTTCTGGTTCATCCGATCTTCGTCGAACAAGAACCTTCTTAAATAACTACGAATCGAAATCTGCTGCCCTCCCAGTGAAACAAAATCGCGCCCCTCACCCACCTCCTCAACCACAGTGCGTTCGTCGGAAATCTGCTCCCGATTTTGATCGACCAAGTTCAACATCACGCGGGCCCCCACTTCCACGCTCCCCGTTCCGGGCCGCATTGCTCCCGTCAGAATCCGAATCAACGTTGTCTTGCCACATCCGTTGCGCCCTACAATCCCAAGCTTCATTCCCGCAACGACATCGAAATCAAACGGAGCAAATAAAAGTCTATCGTCAAAGGCGTGCGAAACCCCCTTCAGATGAATCACCTTGTTTCCAAGACCCGGTGAATCAGGAATCACAATCTCGACATCACTCTCCCGCTCCAACTCCTCCTCACTGCTCATTTCCTCGAACCGACGAATCCGTTCAATGGATTTGGTCCGCCTCGCCCCTGGGGAGCTACGCATCCAAGAAAGCTCTCGCTTTAACAACTTTCGCCGCCGCTCCTCCAACGCCTCCTCCGCCGCATCACGGGCCGACTTTGCGAGCAAATAATCGCTGTAGTTCCCTGTGTGACTGTGCATTGCGCCGCCCCCCAACTCCAGAATGCGCGTGGCAACGCGATCCAGAAAATGCCGGTCGTGCGTTACAAACAAACACGCGCCTGGATACGATGAAAGATACTGCTCCAGCCACTCAATAGACTCTGCATCAAGGTGATTAGTCGGCTCATCCAAAATCAGCAAATCTGGCTGCCCCACCAAAGCTCGGCAAAGAAACACTCGCCTCACCTCGCCTCCACTTAGGTTGTCCATCGCTTTTTCCGCGTCCGGTACGCTCAGCGATGTCATCAGAGACTTAACCCGCGATTCGAGAGTCCACGCTCCCCATCGCTCAAGGCGAGAGAGCCAGTCGACCGACTCATCACTTTCAGCTGGCAACGACTGATACCGCGCCAAGGCGTCCAAAATCCGAGATGCACCGGACATCACAACATCACGAACCGTGTTTCCGAGATCAAATCGACACTCCTGCGTGAGAAACCCAATCGAGTGCCCCCTACGCAAGGCAATTTCGCCTTTGTCGGGGTCCATCAATCCAGCGGCAACTTTCAAGAGCGTGCTTTTGCCCGCACCGTTTCGTCCGAGTAATCCAACCCTTTCCCCCTCGCCTAGCACTCCCGTACAGCCATCTAAAACGGCATGGGACCCATAAGACACTGAGAGATCTTTCCAACTGAGAACAGCGCTAGCAGCAGAATGCTTCATTCAAACCAAGGTTTACTCCGCCCTCGTCGAATGGCGGTTGCAGGTATCTCCTGAGAATCATGGAAAACGAGGTGTCGGATGTCGTAGACCCTCATGGCAAACATGGGACCAGAAAAAAGGTGGTGCGCGATACAGGGTTCGAACCTGTGACCCCCACCGTGTCAAGGTGGTGCTCTACCGCTGAGCTAACCGCGCGGGAAGGTCGCAAACTATCGGCGCGGCGCACCCCGCATGCAAGCGATTTCCCGTGGTTTTCATCGGTACCTCGCCACTCTCGTTGCGCTGGAAACCCCCAGCGTGTACATACCTCGCATGCCGCTTTTCACCCCCAGTTTCATCAAGCGGGCCAAGGGCTTCGAACGCATGGCTCGGCTGATGTTGGATTACCGTAGGGATATTGTATCGCAGGAGGTTGCGGTTTCCGTGGAAACGGAAATCACGCGTTTGAAAACGGCAATCAAAGGGCGAAATGAATCCGCAGTCATGGATGCCGCCAAGGGGCTTGACGCCGCTTGTGAAAAACTCGGTCCGCCTCTGTTCAAAAATAGCTGGGCTGAAAACGCGGAGGTTATCGTTGGCACTCTCGCGATTGTGCTCGGGATTCGCGCTTACTTCCTGCAGCCATTCACCATCCCGACGGGTTCCATGCAACCCACCCTCAATGGAATCGTGGGACACCCTCAAGATGCGCCTCCACCTCAACTGCTTCAACGACTTTGGGATCGCGCAGTACTGGGCCGCTCATGGTTCGATATCACCGCAAAGGACGATGAATCCGTCCTCTCCACCAGCGAGAGGAAGAAGTGGCTATTTTTCAGCGAAACTGTGATTCAGACCGATCGCAACTCCTATGCGGTGTCCGCGCCGGAACGCACCATCGCGGAACATTTTCTCAAAAAGAAAAGTCGATTCAAAGCAGGCGAACCCTTGCTGCGCGGCTACGTCAGCTCCGGAGACCATGTCATCGTGAATATGATGGCGTATCACTTCAGAAAACCGACTCGTGGCGAGGTGTTTGTCTTTACGACTCGGGGTATTCGAACCGGCGCTAACATGATGAATCCGGGTGGTCCAAGCCAGTTTTACATCAAGCGTCTCGCAGGAGTTCCAGGAGACACCCTAAGGATTGAGCCACCCAAGCTGTTTGTGAACGGGAACGAGGCTCAGGAACCCGCTTTCCAGAGGGTCGCATCCGGAACCTTCGATGCCCCGAACGACGGCTACCGTGGCTACTCCCACGGGCCCCGCGACATGCGGTTCGCATTTCTCGGAGATGACCGACAATCTATCGAACTGGCAGACGGTAAATATTTTGCTCTAGGGGATAACTCTTACTTCAGTTCAGACTCACGTGACTGGGGAACCGTGCCCCAGCAAAATCTCGTAGGCGCCGGACTCGTTGTTTTTTGGCCCTTTGGCCCGCACTGGGGACGCATACGTTGAAACGCCATGAGACGCGGATCCCAAAAGAGCTCGTCCAACCTGCCGGTTCTCATCCTCGCGGGAGCTGTACTCGTCGCCGGAGCATCGTTTCTCTTCTCCTCGCGAGGTCACCGGTCCGACACGGATTCTTCGTCCTCCAGCGGCGGATTTCCGGTTAACGATTTCCTCACGAACGCGCAAAGTTTGCGGGGGAACCGGTACACCGTGGAGGGGTCCGTTGTAAAAACACTCGAATACGTTCCTGAATCAGGCCGCATCATTGCGGTGGACGTCGCAGGAAATCCGCTTCCTCTACTCATCCCAAAACGCCTTGAAGCGCTCAATGTTGAGCGCGGCCAGCGTTACCGTTTTGCCGTCACAATCGATCAACGCGGTGTGCCCACCGTGGACTCTGCCAAAAAGTTCTAGATTCTCTTCCTATGCTCAGACTCCCCCGAACTCCCTTCCGGGTAACTGCCGTGGCAGTCTGCGCGATTTGTCGACTGGCAAGCGCTCAAGCCCCAGACACTGCGACGCCAATTCCGCCACCTTCGGGACTCAATGCAGGCACCCAACAAGCCACCCAACAACCGGGAGGAGGCGTCTCCAACGCACTCCCCATTTTAGACCCCTCCAGCGAACTTTTCCGATTCAACGGCCAAAGCTGGTCCGTCACCGATCAACGGATTTTTAACTCTCGGTTCGAGAAGTACCTCAACACGCCGCCCAACGACGCAGCCCAAGATCGCGAGTTGCTGAAAACCTTGTCGGCCGTCCTGTCGTCTCTCGAACCAAGAAATCTCAGCAACAAAAATATCGATACCGCGTTTCAAATGCTCGCCCGCGCGGCACTTTACCCGACAGACGGGCGTGTTTGCGATACGATCGCATCACAGGTCTTCTCCGTATGGCAAGCGCGCCGAGAGCAGTCACGGCTCCATGTAGCTCTGGACACAATCGAGCGAGAGCGCCGACTCAACCACTGGAACCTTGAGAAAAGCGGACAATCCAATGATCTCCGTTCCGCACCAAAAGCCGGAAGTTCCGCTCCAGAACAAGCGGCAGACCGAGCCACGACGACACCTTCGCAGCAGGCGTACTTCATGGAAAACGTCTTGGAGAACAAGGCCACAAAAGTTGCGACGCGAGCAAAGATTGAACTGAGCGAACTCCAAGCGAAAGTTGAGTTTCAAACACTTGCCGTTCAGTTATTTCTCCAACGAAAGTTTCTACACGTGCTCATTTGCACGCGTTTTTATCGCGCCATCTTCTCTGACGGTGAGTCGAAACTCCAAATGAGCGATAGCGCCAAAGATTTATTCAGCAAAGGCAGTGGACTTCCTCCCTCTATCGCCACACTCGACACCCTCGCAAATGAGGCCATTCGAGATATCAATCAGGGCATCGTCTCGTTCACGGACCAAGTTAAGGAAGGGCAACTTGACTCCGCATCGAAACGTCTCTTCGAAACATTCCTTGTCGGCGAACACATGCCTGCAGTTCAACTCGTCTCGAAGGAAAATCGTCGCAAAGTTTTGTCCTACACCACCGCGTCGAGAAAACTCCTTTCTGCCCTAGATTCGCGTGACTTCACCGCCGCAGATTCGCTCATCAAAGAGTTGCAGGACGCAGCAAAAGATTTCGATGCATCAAAACCAGCAACCGCCATTGCAGCGGGAAAGGGCGAAGCTCGCATGCTTCTCGCCAAGGCGAGAAATGCTGCCGCCAGCGGAGACCAGAAAGCGGCAGAAGCCGCGTTGACGGACGCCGCAAAAGCGTGGCCCCGAAACCCGGACCTCGAAGAGGCGTCCACTAAACTTTTTACTGCTGGAGACGCGCAAATAACGGCCACCAAGGAGTTGGAACAACTGATAGCGCAGAAAAACTTCCGGAGGATTGCTGACGAAAGTGGGAAGTTTATCGCAGCGACAGCAACCTCCCCTGCACTCGCTGAGTCGCTAAAGAAAATACTCGATGAGTTTCGCATCATGGAAACGGCGTTACTGCGGGCGGAAGAGATGGACCGCCTAAATAACCCGGCCGCCGCGTGGGAGACGCTGGACGCAGTCCGTGACAAATACGGAAGTGACGTCAAGTTTAGTCAGGCTCTCGCTGGCTTCACCGTTCGTGCGCCAGACTTTGTGAACTCAATCAAACGCGCTCAAGAGCGCGAGACCACTGGAGACCGGAGTTCCGCAATCGCTTGGTATCTGAAAGCGCAGAAACTTTATCCTGCAAGCAGTTCCGCTGAATCCGCAATCAAACGAATCTGTTTGTTACTGCTCGAGCCATCCCAACCCTCTGGCCCGAGCCAAGGGAACTAGTTTTCCTTAACTCTGGACGAAACGCGTCTGCCGCTAGTCTCGTCCTCGTTTCCTCACGTTCGTACTTGGGGTTCTCGCCCTGAGGTGAAAGTGAATCGGCAACCCCGTCCACGAAACCTGATCGCGAATTCGTCCCTCCAAAAATCGCTGATAACTGTCATCCAATAGCGCGTCGTCATTGCAAAAAAGAACAACCTCCGGAACCGGAACCGCAACGTTATCCCGCGGATTCGGTTGGGTCGCATACAGCAGCTTGAATCGGCGACCTGATTTCGCGCCTGGAGGGTGGTTGGTCATGGCGCTGCTCAACAATCGATTCAGCACACCCGTTCCCAACCGCTTCCGAGAAGCTTCACGAACATTCTCGATTCGCTTGAAGAGACGATCTAGCGAGTCGCCTGTCTTGGCGGACATCAATGAAACCGGAGCATACTCGATGAAAAACAATTCAGCCTTGATGTTCTCCAAAAACTCCGTGAGCGACTCCTTGTCTCGGCACTGCTCCCTTACCAAGTCAGATTTATTCAGCGCAATGACGCAAGGCTTGCCCGCCTCGCGCACCATACCCGCAATCCGCTTGTCCTGAGACGTCACACCCTGCGCAGCGTCAATCACCAAGCAACAAATATCCGCGCGGCGAATACTCGACTCCGATCGCATCACCGAAAAAACCTCAATCGAATCCGAACGTTTGGTGCGCTGGCGAATCCCGGCGGTATCAATCAGGATATAGTTCTGATTTCCACGTTGATACGGGATATCCACAGCGTCACGAGTCGTACCTGACACCGCCGATACCAGCGTGCGATCATCCTCCAAAATCGCATTTGTCAGCGACGACTTCCCAACATTTGGTCTTCCGACAATCGCAATCTTGAGAGGAACTTGTCCGCCTCGGGTCTCCGAAATCTCGTCCGCCGGCAATAAGGACTCGGTCCGATGAACAAGGTCGTCGAATCCGATTGCGTGCTCCGCACTGACCGGCATGACGGGGTTGTAACCCAGCGACATAAACTCGGTCACCCCTTGGCTATGCTTTTGGTGATCCACTTTGTTCACCACCAAGATGACCGGTTTCGACGATCGTCGAAGCATCCGGCCAATTTCCGCATCGACAGGAGTTAATCCATCGTGCGCATCCACCACGAACAAAATCAAATCACTCGCCTCTACGGCAATCATAACCTCTGCCTCGACTTGGTCTGCAAACTCAGCATC
>JBEEPE010000384.1:0-2572 GCA_041191265.1 Verrucomicrobiota bacterium | reverse complement strand
AAGGATTTCATGGTCAAAGGCTCCGCGTGGACCAAAGCCACGGACAACGCCGGAACCACGGACATGAAGAAGCTCGCAGCCAACGAAAATCACTGGGCATACATGGCGGGTCTGGACGACGCAGGAGGCGCACGTTGGCCCTTGGTATTCGACGGCCCCTCTTCCCCCGATGGCAAGTACAGCAATAAGAAAGGCGAGAAGGGCGGCGTTTGGAGTGGTAAAACCGCAATCGTCGGGCGTTTAGGGGGAGATGTGGCTGCGGAAGCGCTCACGAATCTGTCAGTGAAGTCCGATGGCCAAGACAACATCCTCAGGCCGACGGAGACATGGGCGACCGGCGGAAAAGTTTCCATGCCCTACTAGCCTTACTTCCCTTTCGTCGGAGTCAGAATGCCGGAAGAACTTTCTTCCTCCTGTCTCCCCTCGATGGTTTCTCGGTTCCTCTCATGGGCCCCGGCTTTTCGGGGCCCTATTTTTTTCTCCAGACGCACTGTTTGGTAAACTCGCCCCAAAGCTTTTTTTGTTTGCGAATGATCGAAAAACACCTCCTCAAAATCACCCGGGAAACCGGGCTTCAACCCCGTCAGGTAGCAGCCACCGCCGTCCTCCTCGAAGAAGGCGCCACCGTCCCCTTCATCGCGCGTTATCGGAAGGAAAAAACTGGCGAGCTCGACGAAGTCCAGATCACCACGATCCGTGATCGGCTCGAGCAGCTCGCCGAACTCGACAAGCGCAGGGAGGCAATCCTGCAGTCCCTCTCCGAGCGCAATCTGCTCTCGAGCGAGCTGCAAACCAAGATCGATGCCGCCGAGACCCTCTCCACTCTGGAAGACATCTACCTTCCCTTCCGCCCCAAAAAACGGACCCGCGCCACCATCGCCAAAGAGCGTGGACTCGAACCCCTCGCGGAAATCCTCTGGGCCCAGCTGCCACAAACCAACCCGCAGACTGAAGCGGCCCCCTTCGTCGACGCCGCCAAAGAAGTCCCTGACGCCGCGGCTGCGCTCGCGGGAGCCCGTGACATTCTCGCGGAGCGCATGAATGACGACGCCTCGGCCCGCGCAAAACTCCGGGAACTGTATCTCAGCGAAGGCATGCTCATCTCCAAAGTGGTCTCAGGAAAAGAGGAGGAGGGGGCCAAATTCAAAGATTACTTCGACTGGAAGGAACCCGCCGCTAAAGCCCCTTCTCATCGGATTCTTGCGATGCGCCGGGGCGAGGAAGAAGGCTTCCTCTACACCCGCCTCACCCCTCCCGAAGAGCAGGCCACCGCCATCCTCGAAGGACTCTTCGTCCGGAACGCTGGACCTGCAGCGCATGAGGTGCGGCTCGCCGCTCACGACTGCTACAAGCGCCTTTTGGGCTTCGCCATGGAGGGGGAAGCCAGAGTCCACTTCAAAAAACGGGCCGATGAGGAGGCGGTCCGCGTCTTCGCTGAAAATCTCCGCGAACTCCTCCTCGCCGCGCCCCTCGGACAGAAAACCGTCCTCGCGATCGACCCGGGTTTCCGCACCGGATGCAAAGTCGTCCTGCTCAACCAACAAGGCAAACTCATCGCCAACGACGTCATCTACCCCGAGAAAAGCGCAAGGGAACAGGCCGAGGCCGCCGAAATGGTAAAGGCCATCGTCAAAAAATTCTCTGTAGAAGCCATTGCCATTGGCAATGGAACCGCATCCCGCGAGACGGAGGCCTTCATCCGCAAGCTGGGCCTTCCCGCCTCCATCCCCATCGTGATGGTCAACGAAAGCGGGGCCTCCATCTACTCCGCGAGCGAGGCTGCCCGGGAGGAATTCCCCAACCACGACATCACCGTGCGCGGCGCCGTCTCCATCGGCAGGCGCCTCATGGATCCGCTCGCGGAACTCGTCAAACTCGACCCCAAATCCATCGGTGTCGGCCAGTACCAACACGATGTTGACCAATCCGCCCTCAAGCGCTCCCTCGACGACGTCGTGATTTCGTGCGTGAACAGCGTCGGGGTCGAGCTCAACACCGCCAGCAAACACCTCCTCTCCTACGTCTCCGGACTCAACTCCCGGACCGCCGCCAATCTCGTCGCCTTTCGCGATGAGAACGGGCCATTCCAGTCGCGGAAGGAACTTCTCAAGGTTCCCGGCATGGGGCCGAAAACCTTCGAGCAAGCCGCCGGATTCCTACGCATCCGCGGTGGACTCCACCCTCTCGATGCGAGCTCCGTCCATCCGGAACGTTACGAACTCGTGGACAAGATCGCCTCCGACCTCGGCTGCAGTGTTCCGGATCTTCTCGCCGATTCTTCCAAACGCGCGAAAATTGACCCGAAAAAGTACGTCTCCGCCGAGGTCGGTCTCCCCACCCTCCAAGACATCCTTTCCGAGCTCTCCAAACCCGGACGCGACCCTCGCCAGCAATTCGAAGCCTTCTCCTTCGCGGAAGGCGTCGAAAAAATGGAGGATCTCCAACCGGGCATGAAACTCCCCGGCATTGTCACCAATGTCACCGCTTTCGGCGTTTTCGTGGACATCGGCGTCCATCAGGACGGCTTGGTCCACATCTCCCAAATCGCAGACACCTTCGTCAAAAATCCTGC
>JBEEPE010000383.1:0-21053 GCA_041191265.1 Verrucomicrobiota bacterium | reverse complement strand
CTCGCCTCCGAAAAAGTCCTCAGCGAAGAAAAACTCGTCGAACAACGCCTCCTCCGCGACATCGCACAACTCGAGAAAGACCGCGCCGATGCCAATCTGCGCGACAAAACACTCGCCGCGCCTTGGGAAGGATTCATTCTCCGCCGCCTCGCTGAAGAAGGCGAAATCGTCGTTCGCGGAAAACCCCTCTTCGAACTCGTCGATTACTCGCAAATCTACATTCAGTTCTACGCAGAAGCCGCCCTGCTCGGAACCTTCACCAAAGGTTCCACCCTCGAGGTGGAAATCCCCGGCTCCCCCGCACGCCGCCTCAAAGCCGCCATACGCATGATCGATCCTATCGTCGATCCCGGCAGCGGCTTATTCCGCGTCAAACTGCTCGTCCCCAATCCCGATTTTCAAATCAAACCCGGCATCGAAGCCCGCGTTCTCCTCAACGCCAGCCAAAACAAATAAACGCCCCCCCGCCGATCGGCAGGGAAGCCGTCCAGTACCGCCCTACGCCCTGCCCCCAAGCAGGTACTCGGGATTCAACTTCTGCAACGCCTTCGGCACGAAAACGCCGTCCTTCCGAACCAACTTCCCGTCAAACCGAATCTCCCCGCCCCCGTACTCCGGACGCTGAATGCACACCATGTCCCAATGGATCGCCGAACGATTCCCGTTCTCCGTCCGCTCATAACACTGTCCAGGCGTGAAATGGAACGAACCCGCAATCTTCTCATCAAACAGAATATCCTGCATCGGGTTCAAAATGTGAGGGTTGAATGCAATGGCAAACTCTCCGATGAAGCGCGCCCCCGCATCAGTATCGAGTATCTCATTCAGCCGCTTTGAGTTGTTGGAAGTCGCCTCCACAATGCGTCCCTTGCGGAACACCAACCGGATTTGGTCAAACGACACCCCTTGGTAAATCGTCGGACAGTTGTACTGCAGCACGCCCTCGACCGAATCCCGAACCGGAGCGGTAAACACCTCTCCATCAGGAATGTTATGCCCGCCGCCGCAAGGCACCGCCGGAATGCCCTTGATGCTAAATCTCAAATCCGTCCCCGGCCCCGTAATACGCACCTCGTCCGTCGCATCCATCATCTTCCGCAGCGCCTCCATCCCCGGAACCATCCGCGAGTAGTCCAACGTGCAAACCCGGAAATAGAAATCCGTGAACCCCTCCGAACTCATTCGCGCCTGCTGCGCCATCGCCGACGTAGGCCACCGCAACACCACCCACTTCGTGTGGTTCACGCGCCGATCCAAAACCGGCCGAGCCACTTCCGCGTTTAACTTAGCTTTCTCCGCAGGGATGTCGCTCCCCTCGAATATGTTATCCGAACCCCGCACCGCAATGTACGCGTTCATCTTCTTCATCCGCGCCATCTCCAAATCCGCCCCCAACTTGAACTGCTCCCGCGTCCCACCCATCACCAACTCCCGCCCAATCCGCGCCCGATGCACATTCACCATCGGCGTCGCACCCCGCTCCCGCGCCGCCCGAATCAGCGCCACCACAAAATCGTCCGGTACATCAAACGCATCAATCAACACGTTTTCCCCCTTCTTCAAGGCCGTGGAAAAACCGCACAACACTTTTGCTAACTGCGCATAACGAGCATCCATCAGCCTACCATGCCCAGCGCTCCCACCGTGCCAAGCCGGAATCATCCCCGCTCACCGAGGCAACTCACCCGCCGGATACCGCGCGCTCGGTGCCGCCTCCATCACCGCCGCCCACACCGGTAACGCCAGCGCCGATCCATACCCCTGCGCCACCGTCTTCTGCGGCTTGTCAAATCCAACCCACACCCCGCACGTCAAACTCGTCGTGTACCCCACAAACCACGCGTCCTGATAGTTATCCGTCGTCCCCGTCTTCCCCGCAGCCACTTTCCTAAACCCCAATGCCGAACGCGCCGATGCCGCCGAGCCGCGATCCAAGACCTTCGCCAAAATGCGCGATACCTGCGCACACGCACCCGGCTGAAAAATCGCGCGCTGCGGAAGATTCGCCCGGTAAAGAACCGTCCCTCGCCGGTCCTCAATCCGTTCCACTAAAAAAGGTTGCCGAATCTTCCCCTGATTCGGAAACACCGTGTACGCCGTCGTCACCGTCTTCAACGTCGCCTCAAACGCACCCAAATACACCGAAGGCTGACGCCGCATCGTAAACCCAGCCGCATTCCCAATCTTCACCACCTCCGCAAGCCCCGCCCGCTCACCCACACGAACAGTGGACGTATTCCGCGAATTAATCAGCCCGTCCTCCATCGCAATCATCCCGCGAAACGTGTTGTCCGAGTTGGCCGGACTCCACTTCGGCGCATCGCGAACTTCGCCACGCCGAATCGGTCCGTCATCCACCAAGTCCGTCGGCTGCATCCCACGCCCCAACGCAGCCAAATACACAAACGACTTAAACGTCGATCCCACCTGACGCTGCGCATTCAACGCGCGGTTGAACCGGCTATCGTGGTAGTCCCGCCCCCCCACCACACACCGCACACCGCCAGTCCGGTTGTCAACCGTCAGAACCGCCCCCTGCATGTACTGCGGCTCAATCTCCGCCTCGCGCGCCGAAGGCGAAAAGTCCGCCTTCTTCGGATGCGAATATCCCTTGCCCCGCTCAATCTTCGTCAGGTGCTCGTCCAACGCCTTCTGCGCCACATCCTGTAACACCGGATCAATCGTCGTGAAAATCCGCATGCCTCCGTCGTTCAACTCATCCTCCGGAATGATGCGCGACAACTCCCGCAAAATCGCGTCCATCGCATAGTCGTCCTTCCCCACCAACCGACGCTTTTTGGCAATCGTCACCACCTTCGCACGCTCTCCCTCCGCCGCTTCCTCCGAAATCATTCCCAGCGATACCATGCGCCCAAGCACCGTGTTGCGTTCGCGATGCGCCCCCTCGGGATTCGTCACCGGCGAAAACCGGGTCGGTCCCCGGATAATCCCCGCCAACATGGCAGACTCACCAAGGTTCAACTGCGCCGCCCCCTTCCCAAAATACAACTGACTCGCCGTTTCAACGCCCCAAACCCCGCTCCCGAAATAAATGCGGTTCACGTACATCTCCAAGATCTGGTCCTTGGTGAAATACCGCTCCAACCGAAAACTCACAAACATCTCCAAAATCTTTCGATGCAGAGTCTTACCACCCAGCGGGAGGGAATTTCTGGCCAACTGCTGAGTCAAAGTGCTCGCCCCCTGCGCAGCTCCGCGAACCACCAAATTCTTCACCACCGCACGCGCAATCCCAACCGGATCAATGCCCCAATGTTCGTAAAACCGCGAGTCCTCCCGCGCCAATAACGCCTTTCGAAAATGCTCCGAAACGGAGCCGAGCGGCACCGTTAACCGGTTCTCCCCCTGCAATCGGCCATAAGGCTTTCCATCCCGATCAAACACCGTGCTCCGCTCCGCAATATCACGCACCTCCTCCAAATCGTACCGCGAAGCCAGCGCCGCATAGACCACACAGACCAACACTCCCACCACACAACCACGCCAAAATATCCACCGCACCAAACGCCACACCCAACCGACACCAGACGCCGTCGAAGAGCGTCCGTTCGGGTTTCGCGTGTAAGGAGATGTCTGTGCCACCGCCGGAACGTGCGGCAACTCTGATGCCACACCCTCACCCCACCGGCGACATTCCCACATTCACCTCAAATCTTGCGAAAACCATCGCTCAACCTTGCACTGTCAACGTGGACTCCCCCCAAACAGACCTCTTCGGCCGCCCCCTTCTGGATCTCCGCATCTCCGTCACCGACCGTTGTAACCTTCGCTGCACGTACTGCATGCCGCGAGAGGTCTTCGGACCCGACCACGCCTTCCTCCCACGCTCGCTCATTCTCTCCTACGAAGAAATTGCGCGCCTGACATCCATCTTCATTCGGCTCGGCACACAAAAAATCCGCCTCACCGGCGGCGAACCCCTCCTCCGAAAAGACCTTCCCAACCTCGTCGCACAACTCGCCCAACAACACCCCAGCACCGATCTCGCCCTCACCACCAACGGCATCCTCCTCCATCAGGAAGCAGCGCGCCTCCATCAAGCCGGACTCCGCCGCATCACCGTCAGCCTCGACGCCCTCAACCCGGAGACATTCCGGAGAATGAGCGATTCTCACGGCAACCCGTCCGACGTTCTCCAAGGCATCCACACCGCTGCGGCCCTCGGATTTACCCCCGTTAAAATCAATACCGTTGTCCGAAAGTCCATAAACGAGAACGAAATCCTCCCGATCGCACTCCGATTCAATCAACCAAACTTCCACGTGCGGTTCATTGAATACATGGATGTCGGCAACTCGAACGGTTGGCGCCTCGACGAAGTCGTCAGCGCGCAGCGCATCCTCGAGATCCTCCAACCCCTCAACCTTGTCCCGATTCCCGCCGCCTACCCCGGCGAAGTCGCCACCCACTACAGAACCCCAACAGGGGCTGTGATCGGCGTCATTTCCTCCGTAACCCGCCCCTTCTGCAGCCACTGCACCCGCGCGCGACTCACCTCCGACGGACGCCTCTTCACCTGCCTCTTCGGAAACACCAGCATCGACCTACGATCCCCCCTGCGCTCGGGATATTCCGACGAAGCCCTCGCAGAACTCATCGCCACCACATGGAACGCCCGCTCCGACCGCTACTCGGAGCAACGATCTCAGGCAGACCCGAACCAGCCAAAGCCCGAGATGTCCGTTCTCGGGGGATAACCCGAACCAAGCCAACAAGCCTTCCGAGCACCGGCTAAGATTGTATGCAATCGGGGCGTTGACTCTGTGGTATCGTCACCTTCCACCGACTTCGAATGGCCTGCTCACCCCTCAGTTTCAACGCGCTCTGCGCCGTGCTGGTCGCCGGAATCCTCCTCGTCCCCCGCTCGCTCGCCGTCGATTTTAAGTCAGAAATCGAACCCCTTTTCGCAAAGCATTGCGTCGAGTGCCACGGCCCGAAAAAGCAGAAGTCCGGCTATCGCCTCGACCGCGCAAAGCCCGCCCTCAACGGCGGTGAACTCCACGCACCCAACATCGTCCCAGGCAAACCCGAAGATAGCCCCCTCCTGCGATTCCTGGTGTCCACCGACGCCGACGAGCAGATGCCGCCCAAAGGCAATCGTGTTCCCTCCGCCGACATCGAAAAAATCCGCGCATGGATCGCCCAAGGCGCGCCGTGGCCTGCCGACCCCGCCACACAAGAAGCCGACCCGAAGAAACATTGGGCCTTCCAACCTCTCACAAACCCGCCCGTTCCCCACCCCACACCACACCACCGCTCAGCCATCGATTCGTTCATCGCATCAGGACTCAAAGCCGCAGGAATTTCGCCCTCAGCCCCCGCATCGCCCCGTCAATGGCTTCGCCGCGTTCACCTCGATTTAACCGGCCTCCCTCCCGCTCCCGCCGAAGTCGCTCAGTTCGAGCAAGACCCCTCTCCCAGCGCCAAGCAGCAAGTTGTCGACACCCTGCTCGCCTCCCCGCGTTACGGAGAACGCTGGGCGCAACACTGGCTCGACGTGGTTCGTTACGCCGATACCCACGGCTTCGAGGTGAACACCGAACGTCCACACGCATGGCCCTACCGCGACTACGTCATTCAATCGTTCAATGACGACAAGCCCTACGACCGCTTCATCCGCGAACAACTCGCAGGCAACCTCGTTGGCGAAGAAGCCGCCACTGGGTTCCTCGTCACCGCCTCCGTTCTTCTTCCCGGCCAAATCGGGAAAGATGCACCGTCCATGCGCCTCGCCCGCCAAGACTCCATCGACGAAATAGTGGTGAACATCAGCCAAACCTTTCTCGGCCTAAGCATGGGCTGCGCACGCTGCCACGACCACAAATCCGACCCCGTCACCCAAAAGGAATACTACGCCATGCAATCGTTCGTCGCAGGCGTCGAATACCAAGACCGCGAACTCGACACCCCCGAGGCAAAACAAGCGCGAGATGCCGCCGCCAATGCCAAAAAACACGTCGCTCGCATCGAAACCGAGCTCGCCCGATTCACGCCTCTCGCCGGATCAGGAAAGCCGCGCCCCCCCGTCAATGCTCGCGAAAACTCCGAACGATTCACGCCTACAGACACCGACGCCATTCGCCTCACCATTCTCAAAACCAACAGCCTCGAACCCTGTATCGACGAACTCGAAGCCATCACACCGGACGGCCGAAACGTCGCCGCATCAGCCTCCGGCGCAACTGCCGCCGCCTCCGGAAGCCGCATCAGCCCCAACCGCCACGAACTCAGACTCGTGCACGATGGCATCTACGGCAACGCAAGCACCTGGATGTCTGACTCCGTCGGCACCGGAACACTCACCATCACGTTTCCGAAAATCGAACGTATTGAACGCGTTGTGTGGGGACGCGACCGCGACGGCAAGTTCACCGACCGTCTCGCAACCGAGTATCGACTCGAAGTGCGGACAACCGACGCAACTTGGAAAACCGTCGCGGACTCCTCCGATCGCAACCCTTTCGTGAAGAACGAAAAACCGAAGCCCCTCGACCTTTCAACCCTCCCAGAAAAGGACCGGCCCGCAGCGGCAGCACTCGTAAAAGAGAAGGCCGCCCTCGAACGCGTGATCGCGAAAACGAACGATTTCCTGGTCTTCTCCGGCACCTTCCGAAAACCCGACGAAATCCGACTCTTGTCCCGTGGCGATCCCGAGCAACCCAAGGGTGCCGTTCAACCAGCCGTCCCCAAAGTGCTCGGCATGCTGGAACTCCCCGAATCCGCTTCCGACCCCGAACGCCGGCAGGCTCTCGCGGAATGGCTTGCATCTCCCGAGAACCCGCTCACTGCTCGCGTGATGGCCAACCGCATCTGGCAGGGCCACTTCGGCACGGGCATCGTCGAAACCTCCAGCGACTTCGGCATCAACGGCGCAAAACCCTCGCACCCTGAACTGCTCGACTGGCTCGCGCGCGAGTTCATCCGCTCTGGATGGTCTGTGAAACACTTGCACCGACTCATCGTGCTGTCCGACACCTACGCGCAAGATTCGCGAATGCGCCCCGACGCATCCGCGCTCGACGCGGATACACGCCTCCTCTGGCGCTTTCCCCCGCGCCGACTCGAATCCGAATCCATGCGCGACGCCACCCTACACGTGGCCGGAATCCTCAACCCCAAAATGTTCGGGCGCGGATTTGATTTATTCGATAAACGAGGCGGCCTCAGCGGCTTTCAGCCGGTCGAAAGCTTCTCCGGCGAAGGGCTTCGACGAATGATTTACGCCCACAAAGTGCGTCGAGAGCGGGAAGCCGTCTTCGGCGCTTTCGACTGCCCCGACGCCGGACAAAGCACTGCCCGACGACGCGAATCCACAACCCCCATTCAGGCACTCAATCTTCTCAACAGCCGGTTCACACACGACGCTGCAGAAGCCCTCGCAAAACGGGCCGTCGAGGGCACCGAGCCCAGCCAACCCGAGGACGCAATCCGCAACGCCTACCGCCTGACACTCGGGAGAATCCCCGATGCAGAGGAGTTACGCGACGCCATGCACGTTTCTGCACTGCACGGACTAAGCCCGCTCTGTCGCGCACTTTTAAACAGTAACGAATTTCTCTTCCTGCAATGAACGCCAACCCCGAACTTCTCTCGCTTGCTGGCCGACACCTCCTTTCTCGCAGGAATGTCCTCGCAGGTTCAGCCGCAACGCTCAGCGCAGCGGCTCTCTCATCGCTCATCGGATCCTCCGGCATCGGGGCACAATCGCACACGCCTCCCAACATTGACCCAGGCCACCCCTTCGCGCCACGCACCAGCCATCACCCAGCAAAAGCCAACCGCGTGGTGATGATTTTTTGCGCGGGAGCCGTCAGCCAACTGGAAACGTGGGACTTCAAACCGGAACTCATCCGAGTGGACGGACAACCCTTGAAAGATGGCCCTCCGGTGACATTCCAAGGGCCCTCGGGTGAACTGGCACGTCCGCAGTATGCGTTCAAGCAGCGCGGACAAACCGGCAAATGGGTTTCAGAGATGGTCCCGCATCTCGCCGAACTTACGGACGACATCGCCTTCATCCACTCGCTCACGAGCAAAAGCAACACGCACGGCCCCGCAGAAAACTTTCTTTCCACAGGGTTTGTGCTTGATGGCTTTCCGAGCGTTGGGTCGTGGATCAGTTATGCGCTGGGGAGCGAGAACCAGGACCTTCCGGCGTACGTCGCCATCCCTGACCCACGCGGCGTGCCGCAAGCAGGCTCAAACAACTGGGGCCCAGGATTCCTTCCAGCGGTGTTTCAAGGAACCCCGATGAGTGCCTCGCAGCCAGTGCGACACCTATTTCCGCCCGAGATGATTTCAGGCTGTTCCGATGCCGCTGCGCGAACCCTGCTGCAACGCATGAATGCACGGCACCTCACTCAAAATCCGGGTGATGAAAAACTCGCCGCACGCATCGCAAGCTACGAACTCGCCGCACGCATGCAACTGAGCGTGCCAGAACTCACAGACCTCAGCTCCGAGCCGCATCACATCCTAGAAATGTACGGCGCAGACCAATCGGAAAATCCCCACAAAGCTGGGTTCGCAAAAAACTGTATCCTCGCACGACGCCTCCTCGAGCGAGGCGTCCGCTTTGTTCAACTGTTCAATGGCGCCTATGCCAGTGGCGGTGAACTCAACTGGGACGGCCACAACAAGTTGAAAACGCAGTACGATCGCCACGCGGCCATCCTCGACCAACCCGCCGCCGCTCTGATTCGGGACCTCGCCCAGCGAGGAATGCTCGAAGACACGCTCGTCGTCTGGTGCACCGAGTTCGGACGGATGCCGATGTTCCAAAAGGGAGCCCAAGGCCGCGACCATAACCCCGACGGCTTCACCTGCTGGATGACCGGCGCCGGCGTAAAACGCGGCATCAGTCACGGAGAAACCGACGAGCTCGGCCGGCGCGCCGTGAAAGACATTCACCCCCTCTACGACTTCAACGCCACCCTGCTCCACCTCCTCGGCCTCGACCACGAGCAACTCACCTACGACCACAACGGGATTCAACGCCGCCTCACAAACGTCGAGGGGAATGTGATCCGCGAAATCCTCGCGTGAGTCACCGCGCTTTCAGGGGTTGACGGACGCACTGGGTTCTGGGACGTTCCTCCGCATCGGTCCCCCATCTTGGGCGGTAGCCACGGGACCGAACCTCCGCTTGGGCGCCTGTGTTGGCGTACCCACCGACCTCGGAATCTCTCTCAGCCTTGCGCGCCGCAGAACAGACCGGGTCACGGGTTTCCAAGCACCGTAATCAACCCCCACCGCCACCCAGTCTCATTTCACCTTTTCACTATGTCGACAGACACCCCTCAGAACCAGGACGCCGCGGCGACCTCCGACGACAACGCAGCCGCTCCACGCAAAAAAGCCGCCCCGCGCAAGCGCGCCACAAAACCAGCGGAAACAACCGACGCGCTCACCGCGGCGGAGTCACCAGCAACCTCCATTTCATCAACGACGGAAGCCGCTCCGAAAAAACGGGCGTCTCGCGCAAAAAAACCTGCGACCGACTCTGCCACCTCCGAGCCCGTCACCACCGAAAACGCCTCAGCAAGCTCGTCCACCGAGGATGTACAAGCCAAGCCCAAGCGCCCTCGCCCTTCGCGTACGAAGAAACCCGCTGCATCTTCGGAGACATCTGATTCGCAACACGAAAAAACAGACAATCTATCTGGTGCGGAACCTTCCCACACCGTCACGCAGGATGTGAGCGCACAGACCTTTAGCGAACGAAGCCACGAGTCTTACCGCTCCCAAGCCCCCGCCACCACGCATCACGAAGATAGTGCCGCCGATCAAGCCCCAGCGCGCCGGTCTTACCCGGTTTACGTTCCCCTCAACGTCGCCCGTCAACTGGAGCAACAAGGTCAGTCGGTTCCCGTCGCCGTCGCTCCCGACACCGACGCCGCTGAAAAAGTGCGCGCCTTCACCGAATCAGACCCCCGCCCAGCCCCGACCCAGCCCGCGCCTCCCACTCACGAACAGACGCCGTCCCCCGCGCGAGACCCGCTTCCACAAGATTCTCGCCCCGAGAGGGATTCACGCTTTCGCGATGACCGAGACGATCGAGGCGGCCGAAATCGACGCGATCGAAATGATCGCAACGACCGACGCGACCGTCACGGACGACGCGGCCGCGACGATCGCAGAGATCGAAATGACCGCCACGAACGACACGACCGAGGAGACCGGCCCGACCGCGGGTCCGAAGACCGTGGCGAACGCGGTGAACGCGGTGAACGTCCCGAGCTTCCACCGCCTACTCCCGAGGAACTCTGCCCCTTCGATGGCATCATCGAGGTCTCCGGCAAAGGATTTGGATTCCTGCGCGATGCGCGCAGCAACTTCATGCAGCATCCTCAGGACGTGTATGTTCCACCAGATCTCGTTCGGAAGTATTGCCTGAAAGACGGACACCAACTCCAAGGCATCGCACGCCGGAGCGGACGCGGACAACAAGTCCACGAACTCCAATCCGTCAACGGTCTCCCGCCCGAAAAAATCCGGACGCTCCCCACCTTTGACGAACTCACCGTCATCAATCCGATGGAGATGATCCGCATGGAAACGTCACCCGAACGCTACACCACTCGGATTATCGACATGATGTGCCCCGTCGGAAAAGGTCAACGCGGACTCATCGTGGCCCCACCTCGTGCGGGAAAAACAACGTTTCTTCAACACATTGCGGATTCTGTCGTGAAGAATCACCCGGACATCAAACTCATCCTCCTGCTTGTCGACGAGCGCCCAGAGGAAGTCACCGAGTTCCGGGCGACCATCCCGACAGCCGAAATCATGGCCAGTTCCAACGACATGGATGTTCGCAGCCACACGCGAATCGCTGAACTCGCCATCGAGCGAGCAAAGCGCCATGTCGAGGCGGGGCATGACGTGTTCATCCTCATGGATTCCATCACGCGACTCGGTCGCGCCTACAACAACGCCATGACGAATGGCGGACGGACCATGTCGGGCGGCGTGGACGCACGAGCGCTCGAAACCCCGCGCAAGTTGTTCGCGGCAGCGCGCAATACCGAAGAGGCGGGTTCACTAACCATCCTCGCCACTGCGCTCATCGAAACCGGAAGCAGGATGGACGAGCTCATTTTCCTCGAGTTCAAGGGCACCGGAAATATGGAGCTCGTTCTCGATCGCAAAATCGCCGAGCAACGCATCTACCCCGCCGTCGACATCTTCCAGTCTGGAACACGTCGCGAAGAGCTTCTCATCCCGGCAGACGAACTTGCGCGCATCAATGTCCTTCGACGCGGCCTCTCAGGAAGCCGATCGCTGGACGCCATCGACCGACTCCTCTCATACGTGCGACGGTTCCCCATCAACGAACAGTTGCTGAAAGAAATCCGTGGGTAACCGCGACAAAGTGCCATAATCCGGAATATCACATTCCACTTTAAAAGCCTCCTGCTCGATTTAAGTTGGGGTGCAAGGAGGCCATCCCCCATGCATCCGCGAACAACGTGCTCATTTATTTTAGGCGTCGTCTCCGCCCTGACGTCATTCATCTCGTTCACCCCCGGTCGATCGGTTGATTTTCAGGGAGCATCGCATGCCATTGAATACGAACGGGAACCGATTCTCTACAGCAGCACGCTTCCCACAGACCCCGTCACTGATCTCCAGATCAAGATCAACGAGGGAAAGGTAAAGTTGCGATGGGACGAACGTCGCGGATATCTGCCGGCTATCCTGGAAGCCCTCGGCGTCTCGCCCGCTTCACAGATGCTGGTCGCCTCAAAAAGCTCCCTTCAGCGGAATCTCATCACCCCCGAAAACCCGCGCTCCCTCTTCTTCAACGATGACGTTTACATCGGCTACATCCCCGGTGCTCCTCTTCTTGAAATCTCGGCCGTCGATCCCGAACTCGGCGCGATTTTCTTTTCCTTAATCCAATCCAAAACCGATACCCCCGAGTTTCAGCGCGAAGGCGAATGCCTGCGTTGCCACGCTTCCTCCCGTTCAATGGGTGTTCCTGGCCACGTCATTCGCTCTCTTGCGATTGACGCCACGGGCGAGATGCTCACCGGCACAGATACTCCCGATGTTGATCACACCACTCCACTCGAAGATCGCTGGGGCGGGTGGTATGTCACCGGACTTAAACCTGGAACCCCTCACCGCGGGAATCGTGTCGAAGGATCAGTCCCCCCTGAAGTTGGCAGCGAGCTCAAAGCCATTCGAAAACTGGAGCGCTACCTGCGCCCACAGAGCAGTGCTCTCGCGCTTGCCGTGCACGACCATCAAACACACATGCACAACTACATCGCCCGTGTGTCGATGGAAGCCCGCATGATGCTCCATATGTACGGCCACCTCAGGTACATGAAAACGCAGGTTGAAAGCATGGTGCGCTACCTCGTTTTTGCGGAAGAAGCGCCACTCAACGCAGCCGTGTTGCCAGATTCCGAGTTCTCGGAAGCCTTCACAAAAAATGCGCTCCGGGATTCGAAAGGCCGCTCACTAAAAGATTTCGACCTCGAAAAACGCCTCTTCAAATACCCCTGCAGCTTCCTGATTTATTCGGAGGCTTTCGAACGCATGCCCGAGGAAATGCGCCAACTCATCCTCAAGCGCCTCTACGAAGTGCTCACCTCCGACAACCCCGGAAAGGATTACGAAACCCTGTCCAAAGCGGAAAAGCGCAACACCCTCGAAATCCTCCTCGAAACCAAAATCGGCCTCCCCCCCGACTGGAAACTCCCGCAAACAGACAGCGGGCAATGACGAGTTCGCACCTATTCTGACGCCGAAGAAAGCGCTCGGCTCGTTCCTCCAGTGCCACCCTTTCCGAGAGCGGAAACTCTGACTGAGCAAACGGGCTCACTGCGGCTCCCGCTGCGAATCCTTCGCCTTGTTCTCGAAACGCGTAAACTGCTTGATAAAGGTCATCTCCACATCCCCCACCGGACCATTACGCTGCTTCGCAATGATCAACAGGGCGTTCCCACTCACCTCGTCTTTCCCCTCCTTCGTTTCCTCGTAGTACTCTGGACGCGTCAGCAACGCTACCACGTCGGCATCCTGCTCAATACTTCCCGATTCACGCAAGTCACTCAGCCGCGGACGCCCCTTGCTGTCCCCCGTGCGCGCCTCCGGATTTCGGTTCAGCTGAGCCAGCACCACAATCGGCACACTCAACTCCTTCGCCAACGCCTTCACCCCCGAGGAAATCTCCGCAATCTCCACCTGCCGATTTTCTTGGGCTCGCTTCGACGTCGACTTCAACAACTGTAGGTAATCAATGAAGATCGCTTGAATATCGTGCTGCGCTTTCCAGCGGCGGCACTTCGCCCGCAACTCCAAAATCGATAACCCCGGCGTGTCATCGATGAAAAAAGGCGCCGACGTCAACTGCATTGCCGCCCGCCCAATCTCGTTCATATCCCGATTGCTCGCCATGCCGTCCGTCCCGCGTGACAGGCTAATCCGCGCCCGAGAACACACCAACCGCTGCACCAACTGCTGCGTGCTCATTTCCAACGAAAACACCGCCACCGCCTTCCCCTGATCCACCGCAATGCTCTCCGCAATGTTCATCGCCAGAGCCGTCTTCCCCATCGAAGGACGAGCGGCAATCACGAACATCTCGCCTGGATGCAAACCGTCCGTCATCGCATCCAAATCCCGCAAACCCGTCGACAATCCGGTCAGCGCCCCCTTCCGGTCATAGTACGAATCAATCGCCCGCACCGCCGCCAAAACCTCGTCCTTCATCGAGAAGTTCTTCTGCTGGAACTGCTCCTGAGCGATATTGAAAATCCGGCCCTCCACCTCGTCCAAGAGCGTCTGCACCGTCCCCTGCTCATCGTAGGACCGCGCAGCGTACTCAGTGCAAACGCGGATAATCTGACGCAACGTGTGCTTCTCCAGCAGCACGTCGACGTAATGATTCACGTTCGCTGCCGTCGGCAAATACGTGAACAGACCCGTCACAAACGGAGCCCCCCCAACCGAATCCAAGGCGTTCCGATCCCGTAACGCCTGCGTCAACGTGATGAAATCAACCGGCTTGTTCGCCTCCGTCAACGAACGTAACACTTCAAACATCACCGCATGCGCTGGATGATGGAAAAAGACGGGGGACACTTTCTTCTCCCCGCAAACAATCGAAACCTCTATGGGGTCCAGCACATAACTCGCAAGCACCCCCAGCTCCGCCTCATGCGACTGAGGCAACGTTCGCGTCGGATCCGTCAGATACTTCTCCGCCTCACGAAAATCAATCCCCTCTCCATTACGCTTGCGCCCCTTTTTTTGGACTTCGCTGTCACTCATACGGAATCGGTTTCACCCTAAATAAAACAAAAGAGCGGAGGCCCGCAGACCTCCGCCCTAAAAATCACAGAAGCGCCAAAGGTTATTCAACCTTCAACCCAGACCACCTTATTCCCCGTCAGCCTTGTGCCGAGCCTTGGACTTCGCCTTGTAGCCACCGCGTGAACGGCGATCGTCATCCGAAGGAGCCTCCTCTGTCACTTCAGCACCCTTGGCCTTCACATTCACCACGAAGGTCGCAGACACGTCCGAATGCAGCTTCACCACCACCTCATGCTCGCCGGACTCCTTAATCGGACGTTCCAACTGAATCCGGTGACGATCAACCACCGTGTTGCCTCCAAGTTGCTTGCGCAGGTGCTCGCTGAGATCCGCATTGGTGATTGCACCAAACGCTTTGCCGGTCTCGCCCGTCTCAAGCTCCAAGTTCAGCTTAATCTTGTTGATTTTCTTCGCCAAATCCTGTGCCTCGTTCAACTCGCGCGCCTCACGCTCCGCACGCTTCGCCTTCAACAGGTTGATCCGGCGCATGGTCACTGGAGTCACCTCCAAAGCCTTGCCGGTCGGAATGAGGAAATTCCGTGCGTAACCGGCACGGACTTTCACCACGTCAGCCTCAGCACCCAGCGTTTCAATCTTCTCCGTGAGAATCACCTGTGTCGTCGCCATAAAACTCAAAAAGTTCGTTTTCAAATCCCGCTTCAGAGGCAACCCAGCCTCTCGCAACGGGTCGGCTAGTCAACCGAACCTTCCTGAGCCCGTCAAGCCCTCTCCTCCCAAACACAGCAACTCGCCCGCACCGAACCATCACCATCGAACAATCTCGGCCACTCGCTCACTCAACCGTTTCCCTCCTTGCCCAAACCTCCTCCCGTCACGCTAACATCTCGCATCTCGTAAACTCGGCCCCGACGAACATGCCAAAACCCCTCCGACGCACCCTGAGCTCCATGCTCACAACCGCGCTATGCGCGGTGGCACTCTCAGCAACTTCCGCAGTCGCTCAAGACGTGCTCGACGGTCTCGCTGCAGTAGTGAACGACGAACCCATCACCTTCTCTCAAGTGCGCGAACTCGTCCTGCCACGGGAACAAGGACTCCGCCAGTTCCTCCGAGGCAAAGATCTCGAAGAAAAAATCAAGGAACTCCGCCTCTCCGCAATCAACGAACTCATCGATCAATCGCTCCTATTGCAGGAGTACAAGAAGCGCGGAATGCAAATCCCGCCGTACGTCGTCGATGACCGGATCGCGACCATCATCCGCTCCGATTTTAATGGGGATCGGTCTGCTTTCCTCCGCACCCTCGCAGCCCAGGGACTCACCATTGAGAAGTTCCGGAAACAGGAGCTCAACAAAATCATCGTTGGCGCCCTCAGAAACTCCGCAGTCAAATCCAACTTCGTCGGAACCGAAACCGAAATCGCCGAGTACTTTCGCTCGCACCCTGAGGAGTTCGTCATCGATGAACAACTCCACCTCCGCATGATTGTCCTCACCCCCCCAACCCCGGGCGAAGATGGAAAAACTCCTCCAGACCGCCGCAAAGAACTCCTCGAGGGTATTCGCACAGAGGTCAAAGCCGGCAAATCATTCGGCGAACTCGCACGACAACATTCAACGGATGATTCCAAAGAAAAAGACGGCGACTGGGGCTGGATCACCCCCAAAACCCTCAACGAAGATCTCACCAAAGCAGCGTTCAAGTTAAAGAAAGGGCAGACATCGGCTCCCATTGCGTTAGGAGACCGCTTTTATCTCCTCTACGCGCAGGACACAAAACCGCGCGGCACCATGAAACTCGACGACGAGTTGCGCGAAAAAATCCGACAGAAACTCTCGGAAATCGAGCGCGCCGAACAACAGCGGGTCTTCATGGAACGCCTTCGCAAAAAGGCGCACATCCAGATTTTCTGACCCTACACAACGTGTCCCCCGCCGCTTTCGCCGCAACGTTCCGTCTCGGCCTTCAAGACACGTTCGTCTACCGTTGGAACATTCTCCTGAGGAGCCTCGTAACGGTCGTCCCGCTGCTCGCCACCGTTGCTCTCTGGGATGCCGTGTTCGCCTCGAACTCCCAAGGCGATTCGCCTCTGGCGGCGTACGGCCGCGACGGCATGACCCTGTACTTCATCGCCGCGATGATTGTTCACACCCTCGTAACGCCCACCGAAGACGAATGGCGCATCGCCGCGGAGATTCGCGACGGACAAGTCAGCGCACTGGTCACCAAGCCGATTGATCATCTCGCCTACCGCCTCAGCCTCTTCCTTTCGAGCCGCCTCCTGTACACCGCAGTAACACTTCCGGTCATCGCACTCGTTCTGTGGACCTTGCGGACTGCTGTCCATTTTCCAGTCCACCCCGAGACCTGGTTCTGGTTCGCGCTCTCGACCGCCATGGCAGCGCTCATTCAGTTCTTTGTCGCCTACTCCCTCGCGATGCTCGCGTTTTGGTTCCTGGAAGTTTCCACCGTCATCTTCCTTTTCTACTCCTTCGAATACTTCCTCAGCGGAAACGTTTTCCCGCTCGACCTCCTTCCCGCTTCCCTCGCGCCTCTCACAAAATACGCCATCTTTACCTACGAGCTGTATTTCCCCATCACCGTATTTCTCGAACGACTGGACCACGCCGCTCTCCAAGAGGGCATTGTCATTCAAGCCGCGTGGGTCGTGGTCTCCGCCCTCATTGCCAAACTCATGTGGAACCGAGGCATCCGCCGATACGAGGCAGTCGGCATCTAATCCGTCCCCATGAATCTCAAACGCCTATTCATCGCGGCGGAAGACGGCGCTCCCTCGCGAAGCACACAACTCGTCAGCGTGCTCGTTTCGCTCATTCTCGTCGCGGGAATCGCCATCCCAACCCTCCGTTCATCCAACCTCGTGTGGGACTGGAGCACCCTCGCCGAATACCGCCAACTGTTCCTCCAAGGTTGGGTCAACACGCTCGGGATTTCCGTCGCCGCACTCATCCTAAGCTCCATCCTCGGGACTCTCACCGCGCTGGGCACCACCTCTCGCATCCTTCCCGTCCAACACCTCTGCAAAGGCTACATCACCCTCATTCGCGGAACACCCCTCCTCGCACAAATCTACATCCTATTTTACGTCGTCGCTCACGCCGCCGGCATCGAGAACCGGTTCTGGTCCGGCGTCGTCGCCCTGTCACTTTTCTCCAGTGCCTACATTGCAGAAATCCTTCGCGCATCCATGAACGCCATCGCTGCGTCACAACTTGAATCCGCCGCCGCCATCGGACTCACCCCCTCCCAAACACTGCGGCATGTCATTCTTCCACAGGCCCTTCGAACGGTTCTTCCACCGCTCGCCGGACAGTTCGTGTCCCTCATCAAAGACTCCTCGCTTCTTTCAATCATCGGAATCGATGAACTCACCCAGAACGCAAAAAACGTCGCCTCCTACACCTTCAGCAACTTTGAAAGCTATGTCCTCCTCGCCGTTGCGTACCTCTGCCTCACCCTCCCAGTGAGCCTCCTCGCCCGCCACCTCGAACGCCGCGTGCAATATGATCATTGAACTCCGGAATCTCACCTACCGCACCGGAACACACACCCTGCTCAAAGCGCTTACGCTCGCCCCAACCTCAACCAAAAACCTCGTTCTCATCGGTCCCTCCGGCAGCGGAAAATCAACCCTGCTCCGAGTTCTCTCCGGACTTCTCCCCCCGACCAACGGAACCGCCCTCCTCGATGGAACCCCCCTGCCAGTAACCGAATCCGAACGCCTCGCACACCGCCGCTCGACCGGCTTCGTCTTCCAATCTTTCAACCTCTTCCCGCACCTCACCGCCCTCGGCAACCTCACGCTCCCGCTCACCGCCGCGCACCAACTCCATCCGCTCGAGGCTAGAGAACGCGCCCTCGCAGAACTCGACCGACTCGGCCTCAAAAACCACGCAGACCGCACCCCAGCGCAGTTATCCGGTGGACAACGTCAACGCGTCGCCATCGCACGCGCACTCGTCATCAAGCCGCGCCTACTGCTGCTGGATGAACCCACCTCCGCCTTGGATCCTCTGATGTCCGGAGAGGTACTGGATCTCATCGCCGACCTGAAGAACCACGGCACGAACTGCATCATGGCCACCCACGAACTCCGCTTCGCACGGGAGTTTGCGGACTACGTGCTATTCATCGACCAAGGCACCCTCCTCGCCCATGCCACTGCACAGACGTTCTTCAACCACAGGCCGGAACAGTCGCTGATTCGGGCGTTTCTGGACCGCGCCCTCGTTTAAAACATTTCCAGTCCCAACTAACGCCGATGTTCCTCAACATCCACCCGAGCACCCACCCCCACCGTGTCGTATAACCACACAATGTCTCTGGACCGCATCCGAATACACCCGTAACTCGCAGGCTCGCCGAGCTTTCGCTCCTCAGGCGTTCCATGAATGTAAATGTAACGATCAAACGCATTTCGATTCCGTTCCTCGCACCCCCGTAACCAGAGAATCCGCGTCACAATCGGATCACGTCCGGGAGCGTTTACCGGCACAATCTCACCCGTCGGGGTCCTATCCTTAAACTTCATCCCCTGCGGCTGCCCGCCCCCAATCTTTCGCGCGACCGCCATGCGTCCCAACGGAGTGCAGTTGCTGCCGGGACGGTCGCCCACGCCAAACTTCGATGTCGAAACGTCGAACGATGCGAGCAACTCCTCTTTCCGGAAAACCTCCATCCGCTGTTCATCCACCACCACCCGGATGCGATGTACTCGGTCTCCCACACACCCCGTCACCCACAACATCCCGCACCAAACGGCCACGCGGAAAATCCATCTAAACCCTCTCATCCCCATCTCATTCGCCCTCCCGTACCGGACGCCCACGCCGACTTTCCCCGATTAGGCCGCGCGCTCGCAAATCCGCAACCCGCCTTTGCATCGTGCGACGACTCACTCCCAGACGCTTGCCCGCCTCGGTCGCATTCCCACGACAGGCCCGTAACGCATCCAGCAACGCTCGCTCCTCAACCTCTTCCAATCGCAATGCCGCGCCACTCGCCACCACGGCCGTCGGCGCGCTCACCGCCCCGCCTGCCAGCGCGCGATCCCGCGTCGGCGCGCGCCGTTGCTCGCCACGAACGCTCCCAGGCAAATCCCGAAGCGTGATTTTCGTCCCCGTTGCCATCACCACGCCATGCTCGATAGCCGTCCGCAGCTCCCGAACATTGCCCGGCCACCCGTACGCCAGCACGGCCTGCATGGCATCCGAAGTCATCTCCCGAAATCCCTTGCCATTGTCTTTTGCAAACTGCGTCAGGAACGACTGAACCAACAACGGGATGTCTTCCTTACGATCCCGCAACGGAGGTAGGTGAATCGGAACGACATTCAGTCGAAAAAACAGGTCACTCCGAAACTCCCCCGCATCCACCATCGACTCCAAATCACGATTCGTCGCTGCAACAAGACGAACATCAACCTTGATGGACGCATTGCCTCCAACGCGCTCAAACGAACGCTCCTCCCCAAGCACGCGCAACAACTTCACCTGCGTGGTCTGATCAATCTCCCCAATCTCATCCAAAAAAATCGTCCCGCCCGTGGCCTGTTCAAACCGTCCAATCCTCCGCTCCATCGCCCCCGTAAATGCACCCTTTTCATGCCCAAACAACTCGCTCTCCAACAACTGTGGAGATAACGCCGCACAGTGAACCGCGACAAACTTCGCCTTGGGCCTGCCGCTCATCGCATGCACCGCCTGCGCCACCAACTCTTTCCCCGTGCCACTCTCTCCCGTCACCAACACCGTCGCACGCGTCGGCGCCACCTGCCGCACGGTCTCGAATACCTCCTCCATGACCGCAGATTTACCCAGCAATCGCTCCAACCCGACGTTCCGCTCCACCTGCTGCTTCAACTGCACAACCTCCTGCTCCGTCCGCCGCGACCGCAATGCACGCTGCAACGTCAACTCGAGGTGATCAATATTGACCGGCTTCACCACAAAATCCGCCGCGCCCAACTGCATCGCCTTCACCGCCGTCTCCACCGACCCGTAAGCGGACATCATCACAATAATCGGGGGATGCGCCCGCTGTAACAGCTTCTGAATTAGAGCCATTCCATCCTCACCCCCGAGCCTCAAATCCGTCAGCACGATATCCACATGCTCCGCCTCCACCACCGCAAGCGCACCCTCAATGTTCGCCGCCACGTACACATCGAACGCGTCTTCAAACGAGGCACGCAACCCCTCTCGGGTCGCGCGCTCGTCATCAACAATCAGTAACGTCGGATTCACAGTTCGAAAAATAAACCCAACGTCAAAAGCTGCCTACAACGCTTCCGAACACTCCGCCCGCACAATGTCCTCAACCGTCTCGCGCCTCGAGACCAACGTCGCCTTCCCCTCCCCTTCAACCCAAACCTGGGGCGCGCGCCCGATCGAGTTGTAGTTCGAACTCATCGCATACCCGTAAGCACCCGCATCGTGCAGCACCAAAAAGTCGCCCGGCGCCGGACGCGCCAACCGCCTCGGCTGCAACAACTCGGCATCATCACGTGTGAAGACATCACCGCTCTCGCACAATGGCCCAGCCACCACATAGTCCCCTTCCGCCCCGAGGGACGCCCCCTCCTTCGGCACCACCGTAATCCGGTGATAACTTCCGTACATGGCCGGACGCACCAAATCCACAAACCCCGCATCCACCATGATGAAGTCGGCCCCGTTTCCTTTCTCATTCGTCCGAGTCTGCTTCAAATCCGTCACACGCGA
>JBEEPE010000382.1:0-10927 GCA_041191265.1 Verrucomicrobiota bacterium | reverse complement strand
GGGACGTTATTTTGGGGAGAGTTATGGAGGTTCGGATGGGGAGAATGCCCGACAGGAGAAGAGCGCTGAGTGGTGCAACCTTCGTGCGCGGTGGAGGTGTCTTTTTCATGCGCGGATTGTCGTCGGCGATGGTGTGGGTGCTGGTTTTGGGATTCGTCGAACGGGTGACGTCAGTTGCCGCTTGAGGATGGGGTGGGTTAAGATGGGTGAATGATTCAGATTACGGACGCTGCGGCTGGGTATTTGAAGGAGTTGGTTGCTTCTGAGGGGGCTGGGAAGGATGGCTTACGAATTCGGGTGGAGAAGGGGGGGTGTGCGGGGTTGCAGTACAATATGCTTTTAGATGTTCGAAATGAGGGGGATGTGGCGGTTGAAACTGGGGGTGTCTCCGTCCTTTTGGATGCTGAGAGTGGCGGGTATCTTCGTGGGTCGGTGCTGGATTACTGCGATGATTTGACGGGGACGGGATTTCGGATTTCGAATCCGAATGCGGCGAGGAGTTGCGGGTGCGGAACATCGTTTGAGCCTTCGCCATTGGAGTAGCGAGATGGGGTGGAGTGTTTCGACGCGGTTGAGAGTGTGTGACGCCCGTGGTTAGTCGGCGACGAGGTGGTTTCGGTTGAGAAGTTTGCGCGTCTTTCCCCCGTGGTTCTTATCCTTATTTGGAACTATTCTTGATAAAAAGACGCGCGGGATTCAGAGTGAAGGGATGGTCTCCCCCAAACAAAACCTTGCAACGCCCTCTGCAGCGGCCCTTCCGGCAAGGAAGGGGCGTCGACAGACGGAGCAGCGTCGAGCCGTGTTTGATGCGTTAATGGCAAAGGCCGATCATCCGACTGCGGTGGAGGTTTTCATGCGCGTCAAAGGCCGCTTGCCGTCGATCTCGCTCGCGACGGTCTACAACTGTCTTGATACGTTGGTGGAGTGTGGGGTGGTTCGCATGGTGCATCGGGATCGCGAGCCGTCTCGCTTTTGTGCGAACCTTCAGGACCACGCACATTTTTTCTGCACGAACTGTGGTTCTGTGACGGATTTGCCGCTTCGCAAGCCATTTGAAGTAAGTAGTTTATGGGATTTGCCGGAGGGGGTCTCGGTCCTCCAGCAGGATACGACGTTCCGTGGTTTGTGTGGGTCGTGCTCCGCCTCCAAGGACGGAGTTGTCGCTCCTGAAACGGGCGGCATGGTTTGCGGGGACGCGGAAGCTGGTGGTGCTGCTTCGGCGGCGGTGTAGGGAAGAATGTTTGAACGATTTTATTTATGAGCCTGATCATCAAAGATCTGTATGCAAAGGTGGCCGGAGGTGGAGAAATCCTTCGGGGGTTGAACTTGGAAATTGAGAAGGGTCGAGTCCATGCGGTGATGGGGCCCAACGGATCGGGGAAGAGCACCTTATCGAAAGTGGTTTCTGGGCACCCAGACTACGAGATCACGGGTGGGGACATTTTGATGGACGGAGTGAGTTTGGTTGGGATGGAACCGGATGAGCGAGCCCGTGCGGGGGTATTCATGGCGTTTCAGTATCCGGTAGAGATTCCGGGGGTGAGTAACGCCAACTTTATTCGTGCGGCGCTCCAAGCGCGATTGTCTGAGGGGGAAGAGTTTGAAGCGACGGCGTTCTACGGGGATTTGTATCGGGAAATGGACGCTTTAGAGATTCCGAGGACGTTTACGTCGCGGTCGGTGAACGAGGGTTTCTCAGGCGGGGAGAAGAAGAGGAATGAAGTGCTTCAGATGGCGATGCTGAAGCCGAGGTACGCGATTTTGGACGAGACAGATTCGGGATTGGACATTGACGCGTTGAAGACGGTTTCGGCGGGGGTGAACGCTCAGCGTGGACCGAGTGTTGGGATGTTGGTGATTACGCATTACCAGCGTTTGCTGGATTACATTCAGCCGGACGTGGTTCATGTGCTGGTGGGGGGGCGTATTGTGCGCACGGGACCGCCGTCGCTGGCGTTGGAGTTGGAGGAGCGCGGGTACGATTGGATTCGCGAGGAGGTGGGTCAGTCAGCCTGTGAGCTTGCTGGCGTTTGATTGAGTTGGACAAACCACAAAACTGAGTTGAACGAGATATGTCCGTAGAGACCCTTCAGCAGCTTGATATCGACCGCGCGCGTGGTGATTTTGCCTATCCTGAGCAGCATCAATATGATGCAGGGTACGGATTGAGTCATGACACGATAGATTACATTGCGGAGGTGAAGGGCGAGCCGGACTGGATTCGGGAGTTTCGGCATCGTGCGCTTGACGTTTTTGAGTCGAAGCCGATGCCAACGCATTGGGCAACTCGAGATTTGGAGAACATTGAGTTTCAGAAGATTCGCTATTATCTGGCGCACGGTCAGCGTCCAACTCGGTCTTGGGAGGACGTTCCGGACGACATGAAGCAGACGTTTGAGCGTCTGGGGATTCCGGAGCAGGAGCGCAAGTTTTTAGCGGGGGTGGAGGCTCAGTTTGATTCAGAGGCGGTTTATTCCAATATTAAGAAAGCGCTTGGTGATCAGGGCGTTATTTTTGTGGGTTCGACCGAAGGGCTGAAGGAGCATCCGGAGATTTTCCGCAAATGGTTTGGGAAGGTGATTCCCACGGGAGACAACAAGTTTAGCGCGTTGAACTCTGCCGTTTTTTCGGGTGGGTCGTTTATTTACGTTCCGCCGGGGGTGAAGGTTAAGCACCCGTTGCAGGCGTATTTTCGGATTAACGCCGAGAACTTTGGTCAGTTTGAGCGGACGCTAATCATTGCGGACGAGGGTTCGGAGGTGATGTACATGGAGGGTTGCACGGCGCCCAAGTTTGAGACGGCCACGTTGCATTCTGCTGTGGTGGAGTTGGTTGCGATGAAAGGGGCAAAAATTCAGTACGTGACGGTTCAGAACTGGAGTTCGAATGTGTTCAACCTGGTGACGAAACGGGCGGTGGCGCACGAGGAAGCAGAGGTGAAGTGGATTGACTGCAATATTGGGTCGCGGCTGACGATGAAGTATCCGGGCGTGGTGCTCAAGGGGCGGAAGGCGCGTGGCGAGGTGATTTCTATCGCGCTGGCAAACAGCGGGCAGCATCAGGATACGGGGGCGAAGATGATTCATGCGGCGGACGAGACAACCTCGAATGTGGTATCGAAGTCGATTTCGATTGGAGAGGGTCGGGCGACATACCGAGGGGTGGTGCACGTGCCACGTCATCTGAAGGGATGTCGCAACAATACGGAGTGCGATGCGTTGTTGATTAACAGCAACAGCCGGACGGACACCTACCCAGCGATTACGGTGCGGGGGTCACAGAATGCGGTTCAGCACGAGGCGAGTGTGAGTCAGGTGAGTGCGCAGCAGATTTTCTACATGCAGCAGCGCGGGTTGACGGAGGCTCAAGCGATGTCGTTGTCGGTGAACGGGTTTGTGAATGACTTGGTTCGGGAGTTTCCGATGGAGTACTCGGTGGAGTTGAAGCGGTTGATTGATTTGGAGATGGAAGGTTCCGTGGGGTGAGTTGGGCTTAGTCTGTTTGGTTGATTTCGAGCATGGAGAAGACATTTGAAGCTGGTTGGGGGCGCGAGTTGCGTGAACGTGCCAAGGAGATGGTTGATCGGGGACGTGCGCCGATTCGTACGGATGAGGCTTGGCGGTTTTCGCCGGTGGGAGAGTTTAGTGACCGAGCGTTTGGGGAGATTCAGCCGCATGGGGCCGGCTTGCTTGAGTCATCGCCGTTGTTTGCGCAAGGGGTTGTGGCTGCCCGGATGGTGACGTGGAACGGCAGGTTGATTTCCTGCGAGGCTCCTGACCTTGGCTGGGGTTCGTTGACGGGCTTGTCTGGCGGGGGGCATCCGGAATGGGTTCGTCGAGTGTTGGAGGATGTGTCGGCTCCGGTGGGTTCTGATCGATTTGCTGCGATTCATCGTGCGGAGGTTGAGGAAGGGGCGGTGGTTGAGGTGAGCGGCGTGTTGACTGAAGGGCGTGTGATTGAGGTGGTGCATTTTGTTGAGGGGAGCGGTGTTCGGGTTGCGCCGTTCTGTGGGGTTCGCGTGCGTTCGGGAGCGCAGGCGACGGTGGTCGAGCGGTTTGTTGGTGTGGGTGAGGCGGATGTGACGGTTGTGGGTTGCACGCACCTAGAGGTCGAGACGGGCGGGTTGCTACGGTACGCGTCTCTTCAAGAGTTTGGGTGCAAGACGGTTTCGGTTCAGATGAATCGCGTTTGTGTTGGGGTGGGTGGACGCGCGAGCTTGCTTGGTTTGCACCTTGGCGGGCGGGTTTCTCGGGTGGAGACAGCGGCCTCGATTTTGGGTGCGGGCGCATCTTGCGAGATGCTTTCAGCGTGTCACGCAACGGGATCGAGATGGTTTGACCAGAGAACCTTACAGGATCATGTGGGCGCTGATGCGACGAGTGACCTCTTGTTCAAGAATGCGTTGGATGATGGGGCGCGCTCGGTGTTTTCGGGATTGATTCGTGTGGGGCGCGAGGCGCATCGAACGGATGCGTATCAGAAGGTGCGTAACTTGGTGCTTTCCGATGAGGCGGAGGCCAACTCGATGCCGGGTCTGGAGATTTTGGCGGATGAGGTTCGCTGTTCGCATGGCGCGACAACGGGTCAGCTTGATCCGGAGGAGCTATTTTATTTGAAGGCGCGGGGCATTCCTGATGCGGCGGCGCGACGACTTATCACGGGAGGGTTCTTGAACGAGGCGGTTGATCGGTTCTCGGATGCGGTCGTGCGGGACGCCTTTTCGACGAAGGTTGCAATGGCTTTGTCGGGCTCTGCCTCGACCTGAGGTCTTCTGCGTGCGAGGGTTTTCGGTCATGAGCGCACATCGGATTCAACAGATTGACCAGAGGGACAACGCCATCGTGGCGTTGCAACCGTTGCGGGCGGGGGAGCGTGTCTCTGCGGGTGGGGCTGAATGGAGTTTGGTTACGGATGTTGGGGCAAAGCACAAGTTTGCGGCGCGATCCTTTGGGGTTGGCGAGTTGGTGACGATGTACGGAGTGGTGGTGGGGAGAACGTCGCGCGAGGTGCGAGCCGGTGAGGCTTTCACCTTGGAAAATTTGGTGCATGCGTCGTCGGATTTTACGGTGCGCGCGGCGCGTTCTGAGGTTGTGGTGCGTCCCGATGTTTCTCGGTGGATGGGGCGCACGTTTGACGGTTACCGGCGCCATGATGGGGGTGGGGTTGGAACGGCGAATCATTGGTTGGTGGTGCCGCTGGTTTTTTGTGAGAACCGCAATCTGATGATGATGCGGGCAGCGTTGGACGAAGCGCTTGGAGGGGTGAAGGCGGATCGGTTTCGGAGATTTGGACGCGAGTTGGCTGAGATATGGGAGACTTCGGGTGGAGAGGCTGCGGCTTTGGATTCCATTGTGCCCTCGGGCCGGGACGGGTTTTCGCCGAAGCGGTTTCCATCGTTTGACGGGGTGAAGTTCCTCATGCACAGCGGGGGATGCGGCGGGACGCGTCAGGATTCTGATGCGTTATGCGGGTTGCTGGCGGGGTACATTAATCATCCGAACGTGGCGGGAGCCACGGTGTTGAGTTTGGGTTGTCAGCATGCGCAGGTGGAAATTTTGATGGCCGAGTTGGCGCGGCGAAATCCGGGTTTTTCTCGTCCACTCCATGTGTTTGAGCAGCAGCGGAGTGAATCGGAGACGGATATGGTTGCGCGCGCGGTGCGTGCGACGTTTGCGGGGGTGGCTGCTGCTGCGGTGCAGGCTCGCGAAGCTGCGCCGGTTTCAGAGTTGGTGGTGGGATTGAACTGTGGAGGGAGCGACGGTTTTTCGGGTATTTCGGCGAATCCTGCGGTGGGGGTTGCGTCGGATGTGTTTGCGGCGTTGGGGGCGACTCCGGCGCTGGCGGAGTTTCCTGAGCTTTGCGGTGTGGAGCAGGAGTTGTGTGATCGGTGTGAGACGCCGGAGGCTGCGGAGCGGTTTGCGGATTTGATGCGGCGTTACGCGGCAGCGGCGGAAGCGTGCGGATCGGGTTTTGATCGTAATCCGTCGCCGGGCAACATTCGGGAGGGGTTGATTACGGATGCGATTAAGAGTGCGGGTGCGGCTCGGAAGGGTGGCACGGGATCAATCGTGGAAGTGGTGGATTATCCGGAACCGATTCGCCGTCGGGGCGGGTTGGTTTTGTACAACACGCCCGGGAACGATGTGGAGAGTACGACTGCGCTGACGGGGGGCGGCTGCAATGTGATGTTGTTCACGACGGGTTTGGGGACGCCGACGGGAAATCCGATTTGCCCGACGCTGAAGATTTCAACGACGACGGAACTGGCTGAGCGGATGCCGGACATCATTGATTTTGATGCGGGCACAGTGATTCATGGGGCGGAGACGGTTGAGGCGTGTGGGCACCGGTTGGTGGATGTGGTGTTGGAAGTGGCGTCGGGCCGGACGATTCCCAAGGCGGTTTCGTTGGGGCAGGATGATTTTATTCCGTGGAAGCGCGGGGTTTCTTTATGAGTGATATGTTCTCTTTACGAAATAAGACGGCCCTGGTGACGGGGGGGGGATCGGGAATTGGGCGCGCGATTTGTGAGCGGTTTGGAGCGGCGGGAGCGGAGGTATTTGTTTTGGATCGTGATCAAGGGTTGGCGGACGAGGTTGCTGCGGCGATTCGCGGTGTTGGTGGTCAGGCGCATGCGGTGGTAACGGATGTTGCGTCGGAGGGGTCGGTTCAGGCGGCGGTGGCGTCGGCGGCGAGGGTGGACATTTTGGTGAATAACGCGGGCATTGCGCACATCGGAGGGGCGGTGGATACGACGCCTGAAGATTTGGACCGTGTTTTTTCGGTGAATGTGAAGGGGGTTCATCATCTCTTGCGGGCGGTGTTGCCGCGGATGGAGCAGCAGGGCGGGGGAGTGGTTTTGAATCTTTGCTCGATTGCGGCGAAGGTGGGTTTGGAGGCGAGGTTTGCGTACTCGGCTTCGAAGGGGGCGGTGTATGCGATGACCCTTCAGGTAGCGCGGGATTACATTAGCAAGAATATCCGGTGTAACTGTTTGTGTCCTGCGCGCGTGCATACGCCGTTTGTGGACGGTTTTCTTGCGCGGAACTATCCTGGCCGCGAGGCGGAGATGTTTGAGAAGTTGTCGAAGGCTCAGCCGATTGGGCGTATGGCCTCGGCGGGAGAGGTGGCCGCGGCCGCGCATTTCCTGTGTTCGGACGATGCGCAGTTTTTAAGCGGCGTTGCTTATGACGTGGACGGCGGGGTGATTGGTTTGCGGTGATTGAATCTCGTAAGCGTTAGATAGGAGAATGTTATGATGACTGAAGAAATGGTTCCTGATTTTTCAGCGGTGGTGCCGGAGATGACCATGGGGCGTTTGCTCGAGATTTTCCCCGGTGCGCAGCGTGCATTGTTTCGAGGCTACCACATTGGCGGATGCTCGAGTTGCGGATTTGGTGCTGAGGAGACGTTGGCGCAGGTTTGTGCGCGTCAGGACGGGGTGGCGGTGGCTGAGGTGATTGAGTTTCTCAAGCAGAGTGCGGAGTCGGATCGGCAGATGGAAGTGACTCCGCGAGAGGCGCAGGTGATGGTTGCGGAGGGGAAGGCGGTGTTAGTGGATATTCGTACGCGGGAGGAGTTTGATGCGGTGAACATTCCGGGATCGACGTTGTTTTCGCAGGAGTTGATGGGGCAGTTGCCGGGATGGGATCCGGCGGTTCAGATTGTTTTTGTTGATCACGAGGGCAAGCGGAGTCCGGATGCGGCGGCGTATTTCGCTGGGCACGGGATGTCGAATGTTCGGTGTTTGCGAGGTGGAATTGATGCGTGGAGTTGTGAGGTGGACACGGCGTTGCCTCGGTATCGGTTGCAGTGAGATTTTAAGGTGTGGCTATGAGTGAGACGACGAACGGTGACGGGGAAGTGGAGAATCTTGGGGAGATGGCGGATGCGGATGCGATTGGCACGGTGGGTTCACCGGATTGTGGGGATATGTTGCGGATGTGGGTGAAGTTCAAGGAGGACGCGCAGGGTCGTAAGGTGATTGACCGAGCGACGTTCCAGACGTTTGGGTGTCAGACGGCGATTGCGGTTGCGAGTGCGGCGACTCGCTTGATTGCGGGGCGCACGCCTGAGGAGGCGTTGCGGATGAGTGGGGAGGAGTTATCCGCGCCGTTGGGGCCGCTTCCTCCCATGAAGATTCATTGTGCGCAGTTGGTTGAGGGGGCGTTGAAGTCTGCGTTGGAGTCTGTTGCTTCAGAGGGTGCTGGACCTTCGGTTACGGTTGGGTCCGGTGCGTCGGGGGGCGTTGGCGCGGCTTCGACGTTGAAGGACAGTTTCCTGCCTGCGGTTCAGGGGGGGAGTAAGCCGAAGATTATTTTTAACAAGTGAACGAGAAGGGAAAACACGTATGAGTTCGGACAGTTCAAAGACGTTGGTTCGTGATGTTGATGCGGTGCGGATTCCGAGTGGGGAGCCGATGCGTCTTGTGGCGGGGATGTCGGTAACGATTACTCAATCGTTGGGGGGCAGTTTTACGGTGGTGACGTCTTCGGGGTTGGCGCGGATTCGCGGGGTGGACGCTGATGCGTTGGGGTTAGAGGTTCCTGTGGAGGCGCCTGTTGCGGCGTTACCGGCGGACGGGAGTGTGCCGGTGGTGGATGAGGGGGCGGTGTGGGGCCAGTTGAAGACGTGTTTTGATCCGGAGATTCCGGTTAACATCGTTGACCTCGGATTGATTTATGACTGTGTGGTGGAGCAGGTTGCAGGGCAAACGGCTCGGGTATTGGTGAAGATGACGCTTACTGCACCGGGGTGTGGGATGGGGCCTGTGATTGCGAAGGAGGCGGAGCAGAAGATTTCTGCGTTACCTGGGGTGGGCGAGGCGTTGGTGGAGGTTGTTTGGGATCCGCCGTGGAATCAGTCGATGATTAGTGAGGTTGGAAAGATGCAGCTTGGCATGATTTGAGTTGGGGCGTTTGGGAGCAGTTCTCCTCTCCATCATGGCGGTTCGGATCAAGATTTGCGGATTTACGCGGGCCTCGGATGCGGAGGAAGCCATTGATGCGGGGGCGCATCTTTTGGGGTTCAATTTTTGGTCTGGGAGCAAGCGGTATGTTAGCCCGGACGACGCGGCGGGTTGGCTTCGGACCTTGAGCACTCTGGCTGTGCGAGTGGGTTTGTTTGTGAATCCAACGTTGGAAGAGGTTCGCCGAGTGGTGGGGGAGGGGATGATCGACGTTGTGCAGTTGCACGGCGACGAGACAGCGGATTTTTGTGGGGAGGTTGAATCGTTGGGAACTCGGGTTTTGCGCGCGGTTCGGGTGCGCGATGCTGCGTCGGGTGATCGAGCGATTGAGGGGGCGCCGGGTCGTGAGGTGTTAATTGATGCTGCGGTGGAGGGGGCGTTTGGGGGAACGGGGGTTTCGTTGAACCTTGATTTGGCGAGTGAGTTAGTGCGGCGGCATTCGGGGAGGAGAGTGCTTTTAGCGGGGGGGCTGACACCGTTGAACGTTGCGCTTGCTGTGAGAACGGTGCGTCCGTCTGGGGTGGATGTGGCATCGGGTGTTGAATCTTCTCCTGGCGTGAAGGATGCCGGCTTGATGCGTGAGTTTTGCCGAGAGGTACGCCTCGCGGCGCAGGGGTTTTGAGTCCGATAACGGTGCTGGTTTCAGGCGCGGTTGCGTGTGGATTGGGCTTCTTTACATGGGGTTTCGCGCGCCGTACCCTTTTCGGTTCTGTATGAGAAAAATCGTTGTCACTTCGGACGCCCCGAAAGCGGTCGGTCCCTACTCGCAAGCGGTGCTGGTGGGTGACACTTTGTATTGTTCGGGCCAGATTCCGTTGGATCCGGCGACTGGCGAGGTGGTTTTTGGGGGAGTGCGGGAGGCGGCACACCGTGTTTTCTTGAACCTTGGAGCGGTGTTGCGAGCGAGCGAGATGGGTTTTTCGGATGTGGTAAAGGTGACGATTTTCATCACGGATTTGTCAAAGTTTGGGGAGTTGAATGAGGTGTACGCTTCCTATTTTTCTGAGCCGTATCCTGCGCGGTCGACGGTGCAGGTTTCTGCGTTGCCTCGTGGGGTACAGGTTGAGGTTGAGGCTGTGGCAGTTCGCAATCGCGAGGCGGGGGTTTGAGGCGAAAAAAATCTTATCATGAGTTCTTCTTCTTATTCTTCAGCAACGGTTTCTGCGTTGGATTTGTTTCGTCAGACTGGGGCGCTACTGGATGGTCATTTTGTTTTGAGGTCGGGGTTGCATAGTCGCCAGTTTTTCCAGTGCGCGATGCTTTTGCAGAACACCGCGATTGCGGCGGATTTGTGTGGTCGTTTGGCGGAGAAAGTTCGGGGGCTTGGTGCCGAGCGAGTGATTTCTCCGGCGTTGGGCGGGGTGATTGTCGGGCATGAGGTGGCCCGCTCGCTGGGGTTGCCGCATATTTTTGCTGAAAAGGAGGATGGGCGATTGGTGTTGCGTCGCGGCTTTGAGATTAAGTCGGGCGACCGTTTTTTGGTGGTTGAGGACGTGGTGACACGTGGGGGGCGTGTGCAGGAGACATTGGACATTGTGAGGAGTCGCGGAGGGGTGGTGGTTGGTGTGGTGTCGTTGGTGGACCGGAGCGGCGGGAATCTGCCGGATTTTGGTGCGCCGTTTGAGAGTTTGGTGCGGCTGGATGTTGAGACGTTCGAGGCGGATCAGGTGCCTGCCGATTTAGCGGGCATTCCGGCGGTGAAGCCTGGGAGCAAGTAGGCGCGAGGGGTGTTGTGAGGAGTCAGGCAAGATTTGCTGGTGTCGGTGCAAGAGTTTAAAGGAAAGACAAGTCTATGATTACGTGGTTGTTGAAAAAGATTATCGGGTCCAAAAATACGCGATTGGTTAAATCGCTTCGGCCGGTGGTGGAGAGAATCAACACGATTGAGTAGGGTTTTCGTTCGTTATCGGATGACGCGTTGCGGGAGCAGGTCGCGGGTTGGCGGAAGCGTCTCTCGGA
>JBEEPE010000381.1:0-3488 GCA_041191265.1 Verrucomicrobiota bacterium | reverse complement strand
GCCACCACCTTGGATGTCTCGCTGAACTCACGAATGCTCGTGTACGAGAACCATCCCATGACCACCAAAATCAATACCGTCACCCAAAATCCCGAAACCAATCTCTGATTCATCTCCGTTTCATCTCCTCCTTTAAACCACAGGCAACACGATCCAACTCGCCCTCGGTCAGCCCTGGGTACACAGGAATGCTGAGCACCTCCGAAGCCAACCGAACACTCTGACACATCGCTCCCCGCTCAAAGCCCGCAAACGCACTTTGAACATGCGCCGGTCTCCGATAATGCACCCCCACCGGAATCCCTCGCGCGCGCATCCCAGCCTCCACCTCATCCCGCGCATCCACGCGCACCACGCACTGATGATACACAGCCCCGCCACCCCACTCCCACGGCCGGAACCCCGCAAAATCAACATCGCCCAGAAGCCCTGCATACACCCCGGCCAAACGCCGGCGCTCCACAATCCACCCCCGTAACCGCCTCAACCCCAGCCGCAAAATCGCCGCCTGAACCTCATCCAGCCGACTATTACGTCCCGCCTCCATCGCATCGTCCCGCTCCACCCACCCGTACTGACGCAACCTTCTCAACCGCTCGGCAACCCCTGCCCCATTCGACACGAAACACGCGCCCGCATCCCCAAACGCGCCCAAGTTCTTACTCGGATAAAAACTGAACGCCCCAACATCCCCGCTGCAACCCGCACGATAAACACTCCCTTCGATAACCAACTCCGCGCCCAACGCCTGCGCGCAATCCTCCACCACCCACCACCCTCGATCCCGCGCCTCACGCAAAACCGCTCCAAACGACGGAGAAATCATCCCGTATAAATGCACAGCCACCCACGCGCGAACCCGTCCCAACTCCAGCCCGCTCAGCGTATCCAAACAAATCCCATAGTCTTCCCCGCAATCCACCAACACCGGACGAGCCCCCGTCGCCAAAATCGCGGACACCGTCGCTCCCGGTACAAACGACGAAACCAACACCTCGTCGCCCAGTCCAATCCCCCCAGCCATCAACGCCAACGTCAACGCATCCGTACCCGAACCGCACCCCACCACCGCCCCTCCTCCCAACCACTGCGCCAACTCTGACTAAAAGCTCGAGAGCTCTTCGCCCATTAAGAAGACTCCCGAATCCATCACCTGCTGCACCGCCAGAACAGCCTCCGACCTCAGCGCATCCGCCATCTCGCTAACCCAACCCTTCACCGCAACACCTCCCCAAAAGCCCCACTTCCAAACAACGTCCGCCCCACCCCCTCGGCCAACCCAACCACCGGCCGCCAACCCAGCGCCTGCTCCAGTCGACGGCAATCCAAGTGAAACGATCCAGGCTCAATACCCGCCCAATCCGACGGCATCCCAACCTGCTCCACCGAACCACGCCCCGCCACCCGACACATCAACCCAGCCGCTTCCCTCAAACTCCACACCTCAGGCCCACCAAAGTTGTACGCGACTCCAAAGGATGCCGGCCGACCGGCGCCCAACCGCAACATCCCCTCCACCACGTCCCCCACAAAAACAAAATCCCGCTCCACCGACCCATCCCCATAGATTCGCAAAGGTTCCCCCCGCCCCAACCGACGAAACCACTCGCCCATCAATGAAACCGCCGGCCGAAGCTCCACGCCGCGCCCGTACACATTGCTCAAGCGAACCACCGCCGCCTGAACGCCATATCGCCGCCCATACAACAGGTGGTACCGCTCGCACGCCGCTTTGTGCACCCCATTCACATCAAGCGGCTCCACCAAATGCCGCTCGTCCACCGGCAAATAGCTCGGAACCCCATACACCTGCCGCGTGCTCGTATACAAAATCCGCACAGCCCGATTCATCTTCCGAACCGCCTCCAATAAAGCCAAATGCCCCGCTTGGTTCGCCGCCAAATCCGCAGTCGGACTCTCCATCGACGCCACATGCCCCGTCACCCCCGCCAGATTGAAAACCCAACTCGCCTCCTTCAACCGCTCCGCGTAACGCCCCACCTCAACAATCTCCGCCGCCACACCGCGCCCCGCCTCCTCGTCCGCCCCGTCCAAGCGCGGATCGACCACAAACACGTCCGCCCCCAACTCGCGCAACGCACAGACCAACGCACTTCCAATAAATCCCGCCCCGCCTGTCACCACCACGTGACGGCCAAAATACACGTGCGAAACCTCACGACTCAGCCTCATTCAATCCTCCTCTCAGCCACCACAAACAACGACGAACCCACCTCCAGCGAGAATCCCCTCAGAACGAGCGCACTCTCCCACCGAAGCGCGCGCTCCATCCAAAAACCAAAAAAACCGCCCCCAGCAGAAACCTCCAAATCTCCCCCCTCGCGCCCCCACACCGAGAACGCTCGCCTGAACCAAACCAAAGGCATCAGGAGTGCAAACCGATGCGAGAATAGTCGAAGCCTCAAACCCGCATCCAAAACCGCACTCCGTAACTCCCCCGGAGAAAACCGACGACTCCCGCCCACAAGCTCATCGTGCCTCCCTGCCAACCACTCGTAAGCCGGCACTTGAACAATCAAGACCCCGCCAGGGACCAGCGCACCCACCAAAACCTCGAGCGCCTGCCGCCAATCCACGACCGATCGGTGGTACAAAACGTCCAGCGATAGCACCACGTCAAAGCAGTCCCGAAATCCCTCGGAACCCATGTCGCCGCAACGAAACTCCGCCGAGCATCCCTGCTCCCTCGCAAAATCAACCGTCTCCGGATCGCTGTCCGTCGCAATCACCTCGCCATGTCGCCCCGCCTCCCCAGCCATCAATCCCGTGCCGCACCCCGCATCCCAAATCCGCAAACGCGCACCTCGCTGACGAACCATTCCCTCTAGCACACGCGAACAAAGCCAACGCGTTGACCTCGTCCACCAATGCACACGGTCCCACCGGAAATGCTGCTGTTTACCCTCTCGCTCCATCCTAAAACCCCAACTGAAGTTTCGCCCCCTCTCCCGCCGTCACCCTCGCCCGATTTACCCCCTCCAAAAGATCCGGATGCCCCGGATTCCATTTCAAACCCTCCGCAAATACCCGCTCCGCCTCCGCCGCAAGACCTCGCTTCAGTAAGAGGGCCCCAAAAAACATCCGCGCAGGAAGGAAACGCGGTTGCAGCCCAACACACTCGCGAATCACCCCCATCGCCTCCACCTCCCTCCCCAGTCGCACCAGCGCCGTCGCAACCTGCACCAACAACAGGTGATCGTAACCGGAAGGCCGCAAAGCCATCCCCTGCATGCCCACCCGAAGCGCCGCCTCCGCATCACCCAACCGAAGATGCACAACCGCAAGATTCGCGCACGCCGGCACCGTGGGCATCAACCCATTCGCACGCTCAAACGCTTGCCGAGCGTCCTCAAGCTTCCCCGCCTCATAACACGCCCCACCCAAGTTAATCCACGGACGAGCCTTGTTCGGACTCTTCACCGCCGTATCACGCCAAAGCCGCTCAGGCGTCGCCCAAACCGCGTTCC
>JBEEPE010000380.1:0-4806 GCA_041191265.1 Verrucomicrobiota bacterium | reverse complement strand
GGGGCGTGTGGGGTTGTTGGCGTGGAGGTGGGGGTGGAGGCGTTGGGGTACGGGAGGAGAGGGGTTGTTGGCGAATGGTGAGGGGAGGGGGCAAGGATGGGCGGTTGTGGTGCCCCAACGGGGCGAGATATGTCGGCCTGACGCAACGCGGCTGGGTTTGGGGTTGAAGGAAGGCGAGCCCTGAAGGGGGGGATATTGGTTTGGACGCCCTTACAGGGCTTTTGGATGGGGGGATGGGGACCTGGGCCGTTGGCCCAGGCTATCGTGGGAGGCGCCGTTGGCGCCGGGGGAGGGAGGGCCGTTGTGGTGGGGAGGGGGCGTGTGGGGTTGTTGGCGTGGAGGTGGGGGTGGAGGCGTTGGGGTAAGGGAGGAGAGGGGTTGTTGGCGAATGGTGAGGGGAGGGGGCGAGGATGGGCGGTTGTGGTGCCCCAACGGGGCGAGATATGTCGGCCTGACGCGACGCGGCTGGGTTTGGGGTTGAACGAAGGTGAGCCCTGAAGGGGGGGATATTGGTTTGGACGCCCTTACAGGGCTTTTGGATGGGGGGATGGGGACCTGGGCCGTTGGCCCAGGCTATCATGAGTGGCGCCGTTGGCGCCGGGGGAGGGCTGGTCTTTTCGCTGCGGTTAGAGGCTCCACTCGGCGATTTTGCGGCTGTTGATGAAGAAGGTGTGGGTTTGTCCGATTCCCTTCACTTCGATGGGGCCGCGGTCTTCAAGTTCAAAGTCGGTTTGGAGGAGTTCAGCGGTGGCGGCAGAACAGTGGACGCGGCCGGCGATGCCGCTGCTTTCCATGCGACTGGCGAAGTTGACGGTGTCTCCCCACAGGTCGTAGGTGAACTTACGGATTCCGATGACGCCGGCTACGACGGGTCCGGAGTTGAGTCCGATGCGGGCTTGGAGGTCGGTTTGATTCACGCGGTTAATTTTTGCGAGGGCGTCGATCATCGCGAGCGCGAGGTCCGCTGCCGCTTGTGCGTGATCTTCGCGAGCCTTGGGGGCACCTGAGACGAGCATGTAACTGTCGCCGATGGTCTTGATTTTTTCGAGGCCGCTGCGTTCGACGAGGAGATCGAAGGTGGAGAAGATGGCGTTGAGCATTTTCACGAGTTTCTCGGCGGTGGTGGTGCGCGAGAGTTTGGTGAAACCGACGAGATCCATGAACAGGACGGTGACGGCTTGGTGCGAGTCTGCGATGAGTTTTTCGCCCCCTTTGAGACGGGTGGCAATGGGGCGAGGAAGGATGTTGAGGAGAAGTTTTTCGGTCTTCTCTTGCTCGGCGACGACGAGTTCGTGTTCCTTTTTAATTTGCTCGAGGCGTTGGGCATCGAGGTCACGTAACTTCTTCTTTTCGAGGGATGTTGTGACGCGTGCGCGAAGAAGAACGGGATCGAAGGGTTTGGGGAGGTAGTCTTCGGCGCCCATCTCGATGCAACGGACCGCGTCGCCGGTGTCTTGGCTTCCGGAGATGACGATAACGGGGACGGGGAGACCCCGTTCTTCTTTGAGTTCGGCGAGGACTTCGATGCCGGTGACCTCTGGCATTTCGATGTCGAGGAGCATGAGGTCGAAGGGTTCGTCGGCGACTTTTTGGAGAGCGTCCCGTCCGTTTGACGCTTCGATGATGCGTTCGAAGCCGAGTTGTTTCAGTTGTTTGATGATGCCGAGGCGCATCATGCGGCTGTCGTCGACCACGAGGATTTTGGCGGCGTGAACGGCTTCGTGCGCGGTCACGGTGGCGGCGGTTACCTGCGCGGGTTCGTGAGCGGGGCTATCGAAGTTGAACACAGAGTGGGTGGAGGCTTCGTCGGACATAGGGAGAAAAGGGTTAGGCGGGGCTGATGGCGTGGATGCCTTTGATGATGGCGGCGGGCATTTGGTGGAGGGGGACCACGTGGTCGACGACGCCGAGCTGGATGGCGGCGCGGGGCATTCCGAAGACGACGCAGGTGTCTTCGTGTTCGGCGAGGGTGTGACCGCCTGCCTGTTTGATGGCTTGCATGCCGAGAGCGCCGTCGGAGCCCATCCCGGTGAGGATAACGGAAAGAATTTTGTTGCCCGCGGCGTTGGCGGCGGAGCGGAAGAGGACGTCGACGGCGGGCCGACAATAGTGAACGGGAGGGGTTTGGGAGAGTCGTGTTTTGTAGGTGTTACCGACTCGATGAACGGTGAGGTGAAAATCGCCGGGGGCGATGACGCACATCCCGTTGCGGAGTTCTTCCCCGTCCTTGGCCTCGTGGATTTCGTAATCGGACAGGCCGTTGAGTCGGTCGGCGACGGCTTTGGAGAAGAAGGGCGGGATGTGTTGGGCGACAGCGATGGGGGGGAGGTTGCCGGGGAGGTTTGGAAGGACTTCGCGGAGTGCTTCGACGCCACCGGTGGATGAGCCGATGACGATGAGGCGTCGGTCGAGGCCGTGGCTGGGTGGTTGGAAGGACCGCGGGGTGGAGGAGGAGGGGAGGATTTCTTCAACGAGGGCGTTGCTCGAACGCGGGGCGGGCGCGGTTACGGAGAGGGGCTTTGGGCCGTGGGGCGTGCTGGTTGGGGGCGGCAACGGCAGCGTGCGACGGCGCGCGCGCGCGGCGGCTTTCACATGGAAGGCGAGTTTGTTGGCGAGGTGGCCGATGGACATGGAGCCGTCGGGTTTGGCGAGGACGTCTGCGGCACCGGCGTCCATGGCTTCGAGGGCGTGTCGCGAGCCTTCTTGGGTGAGGGAGCTGACGACCACGACGGGCGGCATGGGAGGATTTTTTTGGAGGAGGCGCAGGAAGGTGAGTCCGTCCATGCGGGGCATCTCGAGGTCGAGGGTGAGGACGTCGGGCAGGAGTTTGGGCATTTTCTCCTGAGCGATGAGGGGATCGTTGGCGGTTCCGACGACCTCGATTTCTGGGTCCATCGAGAGCGCGTCGGAGATGGCTTTCCGGACGAGGGCGGAATCATCGATGACGAGCACTTTGATTTTGTTTGGGGAGGACATGGGGAGTGGGTCAGCGTGGCTTCATGAAGATGCCTTGTCCGAGGGAGCGGAGGCGATGAGGGATGTTCATGAGGCTTTCGGAGTGGCCGATGAAAAGGTATCCGCCTGGGGCGAGTTGGTTGGAGAGGCGGCGGATGACTTCGGATTGGGAGGGGGTGTCGAAGTAGATGAGAACGTTGCGGCAGAAGATGAGGTGTTGGTCTGGGGGGATTGGGTAGTTAGTTTGGAAAAGGTTGACGCGCTTGAGGTTGACGCGAGAGCGAACGGAGTCTTTGACACGGGCATGGCCTTCGAAGCGGCCGTGGCCTTTTTGGAAGTAGCGGTGGAGGAGGGTGGGTGATGGGAGTTCGAGGCGGCTGAGTTCGTAGATGGCGGACTGCGCTTTTTCGAGCATGCGGGTGGAGATGTCGGACCCGTGGATTTCCCAAGGGAACGCTCCGTGTTCGCGTTCGAACTCCGCCATGACGATGCCGACGGTGTAGACTTCTTCGCCGGAGGATGAAGCGGCGGACCAGCAGCGGACGGGGTCTCGGGATGTGGCGAGTTGTTTGTGGAGGGCTGGGAGGGCGTGTTGGGTGAGGAAGTCGAAGTGGGCGCGTTCGCGAAAGAAGTGGGTGTGATTGGTGGAGATGAGATCGATGACGATCCCGATTTCCTCTTCGGAGCGCGCGTTTCGGAGAACGTCGCAGTACTGGTCGAAGGACTTGAGGCCGAGTTGAATACGGCGTCTACGGAGGCGACTGGCGACCAGTTCCTGTTTATGAGGACCGAGGTAAATGCGGCTGTGCCGGTAGATGAGGCCGGTCAGGTATTCGTAGGCGGATGGGGAGATGCCTGGGTCTGCGGACATTGAGGGCGGCGGTGTTCCGCTCAGAAGTCCTTGAACTCGTCGGCGGCTGGGGATTTGTCGGGGTTCGCGTTGACCGACTGGGTTGCCGGGGTCGACTCATCGGATTCCTTTGCGGGAGCGGGTTCTGAGTGGGTTGAGCTCGCGAGGGAGGGGGACTCTCCGGAGATGCCGACGATTTCGCGTAGGCGTTCGGTGAGTCCTTTATGGACACCGGCTTGGGCGCTGAGTTCTTCGGCGGCGCTGGCGCTTTGTTCGGCGTTGGAAGCGCTGCTTTGGGTGACTTTGCTCATTTGCACAATGGCGGATGAGATTTGTTCGATGCCGAGAGCCTGTTCTTTAGCGGCCATGGCGATTTCGGCGACGAAGGCGTCGGTTTGGCGGACTTTTTCGCCGATTTTTTTGAAGGATTCGCCGACCTTGATGAGGCTGAGGGAGCCGTTGCGGCTGTTAAGGATAGCGGCCTCGATTTTCTCGGCGGTTTCGTTAGCGGCGGCGGCGCTTCGTTGGGCGAGGGAGCGCACTTCGTCGGCGACGACGGCGAATCCGGCGCCGGCTTCTCCTGCGCGCGCGGCTTCGACGGCGGCGTTGAGGGCGAGGATGTTGGTTTGGAAGGCGATTTCGTCGATGCTTTTGACAATTTTGGCGACTTCACCGCTGGAGACTTCAATGGACTTCATGGCGGCGGTCATTTCGACCATGGTTGCGGAGCCGCTTTGCGCCGCGTTTTGGGCTTCGCTGGCCATGTTTTTGGCTTGGAGCGCGTTGTTGGCGGTTGAGTGGATCATGCTGGAGATTTCCTCCAGCGAGGCGCTGGTTTCTTCGACGGCGGCGGCTTGTTCGCTGGCACCTTCGGCGAGGCGTTGGCTGGCGCGGGCGACTTGGTCAGCGGCGACGTAGGATTGTTCTGCGCCGGTGGCGAGTTCTTCGGTGATTTGTTTGAGGGGCGGGATGGTGGACCGGTAGAGGAGGAGGATGGCGAT
>JBEEPE010000379.1:0-12698 GCA_041191265.1 Verrucomicrobiota bacterium | reverse complement strand
ATATCGCTTGTGTTCAGAAGATTCTGCAGGCGCTGCACGATAAGGGGCAGTTGTACAAGCAGAGTTACACGGGGTTTTACTCGATCCGGCAGGAGCAGTTTTTGACGGATAAAGAGCGTGGGGAGGACGGACAGTTTGGACCGGAGTGGGGGCAGGTGGTGGAGTTGGCGGAGGAAAGCTGGTACTTCCGGTTGTCGGAGCACAAGGAGTGGTTGCTTGGGTTTTTGGAGCGGAATCCGGAGTTTGTGATTCCTGCGTTTCGGAATGCGGAGTTGCGGAATGCGGTGGAGCGGATTTCCGGGGATTTGTGCATTTCGCGTCCGAAGGCGCGGTTAGCGTGGGGGATTGAGCTACCGTTTGATCGCGAGTACGTGACGTACGTTTGGTTTGATGCGCTGATCAACTATCTCTCGTTTGCGGGGTATTTGGCGGATGGGGTGGAGGGATTACCGGAGTTTGAACGAGTGTGGCCGGCTGCGGCGCAGGTGATCGGGAAAGATATTTTGGTTCCGGCGCACGGCGTTTACTGGACGGTGATGCAGCATGCGATGGGTTTTTCTGATGAGCAGATCCCGCGGTTACTGGTGCATGGTTGGTGGAATATTGCGGGAGCGAAGATGAGCAAGAGCGTGGGGAACATTGTTGATCCGAACGGGTTGTGTGACCGGTACGGTTCGGATGCGTTGCGGTACTATTTGATGGCTGACATTGCGACGGGCCGGGATGCGGATTTTTCGGAGGAGCGATTGCTGATGCGCTTTAACGAGGAGTTAGCGAACAACGTGGGCAACTTGTTGAATCGGTCATTGAATATGACGAATCGCTTTCGCGCTGGGGTATTGCGGGCGGGCGGAAGCGGGTCGGGGGCGCATTGGGAGGCTTTGGCGCGGTTGTCGGGTGAGGATGCGCCGAAGTGCATTGAGGCGTATCGTGCTGCGATGGAGGGGTATCAGGTGGACGCGGCGTTGCGTGAGGTGGTGCAGTTTGCCCGTGCGTGTAACCAGTTGATTGAAAGTTCGGCGCCGTGGAAGTTGGCGAAAGATCCTGCGGAAGCGGAGCTTTTGGATGCGGTGCTCTGGCATTTGGTGGAGTCGGTCCGAATCATTGGAGCGTTATTGGCTCCGGTGTTACCCCGCACGGTTCCGGCGATTTTTGCGCAGTTGCAGATTGGGCAACCGGGTCTGGCGGAACTGTGTTGGGGTGGGATTCCGGATGGGCACACGGTGGGTGCGCCGACTCCGGTGTTTCCTCGGTTGGAAGCGCCGAAGGTTGAGGATCCTGCGTGACGTTTTTTTTGCGTTTGGGATGTCGAATGGGCCGGTCAAGGTGCGGTTAAAAGATGTCGCTGCCCGAGCGGGGGTTGCGATCAATACGGCCTCGACGATTTTGAATCGGCGTTCGAACTCATGGGCGTCGCGAGAGACCTCGGAGCGGGTGTTTCGGGCCGCTGAGGAGTTGGGTTATCGACCGAATCGAGCAGCGTTGGGACTGCGGTTGGGTCGGTTTCATGCGGTGGCGTTGCTGCTATCAGATTTGCGGAATCCGTTTTACACGACGTTTGCGGATGCGTTGGGTGTTGCTTTGGAGCGGCGGGGTTATGATTTGGTGATTGAGTCGTGGCGGAACGATTTGCGGAGGGAGCGGCACCGATTGGAGGAGGTGGTGAATCGGCAAGTGGATGGGGTGGTGGCGTTTTTGAGTGACGAGGAGGTGCATCTTGGGTTTTTGCGGGAGCAGAAGATGCCTTTTGTGATTGTGGGTTCGTCGCAGAGTTCGGAGGTGCCTGTGGACATGGTACGCGCGGATTTCACGGGAGGGTTACGTGACACGGTGGCGCGGCTTTATGCGTTGGGGCATCGGCGGTTTGCGTATTTGTGTGCCTTGTCGGAGGGGCAGGCGGATGGAGGGCGCGCGGAGTTTTTTCAGCGGTTAATGGCGGACTTTGGGATTGATCATGAGGGGTTTGTTTTCATGCGGTGCGGTGCGTCGTTGGAGGATGCGCATTTGACGGCGAAGGCGTTGTTGGCGAATCGGCGCGATGTGACGGCGGTTTTGGCGTTGAACGACTTTTCGGCGATGGGGGTGATTCGTGCGGCGTTGGATTTGGGGTTATCGGTGCCTCGGGATTTGTCGGTGGCGGGCGTGGATGATATTCCGATTTCCCGTTTTTTGGCGGTCAAGTTGGCGACGATTGCCCAGCCGATTGAGGAGATGGCGGGGAAGGCTGCGGAGATGGTGGTGGGGCGGATTGAGGGTACGCTGCGGGGTCCGGCAGAGCAGGCGTGGTTTTCGGCGCCGTTTTGTGACCGCGAGAGTGTGGCGGCGGTTCGGCGGGAAGTGGGGTAGCTGGTTGGCCGATGGGGGTAGACCCTGGGAACCCTGCGTGGTGAGCGGCAGTCTCGCGGTCGAGGATGAGCGGAACGTCAGACGGCGGCGAGGGCGAGGGAGATGAGGCGGGGGTCTTCGGCGAGGGCTTGGAAGAACGAGGGGTAGCGGGGGGCCCAACCGGTGGCTTTGAGTTTTGCGTTCGCGATGCGTTTATGAGTCCAGCCGCGCTTGCGGTTGAGGTTCACTGGGCCGTCGGGTGGCAGGGGTTTGCTGAAGTGGTCTGCGAGGTGGGCGTACAGTTCGCGCTGAGTGACGGGATGATCGTCGACCACGTTGAAGAGGCCGCGGAGTCCGTGGTGCACCGCGTGAACCATGGCGGCAGCAGCGTCGTCGCGGTGGATTTGGTTGATCCACCGGTTTCCGTCGCCTTCAACGACCGCGGTTCCGTCGAGGAACTTTCGCAGCAGGACGCTGCGGGCGGGGCCGTAAATACCGCCGAGGCGGAGCACTAATCCGCCGAACGCCAGAATGTGCTTCTCGGTTTCGAGGAGGAGTTGTCCGGTTTCGGAGGTGGGGGTTGCGGGGGAGTCTTCGGTGACGGTTTCGCCGTTGGTTTGTGTGAAAACGGATGTGCTTCCGGTGTAGGCGAGCAGTTTGGGGACGAGGAAGGCGTTGAGGTGTTTTGCGCCGTTGAGGTAGACGTTTCGGTAGGCGTCAGCGCCGCCTTTGCCGGAACTTGCGCAATGGATGAGGGCGTCGGTGCCGACGAGATCTGTGAGGTTTGCTTCGACTTGGTGGGCGTCGGAGATGTCGCAAGCGCGGATGGGAAACGGTTCGGAAGCAAGGCGTTCAGCGGATTCTTGAGAATGCGTGCACCCGGTGACATTCCAGCCGTGTTGGTGAAGTCCGCGCGCGATTTCGAGTCCGACGAATCCGCATCCGGCGACGACGGCGCTGCGTGGGCGCGCGGGGTTTTTGGTTGGGAAAGAGACCGCTTTCGTGAGCATGGTTTTCCCATCGAAATCGAAGGTGCCGGAGAAGAATTGTCCGTTCAGCACTTGGGGTAGCCATTCGCGATCATCGGCCCACATGCGGTCGTAGGGGACTTGGTTGATGGGGCACCAGAAGGGTTTGGCTTCATCGGTTTCGGTGGGGGTGCCTTCGTGGGCGTGGGCGATGAAGACTTCGCAGAGGAGGCTATAGCCGTCGGTGAACCGGAAGCGGAGCATGCCGCGGGATTCGAGGGCACTGGGTTGGACGCGAACCTCTTCGAGGGTTTCGCGGATGGCGGCGTCGGCGGGCGACTCGCCGGGTTCGATTTTGCCGCCGGGCGCGTTGACGTTTCCAGCGCCGAGACCGCGTTTTTTTTCAATGAGCAGCACTTGGTTGCCGTGAAGAACGAAGCAGAGCACGGCGCGATGGACGGGGGTCCAGTCGATCCAGTCGTGGGAGGAGGCAACGGGGGTGGTCATGGGGTAGGGATGGGGGTAGGGATGGGGGTGTGAGCCTCGTAGAGCATGGCGATTCCGTCGGCGAGGCGGGTGCAGGAGGCGTTGGAAAAATGGTGTTGCTGGAGGTAGTCGCACATCGCGCGGTCGCGTGGGAAGGCGTCGATGGATTGGGCGAGGTAGGTGTAGGCGGCGCGGTCACCGGTGAGGACGCCGGCGATGCGGGGCAGGATGTGATGGAGGTAGAATCGGTAGGGGTGGAGGAGGGGCGGGGTTGGGAGTCCGAAGTCGAGGATGAGGAGGTGTCCGTTTGGGCGGAGGACTCGATGCATTTCGCGGAGGGCGTCGGGCCAGGAGCGCATGTTGCGGAGGCCGAAGGCGACGGTGAGGGTGTCGAAGGAGTGGTTGGGGAAGGGGAGGTTGAGGGCGTCTGCGACGACGGTATTTTGGAGTCCTTTGCGTCGGGCTTGTTCGAGCATGGGTTCGCAGAAGTCGGCACCGGTGATGTGGGCGGATGGGAGGGCGGATTGGATGGCGAGGGCGAGATCGCCGGAGCCGGTGGCGAGATCGAGGATGTGTTGGGGGGCGCGTTGGGCGACGCGTTGTGCGGTGAGTTTTCGCCAGGAGCGGTCGATGCCGAGGCTGAGGAGGCGGTTGACGAGGTCGTACCGTTTTGCGATGCGGCTGAAGAAGGAGTGAACGCTGTCGGGGGCGATGGAGCCGTCTACGGACATCTCATCAGCTTTTCATGAAAATGGACTGGGGCAAGCGGTGGTGTTTTTTCTCCAAGGGAGGTTTGGATGCTGGTAGTGCTGAGAGCCATGCCGGATTCGATACTGCGGGCTGGGCGATTTTTGGTGATCGACGACGAAGTGGCGAACACGCGTCTTTTGCAAATGATGTTGGAGATGGCGGGGGCGCGTCATGTGACGACGGTGGTGGATCCGCGTACGGCGGAAGTGATGTTCATGCAGGGGGATCCGGACATTGTGTTGTTGGATTTGCACATGCCGCATTTGAGTGGGTTTGATTTGTTGAAGCGGTTTCGGGAGTTACGCGGGGAGGAGGAGCGTCCGGCGATCTTGGTGTTGACGGCGGATATCACGATGGAGACGCGGCGGCGGGCGCTGGTGGCTGGGGCGGACGATTTTGTGACGAAACCGTTGGACCATACGGAGGTGATGGTTCGGACGCGGAACCTGTTGCAGAAGCGATTTTTGGAGCGTGAGTTGCGGGAGCAGAACGATTTGTTGGACCGGATGGTGAAGGCGCGGACGCGGGAGTTGGAAGCGGCGTTGGAGCGGTTGAAGGCGGCGCAGGCGCAGATGGTGAAGCAGGAGCGGTTGCGGGCGTTGGGGATGATGGCGAGCGGGATTGCGCATGATTTCAACAATGCGCTGACGCTGATTTTGGGGCACGCGGAGTTGATTGCCCCGCATTTGCGGAGGAGCGAATCGGAGCGTGAGTCGGGGTATTTGGAACAGTTGATGATGGCGGCGAGGGATGCGACGCATGTGGTGCGTCGGTTACGGGAGTTTTATCGACCGGCGGAGAATCGGGACGAGTTTGAGCCGTTGGCGCTGGGTGATTTGGTGGCGCAGGTGGTGGAGTTGACGCGTCCGCGTTGGGGGGAGGGGAGTGGTGCGCCGGGGATTCGGGTGGGGATGGATTTGGGGGAGACGCGGGTGGTGATGGGGCATCCTGCGGAGTTGCGCGAGGCGTTGATGAACCTGATTTTCAATGCGGTGGATGCGATGCCGTCGGGAGGGGAGATTGTGGTGGGGACGCGTCAGGTGGGTGATGAGACGGAGGTGACGGTGTCTGACACGGGGGTTGGGATGACGGAGGAGGAGAGAGGGCACTGTTTGGAGCCCTTTTTTACGACGAAGGGTGAGAATGGGACGGGGTTGGGATTGGCGGTGGTGTATGGGACGGTGGAGCGTCACGGGGGCCGTATCTCGGTGACGAGCACGAGGGGAGTGGGGACGACGTTTACGTTATCGTTACCTTCGGTTGGGAAGGCGGATGCGACGAAGGAGGATGGGCAGGGTGGGGTGGCGAAGTGTTTGCGGATTCTGGTGGTGGACGATCAGGCGATTATTGCGGGTTTGATGGAGGAGTTGTTGCGGGTGGATGGGCACGAGGTGCGTGCGGTGATGAGTGGGGCGGAGGCGGTTGAGGCGTTGAAAGGGTTTGATGCGGACGTGGTGTTGACGGACGAGTCGATGCCCGAGATGACGGGGTTGGAGCTCTTGGCGCGGTTACGTTTGGGCGGGTTTACGAAGCCCGTGATTTTGATGACGGGCTTCGGGAACGACGCGCTCGAACGGTCTGGCGGCGCAGGGGATAGGCCAGATGTTGTTTTGGGAAAGCCTGTTACGCTTGATACGTTGCGACGTGCACTTTCAAGCGTTCGATTGAAGTGAGGCTGGCAGGATTGGCGCGGCGGGTGGGGCTCTATTGGGTCTTGGGTCGCTTGGGTTTGGGTCCGAGGCGAAGGGCGTTTTCGCCCTTCATTTTTTGGAGATCTTCGGAGGTGGGAGATCCTCCGAACTGGCGGTAATAGATTTCTTGGAACGGGTTGATGTCTGGGCCCATGGCTTTTTCGTTGACCATGAGGGGAATGCATTCGGTCCACCAGCGGTCGAAGGCTTTTGCGAGGTCGGCGACGACGGTGGGGTGTTGGTCTGCTACGTTGGTTTGTTGGGCGTAGTCTGATGAGAGGTCAAAGAGCTGCCACGATGGTTCAGCGCCGCCTTTTTCGCTGACGAGCGACCACCGAGTGTTGCGGACGGATGCTGCTTGAAACTTGTGGAGGTTGGGGTCGGAGAGTTTCGGCCAGCGTCCGACGTGGGTGAAGAGATGGCGGTCTGGCCATTTGCTTGCGGGGTTTTCGAGTAAAGGGATGAGGCTGCGGCCTTCGATTTGAGTTTTCGCTTTGGCGGGAAGCGTGGCGGCGCTGATTTCGGCGAGCGTTGGGAAGAAGTCGAGGTGAGCGGTGAGCGCGGTACAGTCGGCTGGGGAGATGGTACCGGGCCAGCGCCAGAAAGAGTTGGCGCGTGTGCCGCCGATCCAGGGTGTTCCTTTGGTTCCGCGCATGTCGGCGTTGAAGACGCGGGTGCCGGCCGTTCCCCCGTTATCGTTCATGAAGATGACGAGGGTATTTTTGCTGATTCCCCATTCGTCGAGTTTGCTGAGGATGCGCCCGACGTTTTCGTCGATGTTATGGATCATTCCGAAGAAGCTCTGTGTGTCGTCGGGGAGTTCTTTGTTCGCGTAGATTGCTTTATCCTCTGGTCGAGCGTGATACGGGCCGTGGGGAGCGTTGGTTGGGATGTAAGCAAAAAATGGTTTTCCTGCGTGGTGCTGGGATTCGATCCAGCGCGTGGCTTGGGTGTAAAAAACGTCGGTGCAGTAGCCCTGTGTTTTTTCAAAGGTTCCGTTGTGGAGGATGGTGGGGTTGAAGTAGGAGTTTGCGGGGGCGTCGCCGCAGGAGCCTGGGTAGATTTGCCCGATTCCGCCACCGCCGTGGATAAACACTTCGCTAAATCCGCGTTGGTTGGGTTGGTAGGCTGGTTCGTCTCCGAGGTGCCATTTCCCGAAGATGCCGGTGGAATATCCTGCATGGCTGAGAACTTCCGCGAGCGTTACGGACTCTAGCGACATCCGTTCGCGTTCGAGGATGGTGTGGGTGATTCCGTTTTTGAACTCGTGCCGACCGGTCAGGAGAGCGCTGCGGGTTGGGGCGCAGGTGGGGCTGACATGGAAGTCTTTGAAGCGCAACGACTCTGAACGAAGTTTGTCGAGATTGGGTGTTTTGAGGACGGGATTACCGTGGGCAGAGATATCGCCGTAACCTTGATCGTCGGTCAGGAGGAAAAGAATGTTGGGGCGTTTCCCTTCGAGTGAGGCTGCGTGGGTTGGTGCTGCGCAGGCTAGGAGGGAGACTAGGAGCGCGAAGAAGGGGCGAATGAGCATGGCTGGATTTGGGGTGATTGGTGGTAGGGGTGGGAGAGCAATCGGTGTGCGTCGTATTGAACCGTTCGAGAGATGGTTTTGTGAAGGCGCAGCGTTTTTTGCTGCGGACAACGACGATTTGCGGTGGGGGGAGAGAGGGTTGTTGACGATTTCTACTGGCGGTCGCGCTTCTCTTGTTCGAGCGACTTTTTAATCGCTTCATTGAAGTTTTGCTGGAACGCATCGGAACTCAGGGTGTTTCCGGGGGATGCTGAGCTGGGGTATTGACCCCCGACCCATCGGAGATTGCGGATTTCTCGTGGTCCTTTCCATGGTTTTGGTTGGACGGTGCTTGGTGGGGCACCTTTGCGGGTGGGGGGATTCGGGGAGATGCTGAGTTCGGTCACGGTTTGCCAACTCTGGAGTGGTTCGGTGATGGAGAGGTCGGTGGCCTTGAGTTCGTTGAGTGAGACGGAGACGGATTGCCAGTCGTTGGAGGCTGGGAGCGGTTTGGTGACCGAGTATTCGACTGAGGGTTTGCCGGGGTTGAAGGCTCCCCATGCGTTGCAGGTGACGGTGACGGCGATTTGGTTGTCGCTTTCTGAACGCAACTCGAAGCTGAGGGCGGCATGGTCTGGTCCTTGCCATTTTGGGTCCTTGAGTTTTCGAGTGGTTGCGGTCCAGAGCGGTGGGTGGCCCCAGTTGAGGCGGTACCAGTCATGCCATCCGCGGGATCCGTCGTCGATGGAGCGGTCGGGTTTGTCCGTTGCGGTGGAGTTAGCGGACCTGAGTTTTTCCGGACTTGCGGAGAGCATGCGGGAGCTGAGGGCGAAAGTGGCGCTTTTTCCGCGTCCGGCGGGTTGGGCGGTGTCTTGGTATTCCTTTGGGGTTTCGTACACGACGTTTGCGAAGGTGAAGATGGGGTGGTTGGCGTTCATGAGCGGGCAGGCCGCGCCCCATTGGTTGCCGGTCTTGACAGCACCTGCATCTCGCCAGAACCGGGTGAGGGCGTGGGGGTCAATGGAGTAGAAGATGTCGACCCTTTGTATTGGCAGCGAGGGGTCGGGGCTGACGGTGACGTAAGGCACTCCGTTATCTGTTTTTAACTCGAGCTGAATGGTTGGTGTTTGAGGGAGTTGAAGGGGTGAGCCTTTCAGGTGTTGTTCGAGCCACAGGTGTTCGGTGAGGGCGTGTTCGTCGGTGTGGTGGTGGTTGAGATGGGGGGAGATGCTGAATCGGGTTTGGTGGTCGGGGAGGTTGCGCCAGTTCCAAGCCATATTGTCGATGTGGGCGTGGAAATCGTTGGTGGGGGAGAGCCAGAGGGTTGGGCAGGTGATGCGGGGGATGTACGCGTTGTCCGAGATGCAGGCTAGTTCGAGAGGGGTTCGTTTGGCGCGACTTCCGCCGGGCACTTGAGTTTCGGGTTCTGTGAGATCGCCTGAACCACCGCAGGAGGGAACGGCTACTTTGATGCGGGGATCGATGCCGGCGAGGTTTGTGGTGAGTTTGCCGCCCATGGAGTGTCCGCGGGCCCCGATGCGGTTGGGGTTAACTTCGGGTTGTTTTTGGAGGAGGGAGATGGCGCGTCTTGCGGCGATGAGGACGACGAACCAGTTACTGTTTCGAGGTGATTCGACAGGATCGAGGGTGAATGCGTCAGGGGTGAGGGGTCCGGCGAAGTGGTTTGTTTTGTTGCGTTGCGGTGGGTGGGTGGCGTCGAGGTTTCCCCAGTCGGTTTGGGGGCCTGTCCATGTTTCGTTGGCGAGGCGCATGGGGTTGCCTCCCCAGTTGAGGGAGAGGCATGCATATCCTCGTTTTGCGAACGTGATGGCGTTGTTGAGCGAGGCGGATTGGCCGCCGCCGTGGATGTCGAGAATGGCCGGCAGGTTGGTTCCTCCTTTTGGGTAGGCGTAAAAGGCTGCGACGCGGGAAGGAGCTCCCTTAAAGAGGCCGACTTGGTAGCGCACAATGCGGCAGACGACTTCGTCTTGATCCCATTCTTTGAGGGTTTCGGGTTCAAGAGGGGTTGCTTCGTCGAGCTCGTGGTAGTTTGACCAGAGTTGCGTGAGGGTTTGTGGGATTTCTGCGGCTGAGAGGGTGGGATGTAGCTGGAGGATGGCGTGGGCGGCGATGAGCAGGGGTATGCGGAGGGAGGAGAGCATGGGGTTTTGTGGGGTGGGTGGGAGTGGGGGAGGTGTCAGAGGAGGTATTGTGCGACGGTATCGGCGAGGAGTTTGCCTTTGAGGGTGAGTCTGAGGTTGTTTTCGAAGGGTTCGATGAGGCCGGCGTCTTGGAGTTGGGAGATTTCGTGGTTTTTGTGGTGGAGCAGGTCGCGACGGATTCCGGTGTGTCTACGGATTCCGAAGGCGAGGATTTCGGAGTTTCGGGTGGAGGGGCTGAGGTGCTCTGTTGAGCGTGGGGGTGGAGTTTTACCGGTGAGGGCTTTGAGGTAGGCGGAGGTGTCGGGAGCGTTTTGTGTTCGAGTGAGGCCGACGGTGGAAAAGGCGCTGGGACCGAATCCGAGGTAATCTTTGCCGCTCCAGCAGGCAAAGTTGTGTTGGCTTTCGTGTCCTGGGCGGGCGTAGTTGGAGATTTCGTATTGGTGTAACCCGTTGGACGGGAGGAATTCCATTACGTTTCGGAAGAAGCGTTCTTCGGTGGTTTCGTCTCGATGAAACTGTCCGGCGCCGAGTTTTTGGAAGAACTCGGTGTCTTCCTCGTAAGTGAGGCAGTAGGCAGAAACGTGGTCCGGGGTTTTGCGGACGGTTTCGTGGAGGTCGGCCTCCCATTCTTCGGGGGTTTGGTTGGGGATGGCGAACATGAGGTCCAGGTTGACGGACGGGAAGCCGGTTTGTCGGAGGATGCGCAGGCTTTCGTTGGCTTGGTCTGGGGAGTGGATTCGGCCGAGAGTGCTGAGGGTTTTCGGATTCCATGATTGGACGCCGAGGCTGATACGGGTGACGCCGGTTTCGCGGAGGAGGGCGGCTTTTTCGGTGCGGAGGGTGGCGGGGTTTGCCTCGAAGGTCCATTCTTGGACGTGGGAGAGGTTGATACGTTTGGCGAGTTCGCGGAGGAGAAGATCCAGTTGTTCGACGCGGAGGGAGGTGGGGGTTCCGCCGCCGAAGTAGAGGGTTTTTGGGGTGAGGGGGTACTGGGCGGCGGCTAGTTCGACTTCGAGGAGGAGTGATTCGAGGAATGCGGTGGTTTTGTTTTTGGAACCTTCTTCGAAATAAAAGCAGCAGTAGGGGCAGGCTTTTGGACAAAACGGGATGTGGAAGTAGAGGTGTTCAATCACGGGTTGGGGGAGAGTTTGGGGCGGTTGGGTGAGGTTAACCTGAGATTGGTTTTGTGGTAGAGATGGGGTTTGTCTTTCTTCTGAAATGATTCATTCTTTCTCAGAAGCGACACGTTGTTTTCCCCAGGATTATGGCTCGGATTTTTTTGATTGTTTCGATTGTGCTGTCGATAGGTTCGGCGGTGATGGCGTTTTTGACGAAAGGGGATTTGAAAAAGGTGGAAGACGAACAGGGGCGTTTGGTTCGTCAGGCGAAGGCGGTGGTTTCGGAGTTGGGCAAGGCGTCGGAGGTGTTGGACCAGACGAAGGGTGAGTTGGCGGCGGCGCAGAAGCTTGCGGAGGACCGTCAAACGGAGATTGGCGGTTTGAATCGGCAGCTTGCGGGGGCGAAGGATGAGGCGTCCAAATCCAAGCAGGAGAAATCGGATGTCGATAAGCGGTTGGCTGATGCGGAAGGGACGGTTGAGAAGGCGAAGAAGGATATTGAGAAGGTGCAGGGATTGGAGAAGGAGTTGGCGGATTTGAGGGCGTCTTCGATGGAAGCGGTTGCGACGAAGGAGCGTGAAATCGAGAGGCTGAGGGCGGAGGTGGTTGCGGCCGCTAAGAAACCGGATGGGGCTAAGTCGCCGAGGGGAGGAGAGGTGGCCGACCAGATGGGCGGAGGCGTTGGAGATGCCCGAGAAAAGAAGGTGTCGAGGAAGTCCGCTCCGAAGGAAGGTGAGATTATTAGTTACGACACTTCTTGGAACTTTGCGGTGGTGTCGATTGGGGATCGGAGTGGAGTGACGCCAGAGTCGGTGTTGTATGCGATGCGTGGGGACAATCCGGTTGCCAAACTTCGGGTGACGAAGGTTTTTTCTGACCGCACGGTTGTGCTTCCGGAAGAGGTGTCGGAGGTCAAATCGCTTGCGCGGCGCGACCAGCGTGCACCGGAGGTAGCCTTTTTCGATGCCATGTCGAAAGCCTTCGCTCCGAAGAAGAACGTGATGAGGTCCGTGTTGGTTCGGGAGGGTGATCGGGTGGTGATTGCGCAGGGCTCAGAAAAGAAGGACGAGCGTGCTGCGGCGGTTGCGGAGGCGAAGAGTGCCGCGATGAATCCGTCGCCTGCGGCAGTTGCGCCTGCGCCGAAGGCGGACGCTGCGGATCCGCTGCTGGCGATTCCGGGTCTTCCTGGGTTGCCGGCTGACGACAAGCCTGCTGAAAAGCCTGTGGGTGGGGATTCTAAGGATGCCGCTCCGGACCCGTTTAAGCTGAACTTCAACTAAGCCTTTGGTTATGTGTTTTTCTGCGCGGTTTAAATCGCTTGGACTGAAGGTGCTTTTGGCGGTGGTTGCGACGACTTTGCTCGGGGGGTGTGCGGTTGAGGAGACCGATGCGGTTTCGAATCTTCCGTGGAACCGGCCTCAGCGATGGGAGGGGCAGGGGATGATGGGGCCGATGATGCAGAATCAGTAGTTCTGTGCGCCTTGATTCGAGGGGTAGTCCGAGACTGAACGGGGTATGGTCCGAGCGGCGAGCGGGTCGATTTTGGTGATTCGCGGAGGGGCTCTGGGGGATTTTATTTTGACGCTACCAGCGATTGGCGCGTTGAGGCGGGCGTTTCCGGAGAGTCGGTTGGAGATTTTGGGTTATCCGCGGATTGCGGGGTTGGTAGCGGGGCGGTTTTACGC
>JBEEPE010000378.1:0-5236 GCA_041191265.1 Verrucomicrobiota bacterium | reverse complement strand
ATAAGACAGCAGAAATACAAGCGCTTCTTGGGGAAAACTTTATCGTAAGCGACCTCTCAAGCAGGGATGGGTTTCAGCCGCCCGAAGAGAACGGGGATACCTTTGAGGCTAATGCTCTGATTAAGGCAGTGGCAGCAGCTGCCCATGCCAGCGGTCCCGTTATCGCGGATGACTCCGGACTCGAGGTGGACGCGCTTTCCGGTGCGCCCGGAATCCACACCGCTCGATTCGCGGGAATCAACGCAACTGACCGACAAAATCGCGAAAAACTCATCGCTTCACTAAGCGGCCAACCCAATCGAAATGCTCGTTTTGTCTGTGTCCTTGCCCTCATTAAGCCTGGGCACCCTGCGAAACTTTTTCGAGGGGAAATCCGAGGGAGCATCGCCCTAACCGAATCCGGAATGGGTGGCTTCGGCTACGACCCCCTTTTCGTTCCTTCAGGTTGTTCAGAGTCGTTTGCTGAGCTCGCTCCAGAGATGAAGAACACCCTTAGCCACAGAGCGATGGCAGTTCAAAAGTTGCTTCGTTCAGGCAGTCTATGATTTCCGATCTCGAGGGACACCCTGTCGCAAGTTGTCCGCTCATTCATCTCGGCCCTCTGACCGCCCGCAGTTTCGATACACTTTGGCAAACTGCTCCGACGCTTCATCTCGTCGAAAACTGCACTCGAGTCCCCCCCCGCAACCCTGGAACCGTCCGAGTTGCGCGCACCGAAACGGCATTTCGGGCGCTCTTCGAACTCGTCACCCCACTCCCCCGAGCGACGCTGACTGGACACAAACAGCCCCTCTACCAAGAAGACGTAGCAGAGATATTTATCGACCCGTTCGGCGACGCCTCGGTCTACTACGAGTTTGAAGTCAATCCCCTGAACGCGAGGCTGGATTTAGTCATTCGACGAACCCGCTACGGCGCACGTAAAGATTTCCGCTGGGAGTCGCCCGGATTCATTTCCGCTGTGCAGAGAACGGAGGTTGGATGGAACGCTGAGTTCGAGATTCCGTTTGCCGACCTGCCAACCTGCCCCAACGATTCCTCCTCGTGGCGAGTAAACTTCACCCGTATCGATCGCCCGTCCGACGGACCGCGAGAGTTGACGGCATGGAGCCCCACCGGACTTGCACAGTTCCACGTCCCTTCAAGGTTCGGCGAAATTCGATTTACCTAAAAAACAGGCCCGCTTTTCGGACACTGCCAGAAAATCAGACTCCGTCCTGCCCGCGCGTCGAATCACGGCTCAGCCCAGATTGATGGGCGAGGATGAACTGCATGACACGTTCCGCCGCGACCACGTAGCGCCCCTGTCCACCCTGTAAATCAATCCACGTCTGAACGGGGCCCGACCAAACCACTCCCCCTTCATCGGGGCGCACATCAAAAAGACCCTCATCCGAAGCATGCTCAACCAACTCGATATCAGCTTCCACTCCATCCTCCACCGGTCGCCCCCGCAATGCCTTCACTGCCGATTCCAAATCTGAGACCACAACAGACCGAACACCCGCAATCGCAAACGGAGCGTACTTTCGAAGCGAGAACATCCCGCTGACAGCCCATTTCAGCCCCTTGCGCTCCCCAAGTGCATCACTCCATTCAACGCCGGACGCTATCGCAACACGCAACCGACGAGCGTCCCCAAAACGCCACCCCTCGGCCAAGCGTCTCATCAAGCCCCCTGTATCCACCACTCGCAGCCCATTTTTACTTTTCTCTACCAAAAGTTCCTCCACCAACGCACTCACCGCCTTTGACACTTGCGGAAGCGAAATCTGTCCACCCATTTGCCGAATCGCTGCGTACAGTGAATTCAACCCTTCAAATCCTCCGCGCGTCGCAAACGCACGCCCAACCAAAGCAGATTTTCCAGCGAAAGGGTCGCTCAACGGGCGAGAATCCCTAAATCGATTCGGGGCGCCGTTTCGGAAAATGAACAACTTTTCAGGGATCTGAACAACTCCGTTTCCGCACAAATCAACCGCCGACTCACCCGAACGCTCAAACTCCGCTAACCGCTCTGGCGATAAATAGGGAACATAAACCAGAGGCCAAACTCCTCTGGAAGCCCCTCGCCGCGCTTCTTCGCGCGCAAGGTGCACCGCTTGAGGTGTCGATCGACTCTTGCATCCGCACGAAAATCGAAAGGATCGCTCTCCCCAGTGTACGGTCACCACAAATACCCCGGTTCCAGCATCCAACCCAGACTGAGTAATCCTGAGCGGCGGCAATAAACTCGCCCCCGGCACCCACTTCTCAAGCATCTCCCCCACCGTTGCTTTCTGATTATTCTTCATTTTCCCAAGAAGAATCAACCTACAGAAAATGCTACTTATCAAGAAAAATGCTGCACTTGATCAGGCAACATCGTCAAGAAAAACGCCACCTCCGGAGTGACGCTAAAAAAAAAGCCGTCTCCCGATTCGAGTCGGGAGACGGCAGAGCCGAGTGCGCAAGCGCGCTAGTTACTCCTGAGCGGGAGCTGCCGCAGCTGCATCACGCTCTTTCATCGCTGCCTTTCGTGAAAGTTTCACCCGTCCCTTGTCGTCGATTCCGATGCATTTCACCCAAATAACATCGCCCACCTTCACCACATCCTCAACCGCGCGCACCCGAACGTCAGCCAACTCCGAGACATGGACCAATCCATCCTTTCCTGGCATGACCTCCACGAACGCACCGAACTCCTTAATCGAGACCACACGCCCCTGATACGTTTCACCCACCTCAATCTCAGCGAACATCGACTTGATAATCTGGAGCGCACGCGCCATCCCATCAGGATTGTTCGAGTACACATTCACGCGGCCGTCGTCCTCAATATTAATCTCGCAACCTGTTTCGGCCGTAATCCCCTTGATGTTCTTCCCTCCCGGGCCAATCAACTGGCCAATCTTGTCGACTGGAATGCGCAGCGACTCAATCCGAGGCGCCCACTTAGACAACTCAGAGCGAGGCGAAGACAAAATCCCAGCCATAAACCCGAGAATCTGCGTGCGCAAAACCTTCGCCTGACGGACCGCTTGAGTCATCAAGTCATGCGAGATGCCCGCAAGCTTCAAATCGAGTTGGAAGCCCGTAATCCCTGCATCCGTGCCACAGATTTTGCAATCCATGTCGCCGAAGTGGTCTTCCGATCCAATGATGTCGGACAACAGCGAATAACGCTTCATCGTCTCTCCCTCAAACTCCGTAACTAAACCCACGGAGATTCCTGCCACAGGGCGACGCAGCGGGACGCCTGCATCCATCAACGCCAAAACGCCACCGCAAACCGAGGCCATGGAGGTGGAACCATTCGACTCCATAATCTCAGAGGAAACCCGAATGGCATACGGAAACTCCTCTTCGGAGGGAATCACCGGCGCAATCGAACGCTCCGCCAACGCCCCGTGACCAATCTCGCGGCGCCCGGGACTGCCCGTGCGACCCGTCTCACCCACCGAGAACGGCGGAAAGTTGTAATGCAGAATGAAGCGCTTGAACTTCTCTCCACCCGTGTAGCCATCGAGCTCCTGTGCCTCGCCCGCAGTTGCCAGCGTTGCAAGCGCTACCGCTTGAGTTTCGCCACGTTGAAACAAGGCAGACCCGTGCGACCGAGGAAGCATTCCAATCTCAGCGCCCAGCGGCCTCAACTCGTCAAGTTTGCGACCGTCGCAACGCACCTGCTTGTCCAAGATAGAAATCCGGAACGCCTTCTTCTGCAGATAGTCAAATGCCTGACTCACCTCAAACCCAGTCGCCTCTGGGTACTTCGCCTTTACTGCCGCCTCAACCTCCTTCTTCAAGGCATCAACCGCCTTGCCTCGCAAAACCTTGCTCGGCTGATACAACGCGGCCTCAATCCTGTCTCCGGCAACCCCATACGCGATTTCGAGCAACTCGTCTTTCACCAACATCAAATCAGCCTGCCGCTTCGGCTTCCCCGCTTTGCTCGCCAAAGCAACCTGCGCGTCAATCAATGCGACCGCGTGCTGGTGCGCAAACGCCAACGCCTGAATGAACTCGTCCTCAGGAATCTCGTTCGCCGCCCCTTCAATCATGATTACCTCATTGCGCGTCCCAACATAAACCAAGTCCAAGTCGCTATCCAAACGCTGCGTGTGCGTTGGATTCGCAATGAATTGGCCCCCCACCCGACCAACGCGAACCGCGCCAACCGGTCCCGCAAACGGGATGTCGGACACCATCAATGCCGCAGAAGCGCCATTGATAGAGAGCATGTCAGGATCATTCTCTCCATCTGCAGACAACAAGACCGAAATTACCTGCGTGTCATAGAGATAACCTTTGGGAAACAACGGACGCAACGGACGATCCGTCATACGCGCCGTCAAAATCTCCTTCTCAGAGGGACGCCCCTCCCGCTTGAAATAACCACCCGGAAACTTCCCAACCGCTGCCGCTTTCTCACGATAATCCACCGTCAAAGGGAAGAAGTCCTGCCCATCCTTCACCTTCGTCGCCGATACCGCCGAGACGAGGATGATTGTTTCACCACACTGAACCGTCACCGCACCGTCTGCCAACTTCGCCATACGCCCAGTCTCAAACGTGACCGTCGTCGTCCCAACCTGCGCTGCTGCCTGATACACTGTACTCATTTTCTTTCTCTCTTTCTTCTTCTGTCTGAGGCAACTGCTCGCCGTTTTTCCTGGCTCGTAGCCCCGCACACTCTGATACGCACACGATTAGCGCGACACTCTGAATGCGCGGGGCTCCGTCCAGGGAAAATCTCCGGCGACCAGTCCACCGCATATCGCCCCTTCCACCACCTGCCCTAAAGGCAGTCCGCGAACCACACAGCCCGCAAAACCGATTCAAATCGCGATACTCACCGCAAACATTGAACCGTGAACTTCTTCTACCGTTCTTGTGGAAAGGACTTTCGGACGCCTCAAAGTATCAGCGATTCGCTGTCTTCTCAGTCGCCCAAAAATAAGAAGACGCACACTTGATTCAACAAGGTGCGTCTTCCAAAACTCATCGGATTCTACTCATCCGTTACTTCAACCTCAGCGCTTCCTTCCGCAGCCACCATCGGCTAGGAGCAGAAGGAACGCTCCCAAAACAAACACTCACTTACGGAGATTCAACTTCTCCAAGGCAGACTTGTAACGCTCTGCCGCCGTGCGCTTGAGGTAATCCAAAAGCCGACGACGACGAGAAACCATGATTAACAGGCCGCGACGCGAAGCGTGATCCTTCACATGCGTCCTGAGATGTTCCGTCAACTGAT
>JBEEPE010000377.1:0-7471 GCA_041191265.1 Verrucomicrobiota bacterium | reverse complement strand
AGGTAGAGGACGCCGGAGCCGTCGGATTGTGCGGGTTGGAAGAGGAGTCCACCGAGTTTGAAGTCCTCTTCGATGGTGAGCTCGAGTTTACGGATGGCGTATCCGGCGGCCTTGATTTGTTCGCCTTCTTTGACGTTAGGTTGGAGCGGTTCGGCGCTGGCCCCGATGGCATTGATCACGGTGTCTGCTGTGGGGCGGGGACGCTTTGCTTTGAGCGATGCCGCTTGTTCGGAGTTGATTTGGAACACGCTACGTTCGCCTTCTTCAAGGAGCACCTGTCCTTTGGACGTCACCTGCAGATCGTCCGCGGTGAAGTCGGGCTTTGTGAGGGCGCGGAGTGATTCGTCGTCGAACGTGTCGGGCAGTTCTTTGATTTCACGGATCTCAGCATCGTTGCCGAGAAGCCAGCGGCTCATGAAACGTGCGACGGCTTCGCGAAGTTGAAGGGTAAACCCGTGGGGCGCATCAGGTGCGGCGATGTCGAGGTGTTCGGGGAATCCGAGGCGCGAGTAGAATCGTTTGGCTTCGCTGAAGACTTCCATGGTTCCTGCGAAGTCGAAGGTGACGTCGCGGGTGCCGGCGCAAATGAGCGTGGGTTTTGGTGCGCGCATGATGCAGTAGTCGGCTTCGTCCATGCCGAAGGCGATTTGGCCGAAGATGTTTTGTTCGCCATCCTGCGGGCCGCGTTGTTCGACGAGTTTTTTGAATGAAGTGAGGTAGCAGCCTGGGGCGGCGGCGAGGATGCGATCGTCGAGGGCCATGAGGTAGGCGGTTTCGGTGCCGCCTCCTGAGTTGCCGGTGCAGCCGATTTTGTCGGCGCGGATGTCGTTGCGCGATTGGAGGTAATCGATGACGCGCATGCCGTCCCAAATGCGGAACTGGGCTGCGTTCGACCCGACGAGCGCGGAACTGATGGCAGTGAGGGTGTGCTCGGTGATGCAGAGGAAGCGTGCAGCTGGGTGGGGCACTTTGACTTGGGGCGCATCTTCGAACGAGGTGCGGTCACCCTCTTTCGCGAGCAACTGGTAGCGCTCGCCCTGACCAATCGGGTCGTAGCAAAGGGCGGCCATCCCGTTGCGTGCGAGAAGGCGGGAGATGAGTTGGTACTGGGCCACGGCTTTGCCGTCGTGACTGTGTCCGCACGGCACAAGTACGGCGGGCCACGGGGCGGGTGTTTCGGGGAGGTAGAGGTTGCCGGTGAGGTGGAAGCCTGGGCGCGTTTCGAGAAGGATTTTTTCGATGCGGTAACCGGGGCCTTGGAGTGTGCCGGTGACTTTTGGGTTGAGAGGTGTTCGCTCGGGGAGACCGCCGATGCGGTCGAGGAAGAAGGCGCGTCGTTCCTCCTGCCAAGTTGCGCAGGCGGCTTTGCTGGGGATGGCGCGGGTCAGTTTTGCGGACCGTTCGGCGGTGAGTTTCGCGAAGTCTTTGAGCAGCCAATGTTCAAATGCGGCATCGGGAGTTGTGCCGTCGGGGAGCGGTTTGAGGACGGTGAGGTTGTCTTGCGCGTTGATCGAGGCGGTGAGGGCAAGGAGGAGAGAGAGTGCGGCAATTTTCATGTCCGGATGATTCGGTGAGTTCGGCTGCCTTGAGTCGGTCGATTTAAAGACTCGCTGGGACGTAGAAGCGTCGTTCGCCTTGTGGGAGGGTTTGGTCAGCTGCCTCCATGAAGGCCTTTGGGTGCGTGGAGCGTTTTGTGAGAGCTGTGACGTGGGAGGAGTCGAGTCCAATGGTGTTCGTATTGAATGCCTTCTGAGAGTCAGGCACGCGGGATAAAACGAGGAACCTGGGAGGGTGGAAGGGCATACCTTCCCACCTGCAAGAGACGGGCCAGAGGAATGTTGGTTGGTTTCACCCCGTTGCCTAGGCTGAGGGGAGCCACGTCGCGGGATGTTTCCGTGGCTCACGTTCGGTTTCGTGGCGCTGTCCGAGGGAGATTTTTCGTTTTCGAGGAGGGAACGAGGGTTCGCGGAGATGCCGAGCCTAGCTGGTTCGCTGGGCGGCACTCGGAAGTAGCCCGAGAGCGGTGATGACGTCTTGCCAAATGTGAGGCTTAATTTGCGTTTAGCGCGACCAAATGTAAAATCAGGTTTGTGATTTTTCGGAAACATTGGATTTTGCGCATTCACGCACTCTGGGAGAGGGCTCCGATTGTGTGGCTTTCGGGTGTGCGTCGTGTTGGTAAGACTACGCTAGCCAAGGCCCTTGAGGAGGTTGAGTTCATCAACTGTGACCTCCCTTCGGCTCAAATGAGATTGGAGGATCCCGAGAGATTTTTTCGCAGCCTTTCGAAGCCGTATCTGGTTTTGGACGAGGTGCATCAGTTGGTGGACCCGAGCCGTGTGTTGAAGATTGCCGCGGATAGCTTCCCCCGTCTCAAGGTGTTGGCCACTGGGTCCTCCACTCTCGCTGCTACAAGCAAGTTCAGCGACACCCTGACGGGAAGGAAGCGTAACATCCACCTTGTTCCCGTCCGGTACGATGAACTGCAAGATTTTGGCATCAATGATCTTGCGCGGCGTCTGTTTCGTGGCGGCTTGCCTCCCGCTCTTCTGGCCGAGAGCTATGATCCAGGATTTTATGCGGAATGGCTCGACTCCTACTATGCGAGAGATGTTCAAGAGTTGTTCAAGGTTGAGAAGCGGAACGGATTTCTGAAGTTGGTCGAAAGCGTACTCCGCATGAGTGGGGGGCAGATGGAGGCGACATCGTTGGCAAACCTATGTGGACTGAGTCGACCGACGGTTATTAACTATCTGGAGGTTCTCGAACTGACGCATGTGGCAGTTTTCGTGCGTCCGTTTTCAGGGGGAGGACCGCGCGAGATTATCCGACAGCCCAAGGTCTATGGCTTCGATACCGGCTTTTCCGTCTTTGCGAGGGGGTGGAGCGATTTGCGTGCGGAGGATTACGGAGTCCTATGGGAGCATCTTGTGCTGGAGCAGTTGATGTCAGATCGAGGGGAGGTTCCGGTCATGTACTGGAGGGACAAGTCGCGCCATGAGGTGGACTTTGTTATTTCACGGGGGAGAGGAGTTGTGGATGCGATTGAGTGCAAGTGGGATGCATCCCGCTTCGACCCGAAAAATCTTCAAGTGTTTCGTTCTTTGTACCCCGAGGGGAAAAATACGGTGTTCTGTAGCAACGTGTTGGAGCCATTCACGCGTGAGATGGCAGGGATGGAGATCACCTTTACAGGCCTCGATAGACGCGGACAGACCTCGGACTGAAGTTTGAAAACTGAACGATGAAGTGCTGGAACAATCATCCGCAACCCACTGGTTGGAGGTTTTTTGAGCGGATGCGAGGTTGGTTGTGCGAAGGATGTTGAAGTGGACGGGGGAGGTTTTTCGCTCAACGGGTCGAGGTTCGCTGAGTTTCAGCCCTCGGTGGATGGAAGGAAAAAGTGGTCGGAGTGTCCGTTGTTTACGTTGTTCGCAAGATGGTTGCGAAGAACCGTAACCCTGCCTCGGACACTGCTACCGTGATGTGTTCGTTGGACGACCGCGGAAGGCGGACGTTTAGTTCTTAGTGAGGCTGAGGTTTTTGAACCATGTTTCGTCACCGTGTTCGGTGAGCATGATCCGGCCTTTGCCTGGGGCGAAACCTTCCTTGTTCTTGAACTTGCTTTTCGCGATGCGCTCTTGCCACTCGGAGGTGGTGGTGTCGGCTTCGCAGGCGAGTTTGCCGTTGAGCCAGTGTTGGATTTTGCCGGCTTTGACGCTGATTTTACTGTGGTTCCATTCGCCAACGGGCTTCAGCGCTTTCTCTGCGACGGGCTCTTTAATGTCGTAGATGGACGCGGTGGAGTGGGATCCGCCGCGGAGGCCGTCGGGGTGTCCGTTGTCGTCAATCATCTGGTATTCGATGCCCAGCCACTCTTTACCTCCGACTTTGGTGACCCAGAACTTGATGCCGTTGTTTCCTTTAGGGCCGAGTTTCCAGTCCCATTCGAGTTCGAAATCGGAGTATTCGTCTTTGGTGATGAGTGCGCCTGCACCTTTTCCAGAGAGGTGGATGGTTCCGTCGGACTCGGTGGTCCAGCCTGCCGCGGGTTTGTCGCCGCTGAGTGCGGTGAAATCGGCGAGGGTGAGTTTCACGGGATCGGCTGCAATCGCGCTGGTTGCGAGCATGAGGGAGAGGAGGAGGGGACGCATAGTTTTGATGAGGTACAGATGTTGGACTTAACGGTCGGCAGCGGATTGGTCGAGCGAACAACGCTGGGGGGTGGGGATCGGTTTTCGTGTGTGCAGGGTGGTGAGTCGAGGTTTGGGGGTAATGCCAAAGGGACAGGGGAATCCAAACTGCTTAAGGATGCGTCAACTACTCCCCTGACATGTCGACTGCTCCTGAATCGCATCCGTTTTTGAAGTCCGAGGCTCTTTTTCGGAGGGCGCAGCAATGTATTGCGGGCGGGGTAAACAGTGGGATTCGTAAGATGGAGGTTCCTGTGCCGCTGTATTTTGAGAGGGGTGAAGGGTCGCGGTTGTACGATGTGGATGGGCGGGAGTACTTAGATTTTCAGATTGGGCAGGGGGCGATTTTGTATGGGCACGCGCCGGCGGGGATGGCTGATGCGATTGCGGCGCAGGCGCGGTTGGGGACGCATTGGGCGGCGCAGTCGGAGTTAGAGATTGAGGTGGCGGAGCGGTTGCAACGGATGATTCCGGGGGCTGAGCGGGTGCGGTTTAACAGTTCGGCGACGGAGGTGGTGACAGCGGCGTTGCGGATTGCGCGGGCGCACACGGGACGTCGGAAGATTTTGAAGTTTGAGGGGCACTATCACGGGTGGGCGGATGAAGGGTTGGTGGGATTTGCGCCGCCGGCGGACGCGTGGGGTTCGGAGGATGAGCCGGCGCGGTTGCACCCTAGCAAGGGCGTGATTCCAGAGGTGTTGGAGACTTTTCTGGTGGTGCCGTGGAATGACCCCGATCGCTTGAGAAAGATGGTGGAGCGGCATCGGGGAGAGATTGCGGCGATTATTTTTGAGCCGGTGCTTTGCAACACGTGTTGTATCCCGGCGGAGGACGGAATGCTTGCGACGATTCGCGAGCTGTGTGACCGCGAGGGGATGTTGATGATTGCGGACGAAACGATTACGGGATTTCGGTTTGGGGCGGGCTGCGCGCAGGGTTTTTATGGGTTTGAGCCGGACCTGACGATTTTGGGAAAGGCGGTGGGTGGCGGACTTCCGTTTGCGGCGTTGGTGGGGAAGGAGAGCGCGTTTCGGACGGTGTTGAGTGGCGAGGTGGTGCATGCGGGGACGCTGAACGGGAACCCGCTGTGTTTGGCGGCTGCGAAGTGGTGTTTGGATGAGGTGATGGTGCGCGGACGGGAGCATCCGGCGGAGTTGATTCGGTTAGGGAAGCAGTTGATGCAAGGGTTGGAGGAGATGGCGTTGCGACATGGAGTTCCGTTGCGGCCGCAGGGGCCCGGGTTGGTTTTCCATTCGGTGATGTTGAAGTCGGGGGCGTTGGAGGGGCCGGTGCGGAACTATCGCGACTACGTGCAGCGGCATGATGCCCCCCGTTGGGCGCATTTGCGGCGTTGTTTATTGGAGGCAGGAGTGCGCGCGATTGAGCGCGGGCTTTGGTTTCTGAGTTTGGCGCATCGTGAGGAGGAGGTATCGGAGGCGTTGCGTCTTGCGGAAGGAGCGATGGCGCGTCATGCGGCGGAGTGGTCCAAGGTGTGAATGAGTTGATGAAGCCGCGCGTTCTAGTCGCAGGGTTGTTTCATGAGACGCATACCTTTCTGCGTGAGCGGACGGGGCTGGATGCGTTTGAGAAAAGGGGTGGCGCGGCCATGCTTGCGTGCGCGGGCGATGCATCGCCGTTGGGCGGTGCGTTGGAGACAGCGGGTTCGCTCGGGTGGGAGGTGGTGGCGGCGGTGGATTGGCGTGCGACGCCGAGTGGCACGGTGGAGCGCGAGGTATTCGAGCGGTTTTGGGGAGAGTTGGCGATGCATCTTGGGGACGGGTTTGATGGGATTTATCTGGTGCTGCATGGCGCCATGGTTTGCGAGGGGATGCGGGATGTTGAAGGGGAGCTTCTGGAGCGTTTGCGGCAGAGGGTTGGGATGGTGATGCCGATTTTTGGAGTGTTTGACTTGCACGCGAACTTCTCGGAGCGGATGACGTTGCTCGCGAATGGGTTGGTGGGGTACCGCGAGAACCCTCACACGGACGCGCGGGATGCTGCAGTGCGCGGTGTTCGATTGATGGATGCCTCGATGCGCGAGCGGCGGAGGTTGACGATGGCCCGGTGTCGGGTGCCGGTGATTTGGCCTCCGAGCGGGACGGGGACCGCGCAGGATCCGATGCGAACGTTAGAAGCGTTGGCGCGTGCGGCCGAGGCGGAGGGACAGGTGGAAGCGGTGAGCATTTGTGCCGGCTATGCGTATGCCGATACGCCGGATACGGGGGTGGCCGTGGTCGTTGTCGCGGGGGATGAGGCGGAGGCGAAGGCGGTGGCGGAAGGCATTGGGCGGGTAGCGTTTGAGATGCGAGCGTCGGGGTTGGCTGCGGATTTGCCGAAGGAGGAGGTCAGGCGTTTGGTGGAGCGGCACTGCGAGATGGGGACGGGGGTGATGGTCGTGGCGGAGCAGGCGGACAACATCGGAGGAGGGGCGCCTGGGGACGGAACTGGGTTGCTCCGTTGGTTTTCGGAGTGGGGAATTCGAGGGGCGCTGGTTGCCATCAATGATCCCGAGTCGGTGGAGGTGGTTGGCGCGGCACGCGCGGGGACGGTGGTTGAGCTGCGGTTGGGAGGGCGCGGGAGCGAACTGGGAGGGACTTCGGTTGATGGGGATTTTGAGGTGGTTCGGACTGGGGAGGGTTTGTTTCAGCTCGAGGACCCGAACAGTCATCTTGCTTCGATGAGCGGGAACTTTTTTGACATGGGACGCTGCGCTGTGGTGCGTCAGGGCGGGGTGACGATTCTGCTGACTTCGCGCAAGACGCCTCCGTTTGATTTGGGTCAATGGCGGAGTCAGGGGGTGGAGCCGTCCGCGTTCCGAGTGATTGGTGTGAAGGCGGCGGTGGCGCATCGTCGGGCGTACGACCCGATTGCCACCGCGCAGATTTGGGCGGACGTGCCGGGGCCTTGTTCGGGGAACCTGAAAGGGCTGCCGTACCGCGAGGTAAGTCGTCCGGTTTACCCGTTGGACGACGCGACCATGTTTTCAAAGTTATGAATCCTAACCTGATTATCGATATTCACTTGGACATCTCCATGAATGCCATGGAGTTCAATCGCGACCAGACGTTGAGTTTGGAAGAGATCCGTCGGTCTGAGTTGTTTTCTACGGATGGAGTGGTGCATCGGACGCGGAACACGGTGTGTTTTCCGGAACTGCGGCGGGGTCGGATTGGCATCATTGTGGCGACGCAGATTGCGCGGTATTCGCCGAAGTTTCATCAGTTACCGGGATGGCGTAGTCCGCAGCAGGCGTGGGCGCAGACGCAGGGGCAGTTGGC
>JBEEPE010000376.1:0-31417 GCA_041191265.1 Verrucomicrobiota bacterium | reverse complement strand
CATGCGTTTGCCACGATGCTGGCGCTTCGTGCGGGCAAGCACGTGTACTGCGAGAAACCGCTGACGCACAGTGTGTGGGAGGCGCGACAGGTTCGTGAGTTTGCGGCGACCACGAAGCTTGCGACGCAAATGGGAATCCAGATTCACGCGGGGGAGAACTATCGTCGGGTGGTGGAGCTGATTCAGGGAGGTGTGATTGGGGCCGTTCGAGAGGCCCATGTTTGGGTGAGCCGAGGCTGGGGGTGGCAGACCGCGGAGGAGGCTGCCGCGAACAAGGATCATCACACCCCGAACCGTCCGGCGGAGGTGGAGCCGGTGCCCGAGGGCTTGAACTGGGATTTGTGGCTTGGACCTGCGCCGGAGCGTCCCTTCAACTCCGTCTATATTCCCGGCAATCGCTGGTACCGGTGGTGGGACTTTGGCAGCGGCACCATGAGCGATCTGGGTTCGCATTGGAATGACCTGCCGTTCTGGGCGTTGAAGCTGAGGGCTCCGCTCGCTGTCGAATCGTTTGGCCCTCCGCCACATCCGGAAATTGCGCCGGCGTCGATGACTGCTGTTTACGAGCATGGTCCGCGCGAGGGAATGCCGGCCTGTCGCGTTTCATGGTATCAAGGGATGCACAAACCCGCGATTTGGAAGGAGAACGGGATTCCGCAGTGGCCGAACGGGTGTCTCTTTATTGGGGACAAGGGCATGTTGCTCGCCGATTACGGAAAGTTCGTGCTGCTGCCCGAGAAAGATTTCGCGGGCGTAACGCTCCCCGAAAAGCGTTTGCCGCGCGTTTCCTCGCACATGCGAGAGTGGGTGGATGCGTGTAAGGGCGGCCCAGGAACGCTGGCTGATTTCCAGTACGCGGGGTGGTTGACTGAGTCGAACCACTTAGGGTCTGTGGCGTATCGTGTTGGGAAGCGAATCGAATGGGATGCGGAGCGAATGGAAGTGCGTAACGCCCCAGAGGCTGCCAAGTACATCCGGCGCGAGTATCGCAAGGGTTGGGCGCTCTGAGGACAGACGTGGGGAGAAGCGGGCGGTTGCTGGGGCAGCGGGACAGAACACACCACTGCCGGCCATTGATCTGCGCGGGGGTGTTCGGCCTCGTCTACGTCATCAGCTGCTTCCGAATCGTGTGAACCATGATTGAACTCAGATTCAGGAGGGCATGGGGCGATTTGTGGAGTCCAGATTCCGCCCGATACTTCGGGGATGATGAGGGGTAGATTGTTTGGTGAGGGAAAGGGCTCCAAGTGAGATGCTTAAGCGGGTGCATTGCTCTCACTGAAGGTCCGGCCGCAGATGCGCTTTGATGTACTCACTGTCGGTGGCGTACTTCACGTTCGGCGCGCCGGGGTAGACGAGATCGCAGGGCACTTGTTGCGCGTCGCACCGTTCTTTGAGTTTCACGCCAAAGTTTGCGGTGTGGGTGGGGTCTTTTTCGTCCTGACCAAGGTTCGGTGGGCTGCTGTAGAAGAGGCCGATGGATGGATCGCCGCGACTGACAAGTTCGTAGGGCGAATATTCTTTAATCCAGGGGAGGAGACGTGCGCGGGCGTCGTAAAACATCTGGAAGGAAGAAACTTTTGCTTTCGCATCCCACGCGATGCCGAAGGCGTGAGAGCCGTATTTACTGTTGGGAGTCCATTCGCGCATTTGGTGGGGATCGAGCGTGGTTTGGGCTCCGGACACTGCGGCGCAGAGGACTCGGGTGGATTCACGGGCGATGGGGTCGGGGCTGCTAGGGTCTGCCATTTCGTCGTGAAAGGCCAACCAGAGGCTTGTGCACGCCCCAGCGGATCCGCCTGAGAGGGCGACCTTGGACTTGTCGAGATTCCATTCCGTGGCCTTGCTGCGGCAAAACTGCAGGGCGCGGGCGCAGTCGAGCATTGGCCCTTTGACCGGTGGGACAAGCCCGTCTGCGGTGGAGTCTTTGATGGTGCGATATTCGACGGAAGCTACTGAGATGCCTGCGTCCAGAGCGGGCTTGAGCATGCTCCGGACGACGGAACGGTCGCCCCCTTGCCACCCGCCGCCATGGATGTACACGAGTAACGGCGTGGGCTGTTCGGACTTAGCGCGCCAAAAATAAATGACGTGCATCCGGTGGGGCCCATACGAGACGTTTTCGTCGGGCTCGATAGGCAGCTCGTATTTCCGGTGTTCGGGTGCGGGCTTTGGTGCTGTGGCTGGGTCGGCGGCGAAGAGGAGTGTAGCGAGTGGGATCGTGAGGAGCGCGATGGGGAGGAATTTCATGACTCAGAACCGTTTGATGGTTAGTTTGATGGAGCGGCGAAACCAGTTCGCATCACCACGAATCGCTGCGGAATGGTGAGGCGGGTAATCCTGCGCCATTCACGAGATTCGCGCTCGGATCGTCCTTCCAAGCGTACCGAACGGCGACGGGAGAGGTCACTTCGGCGGCGGTGACAATGACTTTGTCGCCCTCGATCTTTGCGGCGGCAGCATGGAAGGTTTGATTAGCTCCCGCGATTTCGAAGCCTTCGATTTGCCCTGAGCGAGCTTTGAGTCCTTCTGCGTGCTCGAAGGTGCAGATGGCGGCGCCGTTTTCGAACTGTTGCGTTTTCGGCAGAGGGCCGCTCCAAGCGAGGTTGTGGCCGTAAACCTTCGCCAACGCCCACAGACCGAGCCGGCGACCGACCTCTTGTTTATTTTGGGGATGAATGTCTTTCGGGTCGCCGAGATCAAGGCAGATGGCCATTCCGGTATTGGGCACGGAGAGCGACTTGAGCATGGACTCACGCACTTCGCACCAGCCGAGGAACCGTTCGTTGTGAAAGTTTGGCAGTTGCACCCATGCGAACGGGAAATCGCCCTGAGCCCAGTGCTCGCGCCAATCTTTTATGAGCATCGGGAGTTGCTCAGCGTAGAACTTACCGCCCTCCACGGTGAAGGCATTGGACTCGCCTTGATACCAGATAGCACCCTTGATTGCGTAGCCGACCAGAGGCGCGATTTTTCCGTTGAAGAGGTTTCCTGGAGCCCGCGAACGCGGATGCGGAGCGAGTGCAGGTTTGGGCGGTACGGGCTTTTGCTCCGCCTTAGCCTGATCGGCCTGCTTTTGCCAGTTTTCGAGCTGTTGAGCATAAAGCTCCTTTGCGCGTTCTGGCGTCCACGTTTTCAGAGAGGTGTCCAGCGCGGTGAACGGCTTAGCCATTTCTGGATGAGACCGTTGCGCCTTCGGGCTTATCCAGTTTTGGATGGGTGTTCCGCCTACAGCTGACACGAGCAGGCCCACCGGTTGTTTCAGTTCGCGGTGCAGGTGTCGTCCAAAGAAATACGCTGTGGCACTAAAGTTGGCTAAGGTCTCGGGCGTCGCGACTTTCCATGCTCCGCGCGGCTTCGTGTTGCTCTCGCCAGCGCCTCCGGACGATTCGACAAACATGCGGAGTTGCGGTGCATTTGCGACGCTTTGCTCGTCCTTAAATGCGCGCAATCTGCCGACAGTCCACGCCATGTTCGATTGCCCCGAACACAACCAAACCTCCCCCGCGAGCACATCTTGGATTGTGATGGTGTTCTGACCCTTCACGGTCATCGCGGTGCTCTCGCCGGACTTCAGAGGATCCAACACCACACGCCACTCGCCCGAATCATTCGTCTTCACTAACTTTGTTTGCCCGGAAATGGAAACGCTCACTTCCTCTCCCGGCAATGCCCAGCCCCAGACCGGCACTGCCGCTTGGGCTTGGAGGATCATGTGGTCAGAGAACGTGGCGGGAAGTGAAACGTCGGCATACGCGCCGGCGGTAAGCATCACGGAGAGCGCGAGGAATGAATATTTCATGTGCGAGTCTTCTCACACGAGGGGCGTGGGCTCAATGATTTGCGAGCGGGATGCATGTTCCTCCTCACCTGCTATCAAATCTTATGCAGGGTGTTGGGGGGGCGAACTCTACTTTGCCTCTGCGCAGAGCACGTCAATGAGTGGTTTAGGATCCGGAAGACCGTGAGGATGGTGATTTCCTCCCTCTTTCGGAAACAGCTTCAAGCGCCCATTAGACTTCTTCCAGAAGTCCACAATAACCTCTGCGTTATCGACGTACGGCACGGTTTTGTCGGCCGTGCCATGGCACGAAATCAAAAACACGCCTGCTTTCACGACGGCGTCCATGCCATCGGTTGGGCGGACGGACTTGGCTTGTGCTTCTTCATCAGAGGTGAAGCCGAAGACCTTCGTGTAGGCGGACCAGTCTTTCGGACTTCCGTAACCTTTCGCTTCTAACTGATATCCACCGGGCCATGAGCGGATGTCGCAGACGCCGTTGTCCAGGTACAGCACGCTGACTCGATCAGGGTGCAGACGGGCCCACGCGTTGACATAGAGTCCGCCTCGCGAGATTCCGAGCAGGGCTGGTCGGGCTGAGAGACCGCGGCGTCCGTTCATTTCTGTGTAAACTTTCTCCCACATCTCCATGGCAGCTGGGGAGCCGAACTGGCTACCGTACTGGAGGTAAACCACATGCCAGCCCTTCGCGACGAGACCATCTTCGAGCGACTGAAGGTGTCCGCCGAACTCGCCGACCCACAGCCATGGTTTACCTGGAGCAGGGTGGGCTGGAATTTTTACCGTGAGATTGAGGGTGCCGAACTTTGTTTTCTCCACTGAGGGTGCTGGTGCGGTCGTGGCAGCGGGAGTGTCTGCCGCGAGCAGACCGATGGTCTGGAGCGCGAGAGCTGCGGCACCAATCATGAGAGTCATGGTTGCGGTTCGTCTTGTCGTTGTGATTTGGGGACGTGTCATGTTCGTCGTTTCTGTTGAGGTGAATCAGTGAACCGCCTCGAGCGGACCCGTTCATTAACGGGCGACGGGAGGATACCTCATGCCCGAGCGCTATGCGATCAAAGTGGAGATTGCCCGCGCCTCGCGGGCTTACGCTGCGGGTGTTGACTGACGAATCGTTCGACCGACCCGCGAAGGCGGCTAGGCCCTCTTGTGAGCGATGGTCTCTGGCTTTCATGCTCATGCGGCCATGTCAAAGACCTAGCGGTCGCAGGTTCTGGGTGATTGCGGACGTTGAGATGGAGTGTGCCTCCATGCGGCATGGCGATCATCATTCGTTGTTGGTAGCCCATGCACGGTGTTTGCTTACAGAGAGATGCTGTCAAAATTATGAAACGCGTCTTCCTCACTTTCGCATGGGTGCTTTCCTTGCTACCCACCGTCTTTGCTGCGCCTCCGGACTTTTCTCATCTCAAAACGCGCAGCGAATTGGATGAGATGATTTCTGGAATGAAGGATGCGTCCGTTCGGCGCGCGATTGCCGATCATGCGTCGTTGATTTTGGCAGCGGTCGAGGTGCACCGGCATGTGGAGTCGGTGATTCGAACGATTGAGAGCGCGCCGGGTTCATTCACCAAGGTCAATGGAACGCCAGACGCATTGAAAACTGCGTTCGGAGGAGAAGTCGCGATTTTTGACACGCTGACGCAGGTGGCGACCAACATCATGGGGGGCAAGGCGCACGATCACCGCAAGGAGAAGGACGATCCTTACAACGCGGCTTTCATCGAGCATCTTGGTCATATTCCTTCGCTGGAGGTGTTACGGCTTGAGGCATCGGGGATTCAAGACGATTGGGTTGTGCCAATTCTGAACCTGAAGAAGCTGAAAAGTCTCAGCATCAGCGGATTTGGGAGGCTGGGCGACGCGAGTTTGGCTCATCTGCAGCGGCTGACCGAATGTTCTGAATTGGTCAATCTGGAGCTAGCGTATTTTGGTAAAGCCACCGATGCCGGTTGGGAGAAGTTGTCCGCATTGAAAAACTTGGAGACCTTCACGCCTCGGGGAGCGGGATATCCCGGACATTTTTTTGCGAAGTATGAGGGATGGAACAAGCTGAAGCGGATCAACTTTCACAGTAATGGACTTGATGACGTGGGATTTGGGTATGTGTGCGAGAGGTTTCCCAATCTGGAGTTCATCAAACTGTGGCATTCGAAGTCACTGACGGATGCGAGCGCAGCGCACTTCAAAAAGCTGAAGCATCTGACTGGGATAGAAATCAGTTGTTCGAAGGCTTCGTCTGCACTGGTTAAGTATCTGGGCGAGTTGCCGATGGAGTACATAGCGCTCGAGTATGGCGTGAACGCTCCGAGTTCGGATGCGATTGCGAGTGTGAAAGGGATTCGATCACTTAGGCGGCTCAAGTTGTCGGGCGTGTCAGCGTCCGATGGAGACCTAACTGCCCTTTCGAGTGCGACACAGATTGAGGAGCTTTCAATTGGGATTGATGAGATTGGGGACGAACCAGTTGGTCTATTGCGCGGCTTGGGGTTCCTCAAGGTGTTGAACCTTGGGATGGGGAAAAAGAAGCCATTGAGCCCGGAGCTACAGGCAAAAATCAGAGAGATGCTGCCGAAAACCAAAGTCGAGTTTCAGTAGCAAAGGGTCAATGCGGCCGATGTTTTTAGCGACGTTGCATGAATGTGCGCGTGCAAAAAGCCGGTGTGGGTGACGTGGATGGGGAGCTGAGGGTTCAGCGATTGTTGGGACCCATGAATGGGAGGTTGGCTCCGATTTTTAAATGGGGGGAGTCGCGGAGAGTGGCTTGTGGATTTTTCCTTACAGAAGTGGGGCTGAGGGATTAACCGAGTATGACGCTGACAGAACGCATTCCGCCAGTGGAACATCGGCGTTCCCTTGGTGGAGCAAAAAAATCGACGGCACCTGCCTTGGATCGGGGGTTGGCTATTTTGGAGCTGTTGGATTCGCGTTCTGAAGGCGCCACCCTTTCGGAAATCAGCCGCGCGATTGGTGTGCCGAAAAACTCAACCATGCGGATGCTGCAGACGTTGGCGGAGAGGGGATATGTGACGAGGGACGAGTTAACGATGCGTGTCGTGCTGACGGGCAAGCTGCTTCGATTGGGGCAACCTCGAGTGGGCGGATTGAGCCTTGTGGAGAGTGCTCTTCCTGCCATGCGTGGTCTGCGGGATGCGGTGGGGGAAACGGTTCAGCTGGGCATCTCCATCGGAGACGAGGGCGTCGTTATTGAACGGGTCGAGAGTTCTCAGGCGGTTCGAATCGCGGTCGAGATCGGTCTTCGGTTTCCGCTGCATAACAATGCGCCGGGGAAGGTGCTGCTTTCGCATCAATCGCCGCGGATGCGTCAGCAGCAAATCCGTAGGTTGAAACTGGATGGGTTTACCAAGCGGACAATCACGAATGAGGACCGTTTGATTGAGGAGTGCGAAACGGTGGTTGAGCGGGGCTACGGAACGGATTGGGGTGAGGCGGACGAGGGGATTCATTGCGTTGCGGCTCCCATTTTTGATCCGCTCGGACAGCTGGTTTCCGTGGTCTGGGTGTCGGCTGTTGCGGGGCGGATGCCACGAGTTCGGTTCGGGGCGGTTTCGAAGTTGGTGATGCAGGCGGCTCGAGAAATCGAGGGGAGGTTGGCCAGATGATTCGCGCTGTCTGTTTAATCGTGGGTGTGTTCGCGATGTTCAGTGCGCGAGCAGACGATTTTTTTGTCTCGAAAGTTGAGCCACTTTTGAAGCAGCGATGCTTTGAGTGTCACTCGCACGAGAAGAAAATGAAGGGAGGTCTTACTTTGGACTCCAAAAGCGGGTGGGAGCAGGGCGGTGATTCTGGGCCAGCGCTCGTCCCTGGGAAACCTGAGGAAAGTCTATTGATGAAGTCAGTCCGTTGGAGCGATGAAGAGCACCGAATGCCGCCGAAAGAAAGGTTGTCCGAGGGCGAGGTTGAACTCCTCGCGGAGTGGATTCGCCGAGGCGCTCCAGATCCAAGAGGACTTCAGGTTACGCAACCGACGACTGCTGATTGGTGGTCACTCAAGCCGGTGCATCGGCCTATTGTTCCTGAAGTGCAGGGAGTCAAACATCCGGTGGATCGGTTTATTCAGGCGCGTCTCTTGGAGAGGAGGATTGCGCCGTCGCCTGCGGCCGATCGACGGACACTACTGCGGCGGGTTTTTTATGACCTGACCGGGCTTCCTCCTACAAAGGAGGAAGTGGACTCCTTTGAAGCGGAGGCGGATGTGTTGGCGTACGAGCGTGCGGTTGATCGGTTATTGAGCTCTTCTGGGTATGGGGAGCGTTGGGCGCGACATTGGCTAGATACGATCCACTTCGCGGAGACGCATGGATGCGGCCATGACCTTCCTCGAGAGCACGCATGGAGGTATCGGGACTACGTGGTGCAGTCGCTCAACGCGGACAAACCGTGGCCGCGATTCATCCGGGAGCAAATTGCTGCGGATCAGCTTTACCCTGATGAAAGCGAACTAATTCCGGCGCTGGGGTTTTTAGGGGCTGGGGTTTTCGATCACAGCGCGTATCAGACAGCGCCGACCAACTTCGATTACCTTGATCGCGACGACCTCGTGACTCAGACCATGGGGGCGTTTGCCAGCACGACGGCGAACTGCGCTCGGTGCCACGCGCACAAGTTTGATCCGATCTCACAGGAGGATTACTACGCGTTGCAGGCGGTGTTTGCCGGTGTCATCGAGGGGGACATTTCTTTCGATACGGACCGAGCCGTGGCCCGTGCGCGAAAACGATGGCAGACCGTTTTGACGGCTGCGGAAACAAAAGCGCGCGCAGTTTTGTTGGACCCCGAGAATGAAGCGTTGGTTGCGAACTGGGAAAAAGATCAAGGTCCGCCGGTCAAGTGGACTCCGTTGGCGTACGAAAGTTTTGTGAGCTCGGAGGGGGCGACATTAAAGAGAACTGGCGAGGTTTTGTTAGCATCGGGTGGCAGACCTGAGACCGACACGTATGTGGTCACTGCTGGCATTCCTCTCGAACGGATGACCGCGTTGCGTCTGGACGTGTTATCAGATGCCTCGTTGCCGATGAAAGGGCCTGGAAGGCAGGATAATGGAAACCTAACGTTGAGTGAGATTGAGGCGCAACTGTTTGAGCCTGGTGCTGCTCAGCCGTTGAGGCTCAAGTTCTCGAGAGCCACTTCAGATTTTGATCAGAAGGATTGGACGGCTGCGATGGCGATCGATGGAAACGCGAAGACGGGGTGGGGAATCCATCCCGCGGTTGGAGCGTCCCATCACGCAGTGTTCGAACTATCGACCGAGGTGAACGTAAAGCCGGGTTCGAAGTTAACGGTGACGCTGAAACAGTTGGCGGGGCGATCCCACTTAATTGGAGCGTTCAAGATTGCGATGACTGACGAGTCGGCGATTCGAGCGGGAGCGATGCCGTTAGCGGCTCAGGAAGCGTTGAGTATTCCGGCTGATAAACGCGACGAATCCCAACGAGTTGCTCTCGCAGCGCATGCCTTGCGGATGATTTGCGCTGCTGAACTCTCAAAGTTGCCGCCCCCGGCCAAGGTGTACGCCGCAGGCCGGACGGCCGATGTTCTTTTGGCCGTCGGAAAAGGCACTCCCACGAGCATCGCAAAACCCAAAGTGGTTCAAGTGCTCAAGCGGGGCGATTTTGATAAGCCAATGCGAGAGGCGACGAGTGGAGCGCTCAGTGCTGTATCAGGGTTGGCCGCTCGGTTTGAGGGCGGAGAATCCGGTGATGAGGGAGGGCGGCGAGCTGCGTTGGCGGGTTGGTTGGCGGATGACAGGAATCCGCTGTCGTGGAGAAGCATCGTTAACCGAGTCTGGCATTATCACTTCGGACGGGGGATTTGCGATACCCCGAACGATTTCGGGCGGATGGGAGGTATCCCGTCCCATCCAGAGTTGTTGGACTGGTTGGTTTGTGAGCTGAGGGATAGCGGGGGCTCATTGAAACATCTCCATCGACTGATTGTGACAAGTGCTGCTTACCAACAGAGCAGCGCTCATCGCGAAGACGCGGCTAAACTTGACGCAGATAACCGGCTCCTTTGGCGAATGAACCGGCTTAGGCTTGATGCGGATAGCTTTCGTGACTTCGTCCTCGCGGCGAGTGATCGGCTGGATTCTTCAACAGGGGGACCGAGTGTGCGTCAGTTCGTGACGGGTCCGCCGGTTCAACTCACGCCGACCCTCAACTATGAGGCGTACGATTGGGGTGCGCTTCCAAAGCACCGGCGAAGTATTTATCGATTTGTTTGGCGCGGCGTGCCGGATCCCTTCATGGACGCCCTCGATTTTCCTGACCTCGGTATGTTAGCGCCCGCGCGCGGATTCTCCGCATCGGCACTCCAATCGCTGGCGCTTTTCAATAATCGATTTGTTCTCCATTTCAGTTCGGAGATGGGAAAGCAAGTGGACTCGGTGGAGAAGGCTGTTCGAAAGATACTTCTGCGAGATCCAACCGGAGACGAGGCGCGGAGACTGAGGGAGTATGCGCAGCGGCACGGTATGGCAGCGGTTTGTCGGGTGCTGCTCAATAGTAACGAGTTTTTGTTCGTGAACTGAAACTGGAGATTGGCAACGGAATGTTTGGCAAAGGAATAAGCGCGGAGATGGTTATCTCATCCGCTAGACGTCTGCACCCGGAGTTAGAGAGGGAAGGAATGCCAATTGGGGTTTTGAGCGCTTTGGAAGATTTGACTCAGCAGGAGTTTGACACCGTGGACAGGGCCGTGATGCGCTGCGCCTATTCGGTGCAAAATAAGTTCGGTCGACTCTTCGATGAACGGATTTACGAGAACGAAATGGCGAGACGCCTCCGAGAAGGAGGATTCAGGGTCCAAACACAAGTGCCTGTGCGTGTGAGTCACAACAGCTTTGAGAAGAGATATTTTCTCGATCTGGTCGTGAATGGCATGGTGTACGAGTTGAAGTCCGTCGCAACATTGGTTCCGGAGCACCATGCTCAGGCGCTGAACTACGCAATGCTCGTCGACATTCGGCGGGTAAAGCTCATCAACTTTCGACCCTCTCGGGTGGTTGGGGAGTTAATTTTTAACCCGGTGACCAAGCCGTCGAGGTGCTGCGCAACCTACGTTACTGATTCCTTCACACCAAAGACTTCAGGGTGCGAACAACTGCTTCAACACGTCAAAGATTTGGTGCGGGATTGGGGGACCCATCTCAGTTGCAGGCTTTACAATGAGGCGCTTGTCCATTTTTTCGGCGGGAAAATGCGGTGCGTCGAGAGAGTAGACGTTGGTGATGCTCAGGAGTACTTGGGCACTCACCTCGTTCAGTCGCACGCAGTCGGGTACAGCTTTGTCGTCACGGGACTCACCATACGGATTCGTGAGTATCAGATGCACCTACAACGCCTTTTGAACCATATGGATTTGTTTGGAATCCAGTGGATTAACTTCAGCCACTCTGAAGTGACCTTTACGACGCTCTTGAACGAGTTCCGCTCGGCGGCGAGAGGACAAAGGTGAGTCGGTGGCGATAACGTATTTTTCTGCAAACTATTACCCTGCAATTTTCTATGAGCTTCGAGACAGTCTTGCGCCGCGATTTCCTCTCCAGCCTCTGTGGCGGTTTTCCAGCAATTGCGTTAGGGCATTTGCTTGCGGGTGATACGCAGGCGAGTGTGCCTGCTGAGGGGATTGGTTTGAGCGGTGGTCTTCATCATCGGGCGAAGGTGAAGCGGGTAATTCAGCTTTTTATGAATGGCGGCGTGAGTCCGATGGATACATGGGACTACAAGCCGGCCTTGGAGAAGTTGGACGGCCAAAAGTTGGGATCGAAGACAAAGATTGAGGGAGCGACGGGGATGCAAGGGGCGTTGATGAAGAGTCCGTTCGAGTTCAAGCAGCATGGGCAGTCTGGCAAGTGGGTGAGCAGTGTGTTTCCTGAGCAGGCGGGATTGGTCGATGAGATAGCGTTCCTCCAAGCGATGACGGGGCGATCGAATGTTCACGGGCAGAACGCTTATTTGATGAATAACGGCTTCTTGCTGCCTGGGTTCCCGAGCATGGGTTCATGGATTTCGTATGCCTTGGGGCGACTGAGCGACAACTTACCGACGTTCGTCGTTTTACCGGATGGGAGGGGGCTGCCGTACAACGGACGCGGGTGTTTCACTGCGGGTTTTTTACCTGCGGTGCATCAGGGAACAGTCATTAAGGCGGATAGTGCGCAGCCGATTCCGGACTTGTTTGCGTCTGAAAAGTTTCCGTTTGCCACACGTTTAGCGGATTCGGAGGGTCTTGGTCTTCTGAACGAGTTCAATCGGGAGCATTTGGCGTTGAACACGGGTGACTCTCGCTTGGCGGCACGCGTGGCGGGGTATGAGTTGGCTGCGAAGATGCAGATGAGCGCGCCCGAGGCGTTTGATGTGATGCGAGAGGCGGAGGGAGTGCGGAGAGCCTACGGTCTGGAAAGTTCGGACAAACCGACTGCTGACTTTGGAAGGCGTTGCCTTTTGGCGACCCGGTTGATTGAGCGGGGTGTGCGCTTTGTGCAGGTCTGGAGCGGGCCAGAGGGTGCGGTTAACAACTGGGATAACCATGGGGACATCCCGAAGCAACTGCCTCCGATGGCGCGGAGTGTGGATCAACCGATTTCTGCGTTGTTGCGCGATTTACGTCAGCGAGGACTTGCCGAGGACACGTTGGTGGTGTGGGCGACCGAGTTTGGACGCACGCCGTTTTCGCAGGGTTCGCTCGGTCGCGATCACAACTGCGGAAGCTTTGTGGGTTGGCTATGGGGCGCGGGAATCAAGGGAGGTGTGACACATGGCGTTAGCGATGAGATGGGGTACCAAGCCGCTCATGACATCACTACGGGTTACGATCTGCATGCGACGATTCTTCATCTCCTTGGGATAGACCATGAAAAGCTCACTGTTCGTACGAACGGAGTGGATCGTCGGTTGACCGATGTTCACGGGCACGTTGTGCGTGAGGTGCTCGCGTGAGATGAAGTGGGGTGGCGATTAAAGCAAAAAGCCCGTCCCAAATAGGAACGGGCTTTTGGTTGATTGGGGAGGCTAATGCGAGGAGCGGGCAGGACTACTCCGCGCCGGTTTTTCCAGGGGAACGCGACTTATCCGTCAGCGCACCGAGGAAGGAGGCGATGGACTTCACTTCGGCGTCTTCGAGCTTTTTGCCGAGTTGGAGCCACGCCATTTGCTTCACTGCGTCTTCGAGTGAGGCGGACTTGCCGTCGTGGAAATACGGCGCGGTCAGCGCGATGTTTCTCAGCGACGGGACCTTGAACTTGAACTTATCTGCGGCGTCCTTCGTGACAGCTTCGCGTCCGATGTCCTCGGTGTTGGCGTAGGGGTTGACGGCTCCCATTTTTTGGTAGGAGTTTGCACCGAGCAATGGGCCGTTGTGGCAGGCGGTACAACCGGTCGCGACGAACTTGGAGAAACCTTGGAGTTCGGCGGGGCTGAGCGCTTTATCGTCGCCTTTCAGGAAGTCGTCGAACCGATCCTTCGTGACGAGGGTGCGCTCGAAGGCAGCGATGGCTTTGGCCATGTTGTCGTAGTTGAGGGGCGCTTTATCGCCGGGGAAGGCTTCTGCGAAACCTTTCGCATAATCGGGGATGGTACTGAGCTTTTTGACCACTTCAGCTTCGGATGGCATGGCCATCTCAATGGGGTTCAGCACGGGACCTTTCGCTTGGGCTGCGAGGTCAGCGGCGCGTCCGTCCCAGAACTGGGCCAGGTGAAAGCCTGCGTTCAACGTCGTGGGAGAGTTGCGGCCGCCGCGCTTCCCGAACGCCCCAGGGGAGGTGGGTTCATTGTCGACGCCACCTTTTGTTCCTTCTAAGACGTGGCACGAGTTACAGGACTGTGAGTTGTTTGCTGACAGGCGCTTTTCAAAGTAGAGCTGCTTGCCCAAGTTGATGAGTGCAGGTGTGTCTTTCTCGGCGCCGGGCATTTTATCGGGCAAGGGTTGGAAGAGGGCGCCGTAGGTTTTCCGAACTTCTGCGGCGGACGGAGCGTCGGCGGCAGAAACGAAGCTTGGGGTGAGGGCCAAGGCAATGGATGCGAGGGCGAGTTGATGGGTTTTCATAGAGTTTTACTGCTGCTGTTTGAGTCGGAATCGAAGGAGTGTCAACCGGTGGCACCCCTAGAAAAGCATGGTGTCTTCTGGTGGCTTGGTTTTTTCGACCTTGAACCCCTTGATGAGCGCCTGACGCTTGCCATTTTCCATGGGGAACGTGGCTTGGCCCACGATTCGGACCCACGTCATTTCGGGGAGGGCGGGGATGGGGTCCATTTCAACGAAGGTGGCGACTGGCCGCGCGTCGGAGGCGCAGCATGTCATGAACATGCGGACGGCTTTGAACCGGTTCGGGTGTTTGGATTCTGATGAATCCGGCATGAACTGAGCAATCAGCTCGATTTTCCGGTTTTCAAAATCTTTCCGAAGCATTTGGTCCTGAGCGGCGTAGAGCATGTCGAGCACCTCGATTTCGACGTTTCCGTCCGCTGTCTTTTTTAGGTAGTCGGGCAACGGGGTTTCGTTGAGCGCGTCGGACGTTGTGGTGGCGGGTGGGGGCGCTTCTGCGGTGGCATCGGAGGGAGAGGCAGCGCTCTCCTCTACGCCGGATTTCGGTCCTTTTCCGAGGGAGGATGCGTCTGTGACGGTGCCTCGATTGGCGACGAGTTTTGCACTGAACGATTCTGGGGAAATGACGGCGGCAACGGAGATGGGGAGGGCGAGCACGAGCAGGCTGAGGATGCGTCCGACGGTGGATCGCGAGAGGGTGTGCGAGCATTCGAGGTCGGAGCAGCAGCCTTCTTTTCGCGGGAAAAAGACGATGACAGCGGCGATGAGCGCAAGCACGACTCCGGCGACGGGAACTCCCGGGCGGAACATGGGATGGAGCATGCCGGCTGCTTTGCCGGAGAAGTGAGTCGCGAGGAGAACCGCGCTCCAGAGGAGCAGTGTTCCGGCGGGGAGCCAGCGCGTGACGAGGGTGGAGTTCATCGGACGGTTCGGTCGGAGGTTGGTGCGGTGTTAGTTGGGAAACAGGACGGGGCCGAGTCGCCAGCAAATGAGTCCAGTCGCAAGGAACAAGCCAAGTGCGAGGCTGAGAATGAGGCGTCGTTTGAAGAGGAGGTTGTACAACCAGAACAGTTTGAAATCGAACATGGGTCCGAAGACGAGGAAGGCCAGCTTTGCGGCCGGGGGGAATGCGATGAAGCCGGATGCGGCAATGAAAGCGTCGGTCGTGCTGCAGAGCGCCAAGAGTGAGGCGAGGGCCTGCATGCCAAAGATGGCAAGGGGCGGGTTGGATGCGAGCGGGTCAATGACGCTGCGGTTTACGGCGGTTCCGAGGAGGGAGGTGATGAGGGTGCCGATGACGAAGAAGAAGGTGACATCGAGGAAGTCGCTGGCGGCCGTGCGGAGTGCTTCGAGGAAGCGTTGTGCGGCGGTGGCGGTATCGAGCGTGGGGGTTTCTTCCGTTGCGTCTGAGTCTGAGCTGGGTTCGGAGGCGATGGTGAGGGCGGACCGACGTGAGGCGGGGGCGTTTGGGAGCACGCTGGGCTGGAGGATGGAATCGGGGCGCAGCTTTTGAAGAAGCAGTCCGGTTGCGGCGGCGAGGATGAACCCGAGGAGGAGGCGACTGGCGGTCATCATGCCGGCGTGTTGGCCTCGGAAAGCCGCCCAAGTGCTAAATGCCACAATGGGGCTCACGATTGGTGCGGCGAGCATATAGGACACAGCCGTTCCGAGGGGCAGTCCCTTTTTTAAGAAGCGACGGATGACAATCACGCTTCCGCACTCGCACATCGGAAACACGAGTCCGAGGAGGCCGCCGGCGAGTACGGAAAGGAGCCGATTTTTTGGAACGATCTTGGCAACGGTTGCCGGCGAGACCCAGACGTCGACGATGCCAGAGAGGACTGATCCAAGGAGGAGGAAGGGGACGCCTTCCAGAATGACGCTGAGGAACGAGAGGGAGAAATCGCCCAAGGAAAACTGGAACCAACTCATAGGGTTTTGTGGAGAGAACCCCTTCGGGCGGCGCGTGTTTGGGGGTTAACCGACGTAGGCTCCCTCTACCCGCTTTGCGACGTCGAGGTAACCGTAGTCCGCCTCGTAAATCTCCTTTAGGGTGGTCAGATATTCGTCTTTGTTGCCCATGCGCTCGTGCAGTAGAGCCAAGCGGTACAGGGTGTCCTTTTTGGTTCCGTCCATTCCAACCATTTCGGATGCGGCGCTTTTGAGCTGGCCGACGGCGAGATCGAACATCCCTTTTTCGGTGAAGCAGCGTCCGAGAAGGCTCATGGCGCGAAGGCGCGCATTGGGGTTCTGGCGGGCGCGTTGGAGTTCCGGAATGGCCTCGGTGAACATCGATTGCTCGACCAATCGTTCGCCCAGTTCGAAGCGCAGTTGCAGGTCGGTCGGATTACGTTCTACGCGGCGTTTGGCCTCTCCGAGGATTGATTCAGTGCGCTGCTTTTTCAGGTCCTCCAGTTGCGTTCGGTACTGTTCGGCTTCTGGGTGTTGGTCGCCGCCCTGAGAGAACCATTCTTCAAGCGATTTGATAGATTTCTCTAGTTGCTGAAGCTGGAGATCGGAAAGTTTACGAGCGATTGCGGGGTCAGAGCCGCCACCGAGTTCGTTGTAGTACGCGTACCACTGGATGACGGCGTCGAGGTCCTCTGGGGTCTGCGTTTGCTGAAATTTCTGCTCAACGAGGAGCGCGATTCGGCGGACGAGGTCGACGTTTTGGGGCTGGGATTCGTACTGACCGCTCAGTTCGGCGAGTTGGTTGTCGATGGTGGCGACATCCTTGAACCCGCGGTTTTTCTCCTCGAGTTGACGTGCCTCGTCCTTGTCCTTGATGAGGTCGCGGTAGCTGGTGGCAGTTTCCCAGCCTCCGGTTTTCATCGTGAGCGTTGCGGCGGCGTCCTTACCTCGCTTGAGGGCGACGAGGTCGGCGGGGTCGAGTTGAAGGATTTTGTTGTAGGTTTCTTGAGCTTTCTCCGCGTTGCCGAGGGCGATGTGGTGTTCGCCGAGTTCGTGCAGGACTTTTTTGTCCTGCGGATTTCCTTGGACGAGGGTCTCGAGAGCGAAGGTGGCGATTTCGGGAAAGCCGGCGGCTTTTGCGGCGTCTTTGAGAAGATTGTTCGCGCCGGCATTGTAGGGATCGGATTCCAGTGTTTTCTCCGCAAGTTCCATCGCGGCGAGGGGATCTTTTTTAAGAACGGCGCCCCCACGTAGAGAGGTAGTGGAAAGTCCTGAAAGAAAGCTTTTTTTGCCGTCGGATTGGTTGACAGCGGACAGGCGGAGGAGTTTTCGGCCTTCGAGGAAAGCGGGGCATTCTTTGAGGACGGCTTGGATGAGGGAAATCGCGTAGCCAAAGTTCCTGAGCTCTGCGGCGGTCTTGGCTTTGAGCCAGAGTGCGCGGTTTTTCTCGGGGAGTTCTTTTTCAGTGATGACAGCCATAGGTCCGGAGGGGAGCCAAGAGGTTAAGGGTTCCCTGTGCGGGATACAACGGTTCCGGAAGAATTTCTCTGAGTGGGGGACGGTGGGGGGGGCGCCCCTAAATCGTTATTTCTTTCGGAGCCTCGGTGAAAAAGGACACCAGTTCGGTGATTTCCTCCCTTCAACTTGGCGAGTCGTTTGGGAGACGGTGTCGCAAACTCCGAGAGAATGGCACCTTCCTTCGGGGGCGGTTTTCCGAGCTGAGTGGCTCAGTTCCCTAGGGCGTCGGCCGAGGATTGGGACTGTTTGGACTGAAAGTCGCGGCGGAAGGACGCGAACGTTCCGGCGGCGATGGCAGCTCGGATTTGTCGCATCAGGTTCAGATAGAAGTGCAGGTTGTGGAGGGTGAGCAAGCGGAGTCCGAGGATTTCATTAGCCTTCACGAGGTGCCGCAAGTAGGCGCGAGAGAAGGTGCGGCATGCGGGGCACTCGCACCCCTCCTCAATCGGCAAATCGGAGAGACGGTGCGCGGCGTTTTTGAGGTTTAGCGTACCGGTCGAAACGAACGCGGTCCCATTGCGCGCCACTCGCGTTGGTAGGACGCAGTCGAACATGTCTACTCCGCGCGCAACCAGTTCAACAATTTGATGAGGCTTACCAAGGCCCATGGCGTATCGCGCCTTGTTGGTGGGTAGAAAAGGTTCCGAGTGTTCGACCGCCGCCATCATCTCGTGTTCGGGCTCGCCCACGCTGACACCACCGATTGCGTAGCCATCCAAATCTAGGGACACTAACGCTTCTGCACTGGCGCGTCTCAAGTCGGGGTACACGGAGCCCTGCACAATACCGAACTTGTTGCCACGCGTCGGCACTGCCAGACAACGCGCCGCCCAGCGCGTGGTCCGTTCGAGGCTTCGCGCTGCGTATTCGTGATCGCACGGATAGGGCGGGCATTCATCAAAGAGCATGACGATGTCCGACCCGAGAGAGTCCTGAATTCGCATGGATTCCTCGGGACCGAGAAAGCAGGCGTGTCCGTCGAGGTGGCTTTGGAAACTCACCCCGTCCTCCGTGATTTTTCGGAGCTTTGATAGGGAGAAGACCTGGTAGCCCCCTGAATCCGTGAGGATTGCGCGATCCCACGTGCTGAAGGCATGGAGGCTTCCGAATCGGTCGATCACGTCGGTGCCTGGACGGAGCCAGAGGTGGTAGGTGTTCCCGAGAATGATTCGCGCATCCATGGCGCGGAGTTCGTCGGGTGAGACGGACTTGACCGTTCCTTGGGTTCCCACGGGCATGAAGACGGGGGTTTCGACGATTCCGTGACTCGTCTGAAGGGTGCCGAGGCGGGCTTTGGATGCGGGGTCGGTGGCGAGGAGTTGGAACATTGGTCGGGGGCGGCGTGGCGAATCAGTCTTTTTTTTGGATGATGCCGCACGCGGTTTTGCAGCCGAAAACTCGGCTCAGGATGTAACGGTTTCGGCTAATCCACTTGTAGATGAGTTCTGCGACGAAAATGACTCCGGGGAACCAGAGAAAAAGTGAAACGGGGATGAGGAGTGGCAGTCGCATCCCGATGAAACGAATGGCTCGTGCTCCGCGATGAATTTGGCCTTCTGGGGTGATGCAATGGATGGCCTCGGACAGCGCTTCGGGGGTCAGGGTGGGGGCGATGGTGTGAACGATGGGGTCGGAGAGCGGGGTCAACCGGAGGGACCGTTTCCAATCGAGGTGGGAGAGCACCTTCATTTGGAAGGTGCACATGGAGCATTCGTTGTCGTAGAGCAGGACGTGCTGACGGGCTGCGGAATTCACATTTCTGACTGTAGAGGAAAACGCGGGGGCGTCATTTGAATCTGTTGCAGGCTTTGGCGATGGTTGCTCCGAGGGGGCCATCTGTTAAACCGGAACGCATCCCACCGAACAAATGAACACCGATCGACGAAACTTTTTGGCGCGCACCGGCGCGGGAACGATGGCGCTTGCTGCGATGATGACCGGGTCTCGAGCCTCTGCTGCGCCTTCGGGCGGAGCGGGAGCACTAGCACGCGCGGCGGCGGATCCGGCTTATCGGGTTCGGAACTCGGGGGTGAAACATACGCTGATGGGGTGGTGCTGGAAACCGATGGACACGCTTGTGCTGGCGAAGCATGCGAAGGACATCGGGCTGAAAGGAATCGAGGGGATTGATCGCAAGCACTACAAGGACGTTCGCGAAATGGGATTGGAAATCTCGTTGGTAGGAAGCCACGGATTCGCGAAGGGGCCATGCAATCCCGAGTTTCGTGATGAGGTGGTGGCGAAGCTGGACGAGGCGATTGATGTGGCTGCGGAGGTGGGGTGCAAAAAGGTTATTACCTTCACGGGAATGCGGTTTGAAGGGATGGATCGTGACGCGGCGGTGCGTAGTTGTTTGGACGTTTGGAAGCGGGTTTTGCCGAAGGCGGAGAAGCGGGGCGTGACGTTGGTGCTGGAGCATTTGAACTCAAGGGATGGTTCGCATCCGATGAAGGGACACCCTGGGTATTTTGGCGATGATGTGGATTTTTGCGTGGACCTGATTCGGCAGGTGGGAAGTTCTCACTTCAAGTTACTCTTTGATATTTATCACGTTAGCATCATGAACGGAGATGTGATTCGGCGCCTGCGGCAGCATCGCGAGTTCATTGGACACCTTCATACGGCCGGCAACCCAGGGCGTCGGGAGTTGGATGATGAACAAGAAATTTTCTATCCTGCGGTGATGAAAGCCGTGTTGGAGATTGGTTATCACGACTTTGTGGCGCACGAGTTTATCCCGACATGGGACGACCCGATTTTGGCGCTGCGGCATGGAGTGATGGTGTGTGATGTTTGATTTGCGATGGGTACTGATTTGCACGAACAGGCAGCGGATTTTGTGGCGGAGCGGCTCCGTGAGTTTGCCTCGAATGGACGCGTGTTGAGGGCCGAACGGACGGCGCTCGTGCAGTATGTGGCGGCTGCTTCGGCGCGTTCGGCGGCTGCGGCGCGGGCGGAGTATGCGATGCGAAAACCTTCGGGGCGGGCGACGGATCAGCCGCTTGCGCAACAGGGGGGCGCGCGGGGTGAGTTGCAGGGAAAAGTCGGACTGCAAAGTCCAGCCGCCGGTCCTGAGGGCGGGCGGGCGGAGTCACCGAGGGTGACAGATTTTCCAAAAGCTCCGGCAGCCTTGATCGGAGATCCGGCTGAGCGGGCAAGGGCACTGAAGGCGTTGGAACAGCGCGCGGCAGCTTGTGGACAGTGTGTATCGGTGGCGAGGGTGAGGCGGTCGGTTGTATGTGCGGCCGGAAGTGTTCACGCGGAGATTCTTTTTGTCGGAGACGCTCCATCTGCTGACGAGGACGCGGTTGGCGAGCCATTCCGAGGGGTGGCAGGCGAGATGATGGACAAGATGTTGATGGCGATGGGATTGAAGAGAGAGGAGGTCTTTCTCGCGCCGGCGTTGCGTTGTCGGCCGGATGCCCCAGTGGATTTACCGCGGAAGCCAACGAACGCGGAGCGTGCTGCGTGTTTGCCGTTTTTGACTGAACTGATTTCGGTGTTGCGGCCCCGTGTGGTTGTGGCGATGGGAGCAGAGGCGCACCGAGCATTATTTGGAAGCGAGGTGTTGGTGGCGCGTGTGCGTTCCGTTTGGGGGGACTACTCGGGGATACCGGTGATGACGACCTTTCATCCGGCGCATTTGATCACGAATCCGGCGGTTTCGGTTAAACGGCAGGTCTGGGAGGATTTGTTGAAGGTTCTCGAGTTGTTGGGGCACCCGATTTCGGACAAGCAGCGCGGTTACTTTTTGCCGAAGCGTTGAGGTTCGAGGGGAATGATTAAGGGGTTGGCCAGGTCTCGGTACGGGGTGAGTTCAATGTGGGTGTCGGTGATTCGTCCGATGATTGCGCCGCTTGTTTCCATTTCTAGGAGTGGAAGGCCTCGGGTCAGGCAGAGAGTGCGGAGTGCGGCAATCGAGGCGTCTCCTGAGCGGTAGGGGTTTCGATTGAGAACCACGACCTTTGGATTGATTTGTTCGAGGAGTGTTGCGGATCCGGAGATGTCCCGCGGATGGAGGCCTTTGAACCAGATATCTGCTTGAATGGAATCGCGGTCGAGTTTGGTGAGGATTTGTTCGGTTGCGAAGCCTGCGGGGCCTGTGAACAGAACTTTCGTGCCCTTGTGCTGCCAGCGGAGCACGGCGGAGTTGTCCGCGCCGGTTGTGGCGTTGAATCCCGGATTCGGGTGGAGGCAATGCAGGGTGGAGTGCCATCCGAGAGGGAAGACAGTGGGGGCGATGAGGAAGCGTTTGGGAACTTGGCGGGCGTCCATCCATTCCCGCAGGTGGCGGTGGTGCGTGGAGCGATCGGAGGTGGCGGGCATGATCCATTGTGTGGGCGGCGCCTTTTCCAAAAGTTGGACGGCGCCTCCGAGATGCACGGAGTCTCCCGTTGTTAGAACTGCTGTTTCGGGGGTGTTGCATCCGAAGGCGTGGAGCGCGGGTAAGACGCTCGAGCGGAGATGGTTTTCAGAACCTGTGTTAATGAGGGTTGCGTGAGAGGGTGGGCCGAGGAGGGAGACGCAGGAGCCGGGTTCGTCGAGCAGGACGAAGTCCGCGCTGCGGGTCTCGGGGGCTGGGATGAGGAGTGTGGCGGGTATGCGGGCGCCGAGTCGGACCACCCGCGCGAGCAGACGCGCGGTATGAAGGTTGAGGTCGGTGATTCGGTGGCATAGGGCGGGAAACGGCGCGACGAGAATGGCTGCGAACGCTCCCACCATTTGCAGATTTGCGATGGGCACAGCGGCGAGGTTAACGAGTGGTGCATGGAACGCGATTTGGCGGAAGGAGAGAATGGACCACGGGAGCGAAATGATTGTGGCGGTGAGGGAAACGGCGATGGCCGCTGCGAGTGAGTTGAGCCCGGCGCGGATTGCTTTTCTTCTCAAGGAGAGGAGACGTTCGGGAACGAGCTGTTGCCGCGCGTCCGGTTCGAAGAGGGAGGTGAGAACGGGGCTGAGCACAGCGAGCCCGACGACGAGCGCCACGGAGAGCTGAAATCCAATTTCGAAAAGGATGTTGGGGTTAATCAGGAGTAGGAGGACGAAGGCGGAGGCGAGCGTGTCGAGGAGGGAGGTGGGCCGGTTGAGCAGGGTTGCGACGAGGGGGAGCAGGGCCATCACGAGCGCGCGCTGGCAAGAGGGGGCGAGGCCGGTTGCGATGGCGTAGGTGGTGATTGCGAGGGAGGCGAGAACGACGCTGGCGGGGTGGAGTGTTCCGAGCGGGCGGATGAGGATTTGGACGATGGCAGCGAGGACGGCGATGTTCATCCCACTGACTGCAAAAAGGTGAAGTGTACCGGTTGTTCTGAAGTCATTGATGATGGAGTGGAGGGCTTCTCCCGAGGCTCCGAGGAGCGAACTGCGAATCAGTTGAAGGGGCTCATCATCGCCTGTTTGGGTTGGCTGAATGGCGTTTGCGAGTGCGGTATTGAGGCGAACCCAAAGAGGGGGCGATGGCTTCTCATTGATCGAGTTCAATCGGTTCAAGTGCATCTCGAGCTGAATGCCTTTTTGGCGCAGCCGTTCGCGTGGATTCCATTCGCCGGGATTGCGTGCGGTCTCAGGCAGAGAGGCGGGGCCCGCGAGAAGAACGGATGACCATGGATTGGGTAGTGGTGTGTGGCCTTGGATGGCAATCAACGTTCCGCGTGGAAGTTGGAGGCGAGTCATCCCTGTCTCAAGCAGAGCTGGCTCGAGCAGGGCAGCGGTTGAAGTCCACGCTCGCCCGAATGGCTGAATGGTTTGTAAGAGGGCCGGTGTCGGGGGCAGGGTCACGGGGTAACCGTGGGTGATCTTGGAGACGGCCCATTCGACGGGAGATCCGTGATGACGATGGAAATGCAGGTGGCTGGTGGTGAGGGCAACGAATGCAATCGCGGTGAGGTGTCGCGGAATCGCGGGCACAAATATGGCGAGGAATGCCGTCACTTCGCGCCAGCCGTGAAAGTGGGTTGTGGCTGAAATCAGCAGGAGGACGATTTGCAGAGAGCCCGCCAGCACCATGGGGCGCCGCAGGACGAGTGAGACGAAGTGGGCCATGACCGGAAATCGTTCCGGGTCTCGTGGGTGAGCGAAGAAAACCGGATTCAGCTCACGAGAGACGGTCTGCTCGGAGAACCGGATCCATCAGGCATCGAGCAAATCTGGGCGGCGTGTGCGGGTACGCTCGAGCGCCTTCTGGCGACGCCAACTTGCGATAGCCGCGTGGTTTCCAGACAACAGTTCGTCGGGGACACGGAGTCCATTGAACTCTACGGGACGAGTGTATTGAGGAAACTCAAGGAGCCCGGTTGCAAAGCTGTCGTCCACGGCTGATGTTTCGTCCCCGAGAACTCCGGGCAAGAGTCGGACGATTGCGTCTGAAATGACTGCTGCGGCGAGTGCTCCGTTGGTGAGCACGTAGTCGCCGATGGACAGTTCCTCGTGAACCAGCGTGTCGAGAACGCGTTGATCGATTCCTTCGTAATGGCCGCACAGGAGGATGAGGTGTGCGCTAGGGGTTGCGAGTCGTCTTGCGTGCGAGTGGTTGAATCGCTGTCCAGTCGGAGAAAGGTGGATGACTTTGGTTTCGGGAGTTTGGAGGGAGGCGATGGCGGCGAAAATCGGTTCGCACTTCATCACCATGCCCTGACCTCCACCGTAGGGTGTGTCGTCGGTGGTCTTGTGTTTGTCAGTGGCCCAGTCGCGGATATTTCGGCTGCGAATGGAGACGAGCCCCTTTTGGCGGGCTTTGCCGATGATGCTTTCCGACAGTGCTGCTTCCGCGATGTTTGGGAACAGGGAAAGGATGTCGATTTGCATGAACCTTAGTCGTTTGCCGCGAGATCGAGCAGTTCTCGGGCATGAGAGAGGGCTGAGGCCGATTTGCCTCCGAGCATTCGAGCGAGCTCGGCAACTCGCTGTTCGCCTTGGGTTTCGATGAGGTTGGAGAGTGTTCGGTCGTCTCGTGTTTCTTTGGACACCACGAAGTGGCGGTCGGCGCAGCAGGCGACCTGTGGGAGGTGGGAGATACAAATTACTTGGTGTTTCTGGCCGAGTCGCCGCATTTTTCGGCCAACGGCATTGGCGATTTCTCCGCCGACATTTGCATCGATTTCGTCGAAGACGAGCAACGGGACGGTTTCCTGTCCGGCGAGTGCGGATTTCAGAGCGAGCATGACGCGGGAAATTTCACCACTCGACGCGATTTGACGGAGGGGCTTTTCCGGCTCGCCGGGATTGGGGGCGAACTGAAAGTCCACGCCATCCATTCCGTAGGGTCCGGGTTCAGGAAGAGGAGTGATGCCGATTCGAAATCCGGCTTTTGGGAACCCCAAATCTCTGAGGTGTTGAACGATTTCTGCGGAGAGGTTTGAGGCGGCCTTTGCGCGCAGTTCGCTGACGGTTGCGGCGTGTTTGAGGATTTCGGAATGGAGAGACTGGAGTTCTGATTGTAGGCGTCGCCGATCGTCTTCTCGCGCGAGTAGTCGGTGGAGTCGTTCACTTGCGGTTTGTCCGAATACGATGACTTGCTGGAGGGAGGGGCCGTATTTGCGTTTCAGCGTTTCCAGAAGGTTTTGACGAGATTCGACTTCGGCGAGCTTTGCAGGGTCTGATTCGAGGTCGGTGGAGTAGCGGTGGATTCGGTCGGCGAGATCCTCGATTTCTGCGAGGCAGCGCACGTGAGCAGCGGAGATTTCTGAGGCAGAGGGGTCGAGTCGTTCGAGTTCGCGGAGAGGGCGGCCAAGGCTGGCGGCGATGTCGCGCAGGTTGCCATCGCCGTCGGTGATGCGAGACACGAGTTGGGAGCAGATGTCCTGAATCCGTTTCGATTGTGAGAGTAGGGTGTGGCGTTGGGAGAGTTCGTCGTCCTCGTTCGGTTTGATTTCTGCGTTTCCGATTTCGGATGACTGGTGTTCGAGGAGGTCTATTTCGCGTTGAAATGCAGCATCATCGCCACAGAGCTCCTCGAGCTGTTTTTGGATGTCGAGCGATCGGCGGTGCAGGGCTTGGTACGATTTGAGCGGTGCGGGGTTGCCGGCAAAGGCGTCGAGGAGTTGGCGTTGGAGGTCGCAGGAAAACAGCGATTGATGGTCGTGTGGTCCGTGAAGGTCGAGCAGTCCGTCTCCGAGTTGCTTGAGGGCTCCGAGAGTTGTTGGGGAGCCGTTCACGAACTGTCGATTGGTGCCGGTGGTGGCGATGGAACGTTTGATGAGAAGTTGACCGTCCGAGCATGGATCAATGCCAAGGTTCTCGAGAGAGGTGTCGAGTTCTTCGGGGCTTGATTCGGTGTCAAAAACGGCCTCGACCGTGCAGTGGTCGGCACCGAAGCGAATCAGAGAGCGATCGGCCTTTTCTCCGACGAGGAGCTTCAGGGCGCCAACGATGATGGACTTCCCTGAGCCGGTTTCGCCCGTGACGACAGTGAACCCCCGCGCGATGTCCCAGTGGAGTTCCTCGACGAGGGCGAGGTTCCGAATCCGTAATGAGCAGAGTGAAAGGCGCATCTTCTTTTCAGGGCGTGTGCGGTCGGTTTTGGGGTGGGTTTGGAGTGTAGCTCAAAGCGCGGAACGTACAACCTGACGAGGAATCAAGGCAAAACGCCACCTGAGATTACGAGTCACGCAAATGCGCAGAGTGCTTATGTCAAGTTGGATGTGTGTGACGGTTTGAAGTGCCGTTTTCAGACAAAAAACCTGAACCTTCGACTGAATTGGGAAGTTCTAGACTCGCAGAGTCTTACAATTTGCGCTGGGGTGTTCTTGCGGAGTGTGCTGGATAGAAGATGCTTGCGAGTCTCGGATAAGTCAGCGATTGGTAACCGCATGTCTACTCTGACAAAACGAGATATTGTCCTTCGTGTAAGCGAGAAAGCGGGAGCACCACAGGCACTGGTTGCCGATGTTGTGCAAGGTGTGTTGGCTGAAATCACAGATTCTTTGGCGCGTGGTGAAACAGTTGAGTTGCGGAACTTCGGTGTTTTGAAGGCGCAACTGACCAAGGCCCGCGTGGGGCGCAACCCGAACGAGCCTGAAAAGAGCGTGCCGATTCCTCCACGCGCTACGGTCAAGTTCAAGGCTGGCAAGGAGATGCGCGAGCGTGTTCTCAAGCTGACATCCTCCCTCAAGCGTGGGGGGAAAGAAGCGGCTCCTGTGAAGGCGACTCCTGCGAAGAAGGCGGCGAAGCCTGCGAAGAAGAAGTAAGAGGTTCTTAGGTATTTGATAACCGCTGATAAAGCGCTGAAGGGTGTCCGCCTTGGGTGGACACCCTTTTTCTTGGATTGCTGGCTTGCGTTGATGCCTTGCGGAAGCGGGGACCTGAATTTCCTTCAGGAGAAAGGTCTCCTCTTGGAAGGAACGCGCCCCTGAGAATCCACGGTGGTCGTAACTTTGTCCGTGGTGGACTCCTATTTTTTTGTGGATTTGGCGGCGTTCCGCTTGGGTTTCGGGCCGCGGCCTTTGAAGGTGAGTTCTGCGATTCCGCTCTTGTCTAAGTGGCCTAAGCCGGCGTCCACCATGCGCTGGTATTGGGCGAGCGTCGCGGTTGCCAAGGGAAGCTGAAGGCGCTGCTTTGTGGCGAGGGAAAGCGCGATTCCGCTGTCCTTGGCCGCGTGTTGAGCGCTGAAGAAGCACGCGTGATCGCGATTTACCATGTCTTCACCGTCGGTTACGAGCACGCGGCTATTTGCGCCGGTCTGAGAAAACACCTCGCGGAGCATCCCAAGGTCGAGTCCCAACGATTCACCGAGCCCGAGGCCTTCCGCCAGTGCGGCCGTGTTGATGTTCATGACCATGTTCACTAGAGCTTTCACCTGAGCGGCCTGGCCTGTTGCCCCGATGAGGCGGAGCAGTTTGCCTCCGTCGGAGAGCGCTTCGAGAACGGGACGCGTTTTGGTGAAGGTGCGTTTATCTCCGCCGCACATGAGGTAAAGCGTTCCGTTTCGGGCTTGGGTGATGGAGGACGCCATGCAGGCTTCGAGACTTGAAGCACCGGCTTTCTTTGCGAGAGCGGCTATTTTGACGTGTGTCGATGGGCTAACCGTCGCGCAGTTGATGAAGGTGCGGCCTTTGGCTCCGATGAGGAGGTTGTCGCCCTTTTGGGTGAAGATTGCCAGTTGGGACAAATCATCCGTGACAACGGTGATGATGGTCTTTGCAAGGCGCGTCACGTCAGAGAGCTTTGAGCAGGCGGTTGCTTTCACTTCGGACGCCAACGCGGCTGTGATGGATGCGTCTTGATCTAGGACAGCGGTCACGCGAAACCCCTGATCGTGAAGGTGCCGTGCCATGTTGGCGCCCATTCTGCCGAGGCCAACGACGCCGAGGGTGGTTTTTTGGGAGGGTGTGCTCATAGGGGATTAATGGGGGGTTAGCGGTTACTGCGCAAAGAAAGGGTTGTGGTGACGTTCCTCTCCGATGGAGGTAGCGGGACCGTGTCCGGGACAGACAACGGTCTCGTCGGGCAGCGACAAGAGGCATTCACGATTAGTCCGCAGGGCGTCGGCGTAGGAGATTTTTCCGCCACCCATTGATCCCGCGAAGAGGGCATCGCCGACGATAGCAACTGGGCGCGCCAGTCCGCGGACCACGTAGGTGATACCGCCCTTGCAGTGGCCCCAAGTGAGCCTGGTTTCGATTTGAAGTGCGCCGATGGAGAATGATTTGCCTACTTGAAAGCTGGTGGCTCCATCGACGGGCTCTCGTTCACCGGTCCACGCGGATGCGTTGGTGTGTTCTTTGAGTCGGTCGAGGTCGAAAATGTGATCACCGTGGGAATGGGTGATGAAGATTTGTGTGATGGTGAGATTTTTCTGGCGCGCGAATGCGAGCATGTCCGAGACGTCCGCGCCGGTGTCAAATGCAGCGGCTTCGCGAGTGGCAGGATCCCAAACTAGGAAACTGTTCACGGTCATGTCGTCGAAAGGGGTGTTGAATCCCTCGACGCCTTCGAGACTAACGGTGGCCGGTTTGATTGAGTCGGACGCGAGCGCTTGAAGCGAGGGGACATGAAGGCCGAGGACAGGGCCAAGTTTCACAAGGGTCTCGGTCGAGGCGTTTCCGTCGAGGGCGCTTTGGATGTCTTGTTCGGCGAGGCTGGTGAGTTTGGCGAGGTCTAAGGTGTTGAGGGTGAGGCCGCGTGCGGCTTTTCCGAGAACGTCGGAGAGGCGGTCTTCGAGGGGGACATGGTGCAACATGCGTCCGAGGCTAAGGGGGGCATTGGTCGGTTCAATGATGAACGCGGTGTGGGGTCAGGCATCCATGGGGGCGAGCACTGATGGACTACTGATGATGGAAAGAGGAGTTCCAGATGATGTCGCCGCCTGGGGTATTCGGTGAAGGCTGAAGCTTCGTCTGTTCGATTTCGCCGTTGTCGTCTTTGAGGTCGAGGCCAACGGACCAAAGGCGGAAGGAGCTAGTCGGTGCGAGAGGCGTGACGGCTTTGAATCGCATGGGACGCGCTGCGAGCGGGTCTTCATTGGTTGAGAGAATGGTGGAGGGCAGTTCGTTGAGGCTGCTGGGGAGTTTGTTTTTGCTGCGGCGGTGCATCTCGATGGCGCACGCCAATCGAACGAGGTGGAGCTGTGCTTCTGCGGTCGCGGCGGTACGTGCCACGGAAAGTCGGGCTGACCGTAGGGGAAAGAGTTTTTCCGTGAGGTCTTGAAGAGGCGAGTGCGTCGCGTTTTGCCAGTCTGCGATTCTTCGCAGATGGGCGGGCATGCCTTCACTGGAGAAAGGTGTTTCGTGGGCGAGTTGATCGAGGAGTGTCCGGAGAGCGAGATTTTTCATGGGTGCTCCTGAGAAAGCAAAGAGCAGGGGACGATACGCGGTTGGTATGGTTGTCGTCTGATCTTCAATGGCTTTTTGAATGTGAAGTTCATCAAGTGAGTCAATGAACTCGAGACCGATTGCGGCCTCGCCCGAGGAGGCTTTAGCGTACGATTCGATTGGTCTGATCTTCTGAAGACAGGATGAGATGCCTTCGATTTGATGAATGGTTATCTTCTCGCTGGAGAGAGCGAGTCGGATGGGATCATGAGCGCTTCGGAGAACTGAAACGGCCACAAGGCTCGAAATGTAAAGGGGTTCATCGAAGTTAGCATCGGCGATTTTGATGATGGCTTGAATGCAGCGTGTTGCCTTATCGGGAGCGTTTTCCTCGAGGTAAACGACCGACAAGGCGCCGAGTAGTTTGGCAAGGCCCAGTGACAGGCTGGGTTGCTGGTTTTGGGCAAACTGCACGGGGCCCTTGAACTTTCTAATCCGAAGGGCGGGTGTCCATTGCGCGTTTGGTCGGTTGGATGCATCCAAGAGTTCATCCAACTCTGGAAGGAGCAAATTGAGAGTTGCGAGGACAAAAGCCGAGTTAGAGGCGTTTGCTGGAATGGCATCGGGAGGGGCGGGGGGAACTGTCGCTCTGAAGTGGGTTGCCCAAGTTTGGATGTGTGTTTTTGGGTCTTCGCAGAGAGCCGTAATCTTAATGTCGGAAGTCGCTTTTTTGACCCGACTGAAAAGGTCTTTTACGCGTGCTGTGACAATGGCATCGCGCTCTTCGTTTCCTGTTCCTCCAGCCGAATCTTTCAGACACGGGATTGCACAAAAGTTCGAGGTGTCTTCTGCGACGGGTGACGCAAGTTCGCGGAACCCTTTTCCCTCGTCGCCGAGCCGAATCTTTCGCGCAATCTCGCGTTGCAGTTTGCGATTGTCCCACTTGACGTAACTCGCGGCGAGGATGGCTAAGGAGAAGAGGGTGACTGCGATTTGGAGAGCCTTTGGGAGAAGGCGCCTCCAGAGAGGGGCGGTTGGCGGGGTGTGGGCTGTGCTGCTGTGCGTTATCATTGCGGCGGTTAGCGCAGTTGGAGTTCGCGTTTGAGGGTGTGGAATCGTACGAGGGGTGTGATGGTGCGGAGACTTTGGCCGTTTCGGCAGAGTTGTTGGAAGGTGGCTGCGGAGGGGCGCCTGACGGGCGGGGTATTAATGGGTGAGTCTGGGGTGATGACCTGGAGTCCGGCGGCGGTGATCCAGAGGGCAGCCCACGCGATGCGAAGCGTGATTGGGACGAGAGTTGATGGTGAGTGATTTCCGATGCTTTTCTCGGACACAGAATCCGCGGCTCTCATTGCGGTCGCCAGAATTTCTAACTTCCATTCCGCAACCTGCCGAGGGGGAGGGACATGGGCTGTATGGGCTGATTCTTTTAGGAAGTCGACAAAGCGTGAGGCGTCTTCAGGGTCGGGCGGGAAGGTCTCCGGGGCGGTGTTCATTTCAGGGAGTGGTAAAGGGGTTCGAGGAGAGGTCGGAGTTTGGCCAGAGCGTATCGAAACCGACTGGTGACGGTGTTGAGCGGAACCGATTGGATTTTTGCGATTGTGTCAAATGTGAGCCCTTCCCATAGGTGCAGGCGGGTGATGGATGCCTGTTCTTCGGGCAGTTGTAAAAGCGCGTTGTGAAGCGCCGACGGGATGGACGAGGCGTCGGGTTTGGGGGGGAGTTCTGATTCTTGGCGTGGCTGAAGCGAGAAGGTTTCTGTGTATTTTTCGCGTGTCCGATTTCTTCGGATGTGATCGATGGCTGCGTTGTGCGCAACGCGGAACAGCCACGCTCGTTCAGATTCCTGCGAGGGTGGGCGGGTATTTTTGGCGAGATGGATGAAGGTTTCTTGAAGCACGTCTTTTACGTCATGCTCGTTGAACAGGATGCTATAGAGGTAGCGGAACATGCTGGGGGCATGTTCATCGTAGAGGCGCTCGAGGGTGTGGGGAGGCATCGATACGAGGGGGGGGCAGCAGTGGGACGCGCGAGCTCCCCTCTTTTGTCTGGCAGGGAGCCGTTTTTTTTTGCGTGCCGGCGCTCAGGACTTTAGCACAGCCGCGAGGGTGGTTCGTTGTCCGAACAAATCGATTTTCGCGCTCGAGCGAGTCACTGCGGTGTAAAGGAGGTTCCGCGATATCATTCGTGAGTCTCCCTGCTCGGGGAGTTGGATGACGATGTGTTTCCACTCGGATCCTTGGCTCTTGTGAATGGTGATGCCGAAGGCAGGTTGATGCGGGGGCAACTGGGCGATGGGTATGAGGCGCGGAGCTGTTTCGCTTCCGGGAAAGAGAGCGACGATGGCGGGTTGACCAGGTGCCTGGGATAGGGC
>JBEEPE010000375.1:0-3283 GCA_041191265.1 Verrucomicrobiota bacterium | reverse complement strand
CCGCAGATTGCCGATTGAAAATCTCCATGCACGGCATCGAAACCACACGCACCCCAGCCCCCAACTGCTTCGCCGCCTGAACCGCCAAGTGCAACTCACTCCCGCTCGCCAACACAATCGCATCCAACGCCCCACTCTCGCGCACCGCCACATATCCTCCCTTCAACACCCCAGCACGCCGCTCCTCCACCGAAATCTCCGAAAGCAGCGGAATCGCCTGTCGAGACAAAGCCAACAACGTCGGGCCCTCCCGCCGCGAGAACGCAGCCGCAAAAGCACCCGCCGTTTCCTCAGGATCACCCGGACGAATCACATCGAGATTCGGAATCACGCGCAGTCCGCTGACCGTCTCCACCGGTTGATGCGTCGGTCCGTCTTCACCGACCCCGACAGAGTCGTGCGTGAAAATGTAAACCACGGGAAGCTTCGACAGCGCCGCAATCCGAATCGACGGACGCGCATAATCCGCAAACACCAAGAAGGTTGCGCCACTCGCATGAAAAATCCCGTCGTACGCAATCCCATTCATGATCGCCGCCATGGCGTGCTCACGAATCCCATACCGAATATTACGACCAGACAAGTTGGCCGGAGTGAAATCCTTGTCGGAGTTGATGTAGTTCAGCGTGGAACCATACAAATCGGCGCTGCCCGAGACCGCCAGCGGCATCGCCTCCGCAATCGGCTGTAATACATCCGAACCCGCCTTCCGCGTCGCAATCTTCGAATCCGCCGCGAATGCAGGAATCTTCGAAAGCAAATCCGCCGCCGAAAGCGACCGCCCAGCCACCGCATCCGTAAGCAACGTCGCCAGTGCGGGGTTCGCCGCGCTCCATGCCGCAAATGTGGCTGCCCATTTCGCTGCCTCCGCCGCCAACTGCTCCCGACGCGCAGCAAAAAATGCCTCGGTCTCCTTGGAAACAAAGAAGTGTTCATCCGGCAATCCCAACCCCTTCCTCGCCGCATCAATGAACTTTGCCCCGCCTTCGCCGTGCGCTTTCGCCGTCCCAGCCACCTCTGGGATTCCCTTACCAATCAAGGTCTTCGCAATAATCATCTGCGGACGGCCCTTCGCCGCTTTTGCCTGAGCAACCGCGCTGACAATCGCCGCAAAATCGTGTCCATCAATGGTCTGAACATCCCATCCGTAAGCCTCGTAACGCTTCGCGGTATCCTCGCTCTGCGACGCACTCGCCATCGCGTCCAACGTCACATCGTTGGAATCATAAATCAGAATTAGGTTGTCCAACTGGAAGTGCCCCGCAAACGCCGACGCCTCCTGCGCAACGCCCTCCTGCAAACACCCATCGCCGGCCAACGCAATGACGTGCGCATCAAAAACCGTGTGCTCTGCCGTGTTGAAACGCGCGGCAGCCATTCGCTGTGAGACCGCCAACCCCACCGCATTCGCAACCCCCTGCCCCAACGGCCCCGTCGTACACTCCACCCCCGCCGTTTCAAAACTCTCAGGATGCCCCGGGGTGTGTGAACCCATCTTGCGGAACGACTTCACCTCGTCCCGCGTCACGTGCGCGTACCCTGCAAGGTGCAACCACGAATACAAAAACATCGAGCCATGCCCCGCCGACAATACAAACCGATCACGGTTCAGCCACCGTGGCTCAGCCGGATTGTACGACATCGAAACCCCAAACAATGCAGCCCCGATCTCCGCACATCCCAACGGCAACCCCAAATGCCCGGAAGAACACGTGTGCACCGCATCCATCGACAATCCGCGTGATTCATTGGCCGCTCTCTGCAGCGCTTCAACTGGAAGACTCATATCTGTGTATCTTTGCTGTTTCTTTTCTAATCCCTTCAAAAATGGGATGCGCTCGGAAGCCTCGTTCCAGCGACGCAACGGGACTTAAACCCAGCGCGTAGCCTGTTGGACACCCCTCACCCTGTCAAGGTGAGGCACCAAGGCCGAATCACCCCCGCCGCTGAGAAACCGTTGGTCAAACAACCCTCAGCTCAGCCCAAAGCCGTCAACCTAAACCCGCCGTCAGCGGGCCACCGGTAACTGCGCCGCCCGCTCCATCATCTGGAGCGCCTTGTCCATGTTGACCTCCGTGCCCAACCCCTCACGGTAACACTTCGCCAACTCGCGATAACCATGCGGACTCCCCGCATTCGCCGCTTTCAGAAACCATTCAAACGCCAGCTTTTGATCCACCGGAACCCCAATCCCCAACTGCGTGATTTTTCCCATGTTCAAAATCCCCACAATCTCGCCCGCCTCCGCCCCCTCTCGGATGTAGCGCGCCCCCACCTCCTTGTCCGCCTTCATCCCCCACCCCCCTTGAAGGTGAGTCCCGAACGCCACCATCGATCGACTGCACCCGCGAAGCGTCCCCTGCTCCAGCCAGTAGTTCGCCATCCCCATGTCCACCGGCACCACCGTCCCCTCCGTGTACATCATGGCCAAGTCATGCATGATTCGCACATCACCAGCCTCCGCTGCCTTGCACCAGCACAGGTAGGTAAACCGCATATCACGCCGCACCCCATCCCCCGTCCGATGCCAACTTGCGAGGTTGAGGAGCGCATCAAGACTCCCGGCCTCAATCGCTCGCGCGCTCCAATAAATCTTCACCGGATCATTTTTCGGGTACCCCGGCCTGCTACCCGAACTCCGAATCGAGAGCGTGTTCATCGCATTCGCATCCCCCGCCTCCGCCAACTCGCGAAACAGCGCGTACCCCTTCTCTTCATCCCGCTCCACCCCAGCGCCCTCCAAGTACAGGTTCGCAACCGCGTTCTTCGCAAACCTGTTTCCCGCCGCCGCCAGTTCCTTTAACCCCTTCGCCGCCTCGCTCGTGTACCGCAAACTCAACGCAGGATCCTTCGTCCCCCCAAACGACGCGCGAAACGCTAACCCATAGCTCCACCCCGCCAAAGGATCACCCAGCTCAGCCCCGCGCTTCGCAAAATCACGCGCCTGCGCCAAATCCACGTAAGCTCCCATCCCCGAACGGTAACGGTACGCCAACTCGCCCATCGCCGCCGCATCCCCCGACTCCGCGCGCCGCCGCAAATCAGCAATCAACTCAGGCCGCAACCGAACCCAAAAACCCGACACAATCGACATCAACTCCTCCTTCGCCAACGTCGTCTCCTCATCCGTCCCCGCCAATCTTAACCACCCAGACGCCAGCTTCCCCGACGTATCCTCCACCCCAGACGGTGCCCCCAAAATCTCCGGCTCCTTGCCCGCACACCAATCCTGACAGTTCTTTAAGTTACGAAACTTGTAGAACAAAAACCGCTCCATCTGCTC
>JBEEPE010000374.1:0-10752 GCA_041191265.1 Verrucomicrobiota bacterium | reverse complement strand
ATCGTGACTTCCGAACCCCTGCGCGTCCGCGTTGTTCCCGCCAAAAAGTGATGCCCGCCTCCTCCCAAATCCTCGCCGCACTCAGCATCGCCGCGCTCGGAATCACCCCAGCGAAAGCTGTCGATTTCTATAAGGACGTCTTCCCATTCCTCGAATCCAACTGCGTCGCTTGCCACAATAAAACAACGTCCAAAGGCGGTCTCAACATGGAGTCGCCGAACGACATCCGTAAGGACGGCGATTCTGGACCAGGCATCATCCCCGGAAAATCCGCCGACAGCCTCGTGCTCAAATCCGCCCTGCACCAAGGCGATGCGGTGATGCCGCCAAAGAACAACAAATCCGGTGCGCGCGACCTCACCCCTGCCGAAATCAAGGTGCTCGCGAACTGGATTGATGAGGGAGCGAAGGACTCCGTCAAGCCGGCGCGTGACATTGCGTGGAAGCCACTTCCCGCAGGTGTCGCCCCCATCTACGCCGTCGCCGTGAGTCCAAACGGTCGGTTTTCGCTATGTGCCCGCGGGAACCGTCTGTTCGCTTACGATACCGCCACACGACAACCACTACCCGCACCCGCCGATGCCAGCGCGGGGTCACCCGACGCCGCACACCGCTCCTTCATCCAGTCCATCGCCTTCAGTCCGGACGGCAACTCGCTGGTCACCACGAGCTTTCGAGAGATCAAAATCTGGCACCGCGATGAAACGAAAGCGCCAGCGCTTCCCAAAACCCCGGGTAGCCTCGTCACCCTCCTCAACAAGTCTGCGCGCCTGCTCACCGTTCGTCCGGACAACACACCAGTCATCCTCGATCAAAATGCGCAACCCGCGGAACTGCCTTTGGGTTCGGCCCTCTCCGCCAAACCGGTTTCCATTCAACCCGCTCCGGATGACTCCGGTGCCGCCTTCCGACTGGAGGACGGCCGAATCGAGATCCGCGATATAAAAACCGGGAACCCCCTCCCCACTTCCCAACTCACCAGTCCGTCAACCTTCACAAGTTGGACCGGCGACGGCTCCGCGTTCATCACGGCCACCGCCGAAGGCAACATCCTTCAACAACCGACCAAGCCAAGCGCCTCAGCCATAGCTACTCCGGCAGTCGTCATCCCCGGCGGCGTCACCGCGCTCGGCCCAGCGCACGGATCCCAGTTTGCCGTGCTCGCGAAGGACGCCACCCTGCGGTTGTTCTCCACCGACAAGCCCGAGGCGCTCGCGACCATCAAGACCCCCAATGCGGTTCAGTTCGTCATCAGCGCAGACGGATCCCTTGCCGCGCTTGCACTCGATTCCGGTCGCATTCGTCTGGTCGAACTTCCGTCTGGAAAGCAGCTAGCTGAACTCTCTGGCGACAGCGAAACGTCGTCCAAACTCGACGCGCTCGAGCGAACCATTGCGCGAGCCACACTCGAGATCGCGTTCCAAAAGTCGGTGCTCACAAAACTGGAGAACGAAGTGAAAGACTTCGACAACCACACCAAGCGCACGACTGATTTGATCGCGAACGCTCGAAAAACCCTGCCAGACCGCGAGAAAGCAGTGACTCCCGCAAAAGAAGCCTTCGCCGCTGCGGAGAAAGAACTGGCGGAAGCAGAGGCTGCGCTCAAGGCCGCCCCAGAAGGTAAACCCGATGCCGCACTCACCTCAAAGCGGCGTGATGCCCTCAACAAAGTCGACACCACGAAAAAGGCGTTCATTTCAGCCGAGACGCTTGTCGCAAACTCGAAAAACCAAGTGACCGACGGTGAAGCCCACATCGCTCGGATTGAACAAGGCCGAAAACGAAACGCCGCAGATGCATCGTCCGCCAAGGACATTATCCAACGTTCGGAGACAACCCAAGCCGACGCGAACAAGCAGATCGCCACCCTAAAAGATGCCGCAGGCAAACCACAACCTCCGGCCACCCTCCTCGCCTTTGGCCCGAACAACGCAACGCTACACGCCGTGGACGCTGCCGGTCGCCTCCGCACTTGGGCCGTCGAATCAGGACGCCCCATCGCCACGCGCGCCCCAGAGGCAGCCTCGCCACCGACCGCCCTTCGCGTTTTGCATGGAACCGCACTCTGCCGACTCGAAAACGGGGCGACGGTGCATAGCGAACCAAGCGTTTCGTGGAAGCTCGCGCGCACCATCGGGAACGCCACCGCCGCATCTCCGTTCAGCGGACGCGTCAACGCCGCTCGATTCAGTCCAGACGGCAAACTCATCGCCACCGGTTCCGGCGAGTTTTCACGGTCCGGAGACATTCACCTCTGGGAAGCCGCATCGGGCAAACAAGTCGCTGCGTGGAAAGAGCGCCACCGGGACGCCGTACTCGCCGTCGACTTTTCACCCGACGGAAAATGGCTCGTCTCCGGCGGCGCAGACCGTCTCGCCAAAGTCACGGAAATCGCCACAGGCAAACACGTTTACCTTCTCGAAGCCCACACCCACCAAGTGACCGCCGTCGCGTTTCGTATCGATGGACGCGTCGTGGCCACCGGGGGAGCCGACGGCGTGGTGAACGTGTGGGACATGGCGCTCGGCGAGCGAAAGAAAAAGCTCACAAGCTGGAAAAAGGAAGTCACCTCCCTGCAGTTCCTTGGTGAAACCAACCAAATCCTCACCTCCTCTGGTGACAACCAGGTTCGCATTGTCGGCGACGATGGCGCGGAAGTTCGTTCCATGACGAATCTTCCGGAGTTCATGCAATCCGCAGCAGCCAACTCGCCCACAGGCACCATCGTCGCAGGCGGTGAAGACAGCGCGCTGCGATTCTGGGACGCCTCCAGCGGCAAGGAACTTGCAACCTTCACCCCCCAACAAACTCAGCCGACCAAGAAACCCTAATCCTATGTCGAACCCCTTTTCCCTCAGGAACTGCCCCGGCCCGCTAGACCGTCGAGGCTTCATGCGCATCGGACTAACGGGCTTCGCCAGTCTCGGACTCCCCGAACTTTTCCGCATCCGCGCTGCAACGCCTGACCAACCCGCATCCGGAGCCCGCAACTCCGTCATCATGGTTTGGCAACCCGGAGGCTGCTCGCATGTCGACACATACGATCCCAAGTCCGAGGCAGGAAGCGAGTACCGCGGACCATTCAGCACAATCGCCACGAAAGTGCCAGGAACGCGAATCACGGAACTCCTTCCGCTTCAGGCAAAAATCGCCGACAAGTTCACCATCGTTCGCTCGATGCACCAGAAGGCGGCCGGACACCCCGCTGGCTCCATGCAAATGCTCTCGGGCGACATGGACACCCGAGATAAACCCAAACCACGTCTTCCAGACTGGATGTCCGCGGCGACGTATCTCCGATCCAAACAGGGCGGACGGAACAATCCCCTGCCCAACTATGTGACGGTTAATCCTGTCCTCGAATACAACGGACCCGTTTACGTGGGAGCCGCTTACGCCCCCTTCGCGGTAACAGGAGACCCGAGCCGTCCTGACTTCGAGGTTCCCAACATCGGGCTATCCGACGCCGCAGAAGTTGCCCGCCTCAGCGAACGAGTCGCGCTGAGAAAACGCTTGGACCAACTCGAGAGAAGTTTCGACACGCTGGGTGAGTTAGGGGCCATCGATCAGTTCGAGTCGCAAGCGATGACCCTGCTCACCAACCCAAGAACCCGCGATGCGTTCGACCTTTCCAAGGAAGACGACCGCACCCGCGACCGTTACGGGCGTAACCGCTGGGGACAACAGCTGCTCCTCGCGCGTCGCCTGGTGGAAGCCGGTGTTGAAATCGTGACCAGCAGCCTCAGCGGCCCGCTCTGCGGTCGCGTCGGCAACTGGGATGACCACGCCGTGAATCAGCACATCTTCGATGCGCTGCGATTCCGTTGCGGAGCCTACGACCAAGCGGTGTCAGCCCTGATTGAAGATGTTTACGCGCGCGGCCTCGACAAACGCGTGCTCGTGGTCGTGACCGGCGAGTTCGGGCGCACCCCAAAGATTGAGTACAGCCCAAGCACCGGCGCGGGCGATGCAAGCGCCCCCGCAGGCACGCTGCAACCCGGACGCGACCACTGGCCGCGTGCGTTCAGTAACATTTGGGCGGGCGGCGGCATTCAAACCGGAGGCGTCATCGGCGCATCTGACAAACGGGGCGAAGATGTCATCGAGCGCGCCTGCAATGCTCACGACTTCCTTGCGACCATTTATAACCACCTCGGCATCGACGCCGCGAAGACCACCATCACCGACTTTAATGGACGCCCCACTCCGCTCGTCGACGACGGACACCCCATTCCCGAACTGACCGCGAAGAACTCCTAACCGCTTTGAGCTATGCTTCGACGCGAATTCTTAACCCTCAGCGCAGGAACACTCTCCAGCACGTTGATTTCCTCCGCCTGCGCCCTAAAGGCCGCGAGCGACACGCTGGATGTGATTGATTGCCACACGCATTTTTACGATCCCACGCGTCCGGAGGGCGTTCCTTGGCCAGCGAAAGGCACCGCGATTTACCGAACCGTGCTTCCCTCACACCTCCGCGCCGTTCCGCAACACCGCAAGGTCACCGGAACCGTGATTGTCGAAGCCAGCCCGCGTTTGGAGGACAACCAGTGGTTGCTGGACATCGCGAAAGACGATCCGTTTGTGGTTGGAATCGTGGGTCATGTGAAACCCGACGACTCGGACTTTCCAAAGAACATCAAACGATTTGCCGCGAGCCCACTCTTCCGCGGAATCCGAGTCTCAAGCGCGCTTGTGCGCACCAGTTTGGAATCCGGATCCCTGAAACCCTTTGAGCTTCTCTCCGAACTCGGCCTGATGCTCGACATCAATGGTGGCCCTGAAAATCCAGCGCTCGTCGCTCAACTCGCCGCAAAAATTCCATCGCTCCAGTGCGTAGTGAACCACATGGGAAATGTGGCCATTACCAAAGACGCTCCGCCTAAGGACTGGACCGATGGCATGGCCGCAGCGGGCAAGCGTCCCAATGTCGCCTGCAAAATCTCCGCTTTCATGGGAGGGGCCTCTCGGAACGGCGCAAAAGCTCCCGAGGATGTCGGGTTTTATCAACCCTACTTTGACGTGATTTGGAACGCGTTCGGCGAAGATCGCGTGATCTACGGCAGCGACTGGCCGAACTCCGAAAAAGCAGGCGATTACGCAGTCCAGCAGCGCCTTTCCTTCGAGTATATCAGCGCGAAGGGCGGCGACGCATTGCGCAAGTTCGCGTCGCTGAACGCCAAGCGCGCCTACCGGTGGATTGATCGACCAGGGCGCCTCAAATAGACGCCCCGTCACTGGGCAACTCCGCTGCCTCGCCCGAATCCAACGCTGGGTGCGAGGCGGAATTCTCCGCTCCCTCGACGAGAACCGCCTCCTCCTGAGAAAGCGAAGCCGCAGACCCGTCCGCCGACGAACCCGAGTCGGATTCCGCCACGACACTGGGGTCACTCGTCCCAGAATCCGATTCAACCGTGGCCGGCACGCTCGGACGCCCTGCAGTGAGCAGATCCATGACTTCCATCTGCACCTCAGCCAGTTGCTCTAGCCGCAGTTCAGGGTCGGGAATCACAAAAATCTCACCCGTCTTGCCGTGGGTGTACACCCGAACGAGGCCCGACTCCGTCCGCCGAGTTTCCACCTCCTTCAACTGACGCTTTCGCTCCAGCATCACCGCAAGAATGTAGCGAACATTCGCAAAGCCCTGCCCGTCCTGCTCCATGTACCAGCGCAACATCTCCTCCGCGCTGGCGCGTTCGATAGCCTCGGGAGGCTTCTCCGCCGGTTTCTCAAACTTCGATCGCCAGAGTGAAAACGGTTTCGGTCCGGAAGCATCACGCGCCCCGTAAGCCGACTCACTGAGGTCCTCCCGCCGGAACCCAGCGTCCTCACGGTACAGAAGCGTGTAAAACGACTGTCCGTCCAAAAACGGCTCCCCCGTTGCGGAACAACGATCACCTCGAGACTGAATCGACCACTCCTGTTGCATAAACGTGAGACAAGCGCACTAGCCTACTGCAACCCGCCTCAAACTTCACCTCAATCCGCCACCGAACCGCTTGATCGATGAGAATGCATCAGAGCGTTGCCCCCGCCCGAGGCGTCGGTTTCACGGGAGCCAAACGCAGCAACGACCGCACACTCGCATTATTCGAACGCCACCACATCAGGCCGCAGCCCACCACGAAAAACAACCCCAACGGCATCCACGCCGCCATTCCTGCGTCCACCCGTCCCGACCTCCCCAACGCCAACAATGTGTTCCGCGTAAAAAACATCACAAAGAACAGCATCAACGCCCAACTCACCCCCGCGACCACCCCGCGCCGGCTGTAAACAATCCCCAACGGTCCCGCTAACATCACAATCACCACGCAACTGAACGGCATCGCCAGCCGATCCCACAAGTTCACTCGAAACGGAGCCAGACGCTCATCCGAAAAATCCCCGTTCTTACCCAAGTACTCAAACAAGTCAGACACCGACATCGCCAACGGCTCCAGTCGCGACGAACCCACCCGCCACGGCGTCTCCGTCCACCCCTCCATCACCCGCTGACCGTCCCGCTCAAAATCGTCAAACCCTCCCTCCGCAATCTGGCCCCGTTCATCCAGCGTCACCGCAATCCCCCGCTGAAGAATCCACGACGCACGAACCTCATCATACAACGCACGCGCAGCGTACCACTTCCTTACGACACGGCCCTCCGCATCTTGTTGCAAAATCGTGACCCCTTCCAAAAGCGACTCGCCCGGCGTAAACCGCTTCACGTACCACGTCCGGCTCGTCACCGGATCCCGAAACAAGTGAGCATGCACAAACCGAGAACGTCCGACCTCCCGCGACGTCATGTCCGATAAGCGCAACTTCCGCTCTGCCTCCGCCTTCGGTGCCAACTCCGAGTTTAACCAAAGACACACGCCCGAGCCCACCAATCCGCAAGCCACCAACGGGAGTAAAATCCGAGGCAAACTCCGGCCAGCCCCCAACATCGCAATCACCTCATTGGCCCGTGACATCCGAGCCAAGCCGAACAGCAGTGACAACAAAATCGCGACCGGCAACGCCATCAAAATGATTTGTGGCGACTGCTCCAAATAAAAATCTGCAACCGTTCTCAACCCGACACCGCTCCGAAAAAACTCAGGCCCGTTATCGCTGATATCGAAAATGAACCATACCCCGATAAACCCACCCATCGACATCCCCAAGGGCTCTAGAAAGTTGCGCAATACGTACCGGTCCAACAGCCCCATATCATTTCACATTCAACTGGTTCAAAAACGTTCAGCGAGCACCATTCACTCTCCCCGACCGGCTTTGCCGGTGGACCATGAATGATGGTATCCTCAAAGGGTTGCCGCAAACTTTCAACTACCCGTGAGATGATCTCGTTCGCAGAGGAAAACGACAGTGACTTTGTCCCGCGTATTCACGACGCCTTCTCAGAAGGCGGCCTCCTCTCGCGCGCCAAAAACTTCGAGTTCCGCGAAGAACAGCGAACCATGGCCGCCTCCGTCGCCCGCGCCCTCTCCCGCAATCAACACCTCATCGTCGAAGCCGGTACCGGCGTCGGCAAATCGCTCGCTTACCTCACTCCCGCCGTCCTTTGGGCCAAAGAGCACGGACGCAAAGCCATCATCTCCACCTACACCATCAACCTCCAAGAGCAGTTGGTGAACAAGGACTTGCCCCTCCTTTCACGTATCCTGCCCGTTGAGTTCGATGTCGCTCTCTGGAAAGGTCGTTCCAACTACCTCTGCCCCATGCGTCTCAAACGCGCCATGGATCAAGCCGACGGCCTTTTCACCTCCCCAGAACGCCAAATCCTCGAGCGACTCCGCGACTGGTCCGATCGCACGGAAGACGGTTCCCGCAGCACCCTCGGCTTCGAACCGGACCCACGCGTGTGGGCGGAAGTCTGCAGCGAAGCCCACATCTGCACGGCCAAAACCTGCGGCAACAATCCCCGCTGCTTCTACCAACAAGCTCGTAAACGACTCCTCGAAGCCGATGTCGTGGTCATGAACCACACCCTCTTTTTTCTCAACGCCACCGGACGCGAAACCGAAGAGGACTCACCCGGCTACCTCTTCCGAAACGACTTCGTTATCTTTGACGAAGCCCACACCATCGAAAGCATCGCCGCGCGCCAAATCGGCATGGAAGTCTCGCAAACCGGTCTCCGCTACGCACTAAACCGGCTCTACAACCGACGGACAAGAAAGGGCCTGCTCCAGGCGCTCATGCAGCCTGCCGCCGTCAAACTGACGTCGGAAATCGAAGACAAGGCGGACACCTTTTTCGGCACTGTCCAGTCACGGGCCCAGTTCTCAGACCGCAAACGCGAGTTTCGCGTCCGCCAACCCGAGTTCATCGAAGACACCCTCACCGGATTTCTCGCCGACTTACAATCCGAGATCACCCGCCTCGTCCGCCAACAAGAAAATGACGCGGTGAAATCAGAGCTTCAGGACGCCGGGAGACGCATCCGCGATGCCCGTGAAGGCATCGCGTCCTTCCTCAAACTTGAACACGAAGACCAAGTCTACTGGGTCGAACAAACGGGCAAAAACCAGCAATCCATCGCGTTACACGCGGCACCAGTTGACATCGCACCTTACCTCAAACACTTGCTCTTCCGTCCGGACAACTGCTGCGTCATGACCAGCGCCACCCTCGGCACGTCCACCGGCAGTCTCGACTATTTCAAAAACCGCGTCGGCGCTTGGGACATCGACGCGCACCAAATCGGGAGCCCGTTTGATTATCCCAATCAGATGAAGGTCTACGCCGTCAGCAAAATGCCTGATCCCAAGGACGAATCGCGGTACATGGCTGAGCTGACCCGCCAGATTCGGGCGTTCGTCGACCGCACCGAAGGTCGGGCGTTTGTCCTCTTCACCAACTACCGACACATGGCAGAAGCGGCCTCACTGCTTCGCGAAGAGCTCGACGACGCCGACTACAAACTCCTCGTCCAAGGCGAGAACCTTTCGCGGGAAGCCTTGGTGCAGGAGTTCAAAAAAGATCAACGCCACGTGCTGTTTGGAACCGAGAGCTTTTGGAGCGGCGTTGACGTGCCGGGCGACGCGCTCAGCAATGTCATCATCACGCGCCTCCCGTTTTCCGTGCCTGATCACCCGCTCATCGAGGCCAAGCTCGAGCAACTCGAATCGCGGGGAGAAGACCCTTTCTCAAACTACTCGTTGCCCGAGGCGATTCTGAAGTTCCGACAGGGTGTCGGCCGCCTCATTCGCACCAAAACAGATCGCGGCATCATCGTGATTCTCGATCCACGCGTTCTCAATCGGCGCTACGGCAAAGCCTTCCTCGAGGCGCTGCCAGAGTGCCCCGTCGAAATCCTTTAACTATGCAACTTTTTCGTAATCTTCGCTCCGTCGGAACTATGGCGCTCGGCGCGCTTGTCCTCGCCGCGTGCTCACCCCTCATGCCGGAAAAAGAGTACAAGGCCGCGCGCGCCGGCCTCGCCGATTCCATTCAGCAGGAACGTCCCGGGACCCATTACATCGGTCGGCGCATCTACAAGCGCGATTATCGCTTCTGGGGATATCTCCGCGTGCCAGGACAACCTTGGTCGTCCGCAAAGTTGGTGATTTTCAACGAACAACGCACCTACGCGCCGGATCGCGAAATGAACAATCTCGGAGGCGACAACAACCACGAATACATCATTCATGGCCGCTTCTCGGGCGAGAAAGTCTACGAACCCGCAAGCAACCGCGCCTTCCCTGAGTTCATCCTCACGGGATGGTCTCTGAAATCCGACACGCCGCCCCCGATCTTCCGAGACCGCCGTGCCATCGAGCCGAGCGTCAATCTTTTCCCCGATCCCGAATGACGCTCCCGCCGATTCCCGCTCGCGCACTCGCCCTTGCAATCGCGCTCCCGATTGCCGTTCAGTGCTCACTCGCCGAAAACGTCAGCACTCTCACGACCGATCAGCTCACGGTCGGTGTCGATCTCGACAAAGGCGGCGCCATCACCCTGCTGGCCTCAAAAGAACTCGGCAACGTCGTCAATAATCACGACCTCGGACGGCAAATCCAGATGTCCTACTACAGCGGTCCCGTTCCCTTCGTTGCGAAAGGACAGTCGCCCAAAGACCACTGGAAACACCTTGGCTGGAACCCTATCCAAGCCGGTGACGATTTTAAAAACGGCTCGACCACCGAGGCGCACTCCAATGACGGGCACGAACTGTACACACGGTCCATCCCCCTCCAATGGCCACTGAACAAGGTCGAGGGGGAGTGTCGGTTCGAATCATGGGTCCGTGTCGACGGCAACCGGGTTCACCTTCGGTGCAAACTCACAAACCGGCGAACCGATACAACCTCCTACCCCGCACGACTTCAGGAGTGCCCAGCGGTTTACACCAACGGAAACTTTCACCGCGTCGTCAGCTACACCGGAGATCAACCCTTTACCCAACAACCCGTCGCAACCATCGAACGCCCCAAGGGAAAGCCCGGATGGGCCGAATGGAGCGGGACCGAGTTCTGGTCCGCTACCCTCGATGACGCAGATCGAGGACTCGGACTCATCCGAGAATCTCGGTCGTGGTTCATCGGGGGCTTCGACGGAAAACCGGGGCCCAATGACACCCACGCCGGACCCACCGCCTACATCGCCGGACACGAACTCGAAAAAATCGATCACGACCTCGTCCACGAATACCGCGTCACGCTCGTTCTCGGTTCCCTCAAGGACATTCGCGATGCCGCATCTGAACTTGCTCCGAAACAGAACCTTACGACCTGGAGGTTCAACGGAAACCGCCAAAGCTGG
>JBEEPE010000373.1:0-8118 GCA_041191265.1 Verrucomicrobiota bacterium | reverse complement strand
CATGATGAACCACAAAAAAATCGCACTGCTCTTCTCCGGACAGGGAGCCCAAACCGTCGGCATGGGTGCCGGCCTGACAAATCTCTCCCCCGAAGTCGCCGCCCTCTACACCCTCGCCGACGAAACACTCGGCTACAAACTCTCGGACCTGATGGCGAACGGTCCCGAATCCGACCTCACCCAAACTCGCCACTGCCAGCCCGCCCTCTACCTGCACGGCCTTGCCTGCCTTCTCGCACTAAAGCAACGCCTCCCCTCGCTCCAACCTGTCGCAGCCGCCGGCCTCTCCCTCGGCGAATTCACCGCCCATGCCGCAGCCGGAACGTTCGACTTCGCCACCGGACTCCAACTCGTCTCAAAACGCGGAACCTTCATGCAAACCGCCTGCGACGAAACCGAAGGCGGCATGTCAGCCGCCATCGGCGCAGAAGACTACGCCGTCGAATCCCTCGCCGCCGATTGCGATGTCGATGTCGCAAACTACAACTCGCCCGGACAAATCGTCCTCAGCGGCCCAAAAGACCGCCTCGCAACGGCTGCCGCCAAAGCCAAAGAAAAAGGCATCCGTCTTTTCAAACCGCTCAACGTCGCCGGTGCCTACCACTCGCGCTTGATGGCCTCCGCCGCCGACAAACTCGCATCCGTCCTCACCGGGACCGCAATCAGTGCGCCCACCCTGACGGTGGTCTCCAACGTCACCGCAAAACCCGTTTCTGCCGAAGACGAAATCCGTCACACCCTCACGGCTCAAGTCACCGGTTCCGTGCGGTGGACTCAATCGATTCGCCACCTCATCGACCACGAGAAAATCGAACTCTTCATCGAACTCGGACCTGGCGGTGTTCTAACAGGGTTGCTCGGGCGCATCGAAAAAGGTTTCCCCATCGTCTCGATCCACGATCCACAGTCGCTCGAGACCGCCCTCCCAAAACTGTCCGCTTACCTGTGAAACCCTCGATGGCACGTTTCAGGCTAAGCCGTTTGCTATGAATCCGATTCTTGTCGCAGGCGCGAGCGCCCTTGCAGGCCGACTGGTGAACCACTTCTCTGGTGGAACACCGGCAACCCCTGTTGCGCAGCCTGCCTCAAGCTTCAAGCAAACCCTCGCTGGAATCCTCGATCAAAACGCACCCACGGCCAGTGCTGCGTCCGAACTGAAGCAGAGGCTCTTAAACAGTCCCGAGGTGCGCGATGCATTGAAAAACTTGGATCTCACCCAAGTCACCTCCCTCGAACTCTCATCCAACGGAACGCTCGCAGCCGTTTCTCCACGCGGAAGAGTGGAAATCGCTCTCTCGGAAGGGTCTAAAACCCTCGCTCGCAACCTGTTCACGCAAGAAGCTCTCAATCGAGCAGCCAAACTTGCAACAGAGCCGAACGCTCACGGAATCAACCCTCAGATTACCGCTCAGACGCCCGTCTCGATTGCGCTCCCGATTGCGGGTCAAACCAGCGCAACCAGCTCGCTGAAGGCCTAGCCCTCGCGAGCCCACGACAGAATCACCGAGGGGAACCACCGTCGGCGGCGGACGGCTCAAGAACCACGAACGTCCCCGTCGTGAACACGCGCGTGAAACCAAGTGGCTCGGTAATCTGCCGGCCCTTGCGCAGCGTGCGAATAGCCGCCTCATCCTTGGAATCCTTTTTATACCCCATTCGTACCGCATTGCGTTCGAAGCGATCGGGGGCATCGCAAATAATCCACCGAACACCAAGCGATACAACGGGTTCGCGTTGCGAACGAACATCCGAGGAAGCAAAGAACGCAGTGGCAAAATCCGTTTCCACGCCCTCCAACCACGTGAACCGCGCCACGGACGGCTGCATCGACCAGTAACTCACCGCCGAACTCAGGTACCAGGGCGCAAGGAACGGCTGAATCCCACCCCCGCGAATTCCCGTCGCAATCCGGCGGAGCTGCCCCATCTCCTCCCGATATTCCATCGCCTCGGCAACCCGTGACTCCGCCGGAAAAATCCATCCCTCCCACCACCGCGCAACCGGCCAAAAACTCCCAAGCGCCACAAAAATCAATGCAAGACGCACTTGCGAACGACCAAGCCGAGAGGCACTGAGCACCCACCTTACGCTCTGCCTAGCAGGGTCAGCGCTAAGTGCCATCAGAATGACCGCCAATGGCGCCCAAACCGGCATCCACCAACTTGCCCCAGCCGCCAGAATGCCCGAGCACGCCACCAGCCTACGCCAGCGTCGATGCACCCAATCCTCGGACCGGTGAAAGAGTGCCAACACCGGAATCGCCATCGCCCCACCAAACCAAAGCACCGGCGCCAGCGAATCCTCCACAGGACGCCAGAGAGATTGTGATGAATGCCACCGCTCGGCGCCGTCAGCGATGAGGCTCCCTAACCAAGCCCTGCCATCCAGCGAGATCGCCAACGCAAGAACCCCGAGCAGGGGAATTATCCAACGAAGCACCTCGCGAACCGCCTTAAACGACGAGGTTTTGAGACAGCGCCCCATCACGACCCCAAAAATGACAGGCCACGAAAAGCGCGGAGCTGTCCACATCGCCATCCCGCCCAAAAGTCCAGACACAACGCTCAGCCACGTCTCGGAACATCCATCCGAATCCTCAATCACCAGAACCCATCCCAAGAACGCCAGCGCCAAAACCGATTCATCGAGAGCCCCAAACCGCGTCGCGAAAATCATCGGTGGCATGCACACCATCATCCCCCAAATCACAACCGTCCAACGCCCCCAGCCCTGCGCTCTCAGCCGCCACCACAAAGCCGCTGCGACCGCCAACCCAGCACACACACCAAACAACCCGCCCCCATAATCCATCGCACCCGACTGAAGAATCACCCCCAACCGATCATCCCACCGCTCCACCACCCAACCAGCCGAACGAACCGCCCCTCCCATCCACAGTAGTAGGTAATCCGAAAGCGTGCTGTATCCGGTCGCCGCCCCCGTAGGCCACCCCTCGTGAAGATTTGCTCCAAGAATCCATGCGTCTGTCCCGAACAATCTCGAAACACGGCACATCCGAGAAAAACCCTCCGAATCAAAGAGTACCCCGCCGCCAAACAAAAGATGGCCCGCGTAACGAACCCGCACCGTCACCAACAAACCAACGCCCAAAAACCACAAAGCCCAACGACAAAACGCCGTTCCCAGCCTTTGCAGCATCAACTCTTTCACTGAGTCAGAAAATATATCAGTCCGCCCACCGGCTGCCCCGCACTCTGCAAAGCCTCGAAGCACCGATTCCACGCATTCCAAGGCATTCCACCGTCCCGAGAAAGGACCCTCACCCCGTCCGAACCAACAATCGCAATCCAACCATCCGCATCACTTCCCTTGAGACAGCGTAACGCTTCCGCCTGAACACGAACTGGCCGCTCCCAAAACAGCCACCACGGGGGCCGGACCGTTTTTTCCGCCCCCTCGTCAATGCGTCGCCAAACACCAGCGTCGTTGTCCCAACCTTGGACGAACAAAGCCACGCCGCCCGAAAGACCCTTCACAAACTCCATCGTCACCCGCGAACATCCACGCTCGGAAGGCACATCCGTCCGCGCAATCTCCATCCACTTTCCGCCCAGAAGTTTCTCACTACCCACATCACCGCTATCCACCAATCGCCCACCCTGAGAGGTACCCCCAGACGAAACGCCAGATGCCACCGCATCCGCCAAACAATCCGACGAACCCGCCATAAAAAGGAGGACCGTCAGCAACGAAATTCTTATCCAAATGAAGCGCATAACCATGCCCTAAGTTTTAAGACTCTTCACTTCGACGCATCGCCCGCACCAAGGCGACCCTTTTTTTCCAACATCCCTTCAGCCATCCCGCCCGCGTGCGGAACCGGATCAAACCCCACCCCGCCCCACGGATGACATCGACAAATCCGTCGCAACCCCATCGCCGTTCCCCGCCACGGGCCAAACCGCTGCAAGGACACAAGCATATAATCCGAACACGTCGGCTCAAACCGACACCCCGACCCAGGCCCAGTCAACAAATGCAACGCCCGCGCAATCACGAGTTGATAAAGCCGCACCAACCCCATCAAACCCCACAACACAACCTTCATCGCCCACCCCTCACGCAGTACATCGCCCGCGCCGTCCGAAGAAAAATCTCACCCCCACTCAAAGCTGGAGACGCGTACGTCATCTCCTTCATCTCATTCTCCGATAAGACTTTAAATCCACCCGCCACATCCACCACGCGGCATAACCCATTGTCGTTGATAAAATAAACCTTACCGTCGGCACTGCATAGAGACGCATGAGTCCGCCCAAACCGCTCCTGCCAAACCACCTCCCCGCTCGCCGCATCAAACGCATGCGCGAACCCTTGATCATCGTTAATCAATAAATACCCGCCCTCAATAATCGGCGACGGAACATACGCAACTCCCTGCTTGTTATGGTGATGCCACACCACGTGCGTATCAGTAACATCCCCTTTGCCGTCCGGCCGAATCGCCAAAATGTGGTGATCCGGAAAGCCGCCCGTCACGTAAAACAACCCTGTCCTCTCGCTGAACACCGGCGACGCAACAAACTGGTCCGTCGGTCCCTTGATGCTCCACAACAGCGCCCCAGTGTCCGGGTCATAGGAAGCCACACACTTCGAACCACTCATCACCATCTGCATCCGCCCCGCAACCTCTCGAATCAACGGCGTGCAGTAACTCCGCGTCTTATTTGGCCGATCAATCCGCCAAACCTCCCGCCCATCACTCTGGGCCAGTGCCACCACAAAGCCGTCCCCGTCGTGGTCGCAGTTCACGATCAACAGGTCCTTGTAGACAATCGGCGTGCTACAAAAGCCGTGCACACTCGAAAAAATCCCCGGACTCACCTGCCACAAAATCCGGCCCTCCTCCGAGCAGGCAAACACCACCGCTTCCTTCCCATCCAAAAACGCCCCGAAAACTCGATCCCCAACGCACGCAGGAGTCGAAGAAGCGTGACTGTTCTCCCCATGCTTCCGTTCCAGTGGTGACGTGAAAATCGGACACCGCCAAAGAACACGGCCGTCCTTGCGATCCAACCCAACCAGCAACCGCTCGCCCGTATCAACCTCGCAAGCCGTGAAATATACCCGCCCACGGTGCACCACCGGCGAGGAATGCCCTCCAGGCACCTCCGTCCGCCAAGCCACGTTCTCCGTCCCAGACCAACGCACCGGAAACCCCTTCTCCGAACTCCTCCCGTCCAACCCACCCCCTCGCCACTGCGGCCAATCCGCTCCCATCACCCACCCCCCAACACCCAGCAACACGAACGCAGCAAATACCCGAGAGATCATGCCGCACCCTGTCGCAGAGTCCGTACCACTCGAAAAGGCTCTCACGCCCCGCGCAGACTGCACCACGGTTCCTCCATCGAGCGATCCACCGGGTCCGGACCTTCAGCATCCGAGGGAGATAAAATGGCAAGGAACACCAACGGTTCGTCAAACACGTTGTACGTCCCATGCACCGTCCCTTTCGGAATAAATGCCATCTCACCCGGCCCCAAAACCCGTCGCTCCGTTCCAACCCACTGCTCCGCTCGGCCCGAAAGAACGTAAATCAATTCCTCACGCTTCGGATGCTCATGAAACGGATGCGAACGCCCCGGTTCCATCGTCGCACGAACCATCAACAACTCGCGGTTAGCAACAATGTCCCCACGGCAAAACCACTCCTCCACCGTCCACGGCGACACCACAGTCACTTTCTCTTCACCTGTCACAAACCGCCGCCCAGCAATCACATCAGCGCCACTCATAACAACAATCGTTTCGAATCACCTCCACCCAACCTGAGTCAACGGTGACGGATTTTTTTGAACTGTTGCGTCAAATCAATCAACGGCTGCTCCACCCCCAACCGCTCCAAACTCGAGGCCCCCACGAAACCCACACAGTCCGTCCTCCGACAAACCTCCTCCGCGTCCGCAGGCGTCGCAATCGGTCCGCCATGACACAAATAGTACACGTCGTTGCGAACCGCTTTCGCTCCGTCAATCACCGCCTGCGTGCGTGCCACCGCCTCGTCCATCGAACACGTCGCCCCCACCACCCCAATCGATCCGCCAATGGTCGTCCCCACATGCGCAATAATGGCGTCAGCTCCCGCCTCCGCCATCGCGCGAGCCTCCTCCGCAGTAGCCACATACACGACCGTGAACAAGTCCATCTTCCGCGCAAGCGCCACCATTTCGATCTCCTTCTTCACGCTCATCCCCGTCTCTTCCAACACATTTCGGAAGTGACCATCCACAATGGTGTGGGTCGGAAAATTGTTCACGCCAGAGAACCCCATGTCCTTCACCTTCAACAACCAGTGCCACATCCGACGACGCGGATCCGTCGCATGCACCCCACAAATCACCGGAATCTCCTGCACCACCGGCAACACCTCGTACTCGCCAATCTCCATCGCCACCGCATTGGCATCGCCATAGGCCATCAAGCCGCACGTTGACCCATGACCCGACATCCGAAACCGGCCGGAGTTGTAAATAATCAACAAATCCGCACCACCCCGCTCAATGAACTTCGCCGAAATGCCAGTCCCCGCCCCAGCCGCAATCAGCGGCTCTCCGCGGTCCAGCGCATTCTGCAACCGGTCTCTGACTTCTTGTCGTGTGTACGGGTTTCCTTTTCCAGTCCAAGGGTTCGGCATAATCGTTCGAAGTTTGAGCGGGAACACCTACGCCCCAGCACGCGCCGCGAAAAGGCAAAGTGGTTTTGAGATAGGGAAAAGTGCCCCCACGAAGCCGCCCCCAATCTCACGGGTTGCCGCAACGTCGCCCCCCCTCTATCCATCAAGCCGTAAGTAACTCTGAAAACCTATGGCAATCCAACCCGGCTCCCAAGCTCCCCTCTTCACCCTGAAAACGAAAACGGCCGCAGGCCTCGAAGACTTCCGACTCGCCGATCACATCGGCAAATCGAACGTGGTCCTAGTATTCGTCCCGCTCGCCTTCACCGGCGTCTGCACCAACGAACTCTGCTCCCTCTCCGCAGGAGTGTCCGACTACGAAAGCCTCCACGCAAAGGTCGTTGGGATCAGCGTAGACAGCCCATTCGCCCAAGAAGCTTGGGCCAAAAAGGAAAACATCACCCTCCCGCTGGTATCCGATCTGAACAAGGAAGCCACCAACGCCTACGACGTGCTCTTCAAAGGCCTCGCCGGCATCGGAGACACCTCCGCGCGCGCCGTTTTCGTCATCGACCGCTCAGGAATCATTCAACACGCACAAGTCACCGCCACACCAGGCGACCTTCCCGACTTCGAAGCCGTGAAAGCTGCGCTCGCAAAGCTGGCATAAAGCAACCGCCAAATCCCGCGCGCTCCGCGCTTCGCACGCTTTTTAAGCCTTCAGTCGGTCGACATCCGCTGGAGGCTTCTTCGTTTCAAGGCCGATTGAACTCAAACAAGTAATCCAAAACGCGCGCCGCCTCGTCCGCCAAACTCTCCAAAACATCCCGCTCCCGAGGGGATTGAACCGCCCGTTCACACGCCGAGGTGAGCCGCTCCGGACTGAACCCAGCCTCAAACAACCCGGCAGGCGGCTTCCCCGCAGATCGGAACCAGTAGTTTGCATTCCAAAAGTCCCCCTCCCTCCGATGCATCATCCCATGGCAGTACGACCCCAAAAACCCAGACTCCTCCTGGAAGATGGCGTGCGCCTGAGGCAAGGCATCCACCGAATACCAGAGGAGGCCTCGAACCAGTTCCGACGCCCCCGAACGAGCCGACCCCTTCGGAATCTCGAGCCCCGCAACCACGGCCCAAATGTCTCGCGCCACCCCATGCGCCCCCGAACGCCCCACAACAACCGTCTCAAACCCGTTCACCGAGCGAAGAACAGACTCCACCGCCTCGGGCCACTCCTTGCGACGATACTTCAAGATGTCGTGCATCGCGCCAGACTACCCTTCGTCCACCGCGAAAAACAATCGTTCCAACCCAGCACGCCGCTGGACGCGGGATTGCCCGCCGTCCGTCACTAACCCCATACTCACAACACCAGCATGCAAGCCACTGCCACCACCGAAGCACGCAGCGCGGCGGACCGCGTCATCGCCGGCGAACGCATTTCGCAGGAGGATGCGCTCGCCCTTTACCACCTCCCCATG
>JBEEPE010000372.1:0-3741 GCA_041191265.1 Verrucomicrobiota bacterium | reverse complement strand
TCAGCCGGCTTCACGGACTTCTTCGTGACCGCCGACTTGGTGGCGACGGGTTGTTTGGCTTTCTCCTTGCGACGACTGAGATAAGCAGCGCGGCGGCGGCGCTTCTCGATTTTGTTGTACTGTTTACCCATAGTTTCACCCACGTTGAAGAGAACGCGCCGTGGCGTCAACCGTGCGCTTCTCAGACGAGACGGTTTTCGCGAAATGCTCCCATCCGGCCCGCGACAAATCCTTCAGTCCGCCCTCCCCCACGCATTCACTCATCCCCGACTCCGTCATCTCCCCCACTACCGTGAGCGCCAGTCCGGGGAACGCAACAGCCCACGCTTCGCGCAACGCCTCCAATCGCTCCGCAGCCACCGTCAGCAGCAGCTCAAAATCCTCCCCGTCACTCAACGCCCCACCCACATCGGCGCCCTCTCGCAACGGAACTGCCGCAGCAAATAACCGAAATCCACACCCCGAACGCTTCGCGAGTCGCCCCAAATCCCGCCCCAACCCATCCGAAATATCCATCATCGCCGTCACCCACCCCCCTTCAACCAACCACCGCCCCTCCATCAACCGAGGCTCAAACTCTAAATGCCACTCCGACGCGAACGATCCGCCCAACACGCCCGTCACGCAAATCGCGTCCCCCACCCGAGCCCCCGCCCGCCCCGGAACAATCCCCGTCGCCCCCGCCGCAGCCGCCACAGAAACTGAAATCATCCGAAGCGAAGGACACTCCACCGTCTCCCCCCCAATCACCGAGACCCCAAACCGGCGCGCCGTCGTCACCAACCCCTCGTAAACGCCTCGCACCCATTCAACCCTCGTTTCAGAACTCACCCCGAGCGTCACCAAAACATTGCCCCCGCGACCACCCGCCGCCGCCAAATCACTCAACACCCGCTTCAACGCCTTCGCCCCCACCCGCGTCGGCTCGGTCTCCGGCAAAAAGTGCACCCCTTCCACCACCGCATCCGTCTTCAACAACCCGCGCCCCGCGCCCCATTCCACCACCGCACAATCATCCCCAATGCCCTGAACCACCCCGCCAACCTCCGTCGGACGGCACAGGCGCCGAATCATCTCCACCAACCGGTCCTCCCCAATCTCCCGCACGGTCAGCCCCGAAAGCTCGGCAAAATCCTCCTCCATACCTCACCGCGTCAGCCACCCCTGCGTGTCGGCGTACAAACAGAGCATCGACGTTCCATTGAAAACCGCGTGCATCACAATGGGAACCCACAGCGTCCCCGAACGCTCATACGCAATAATCAAGCACCCCGACAACACCGCCAATCCCGGGGAAACCTGAACGGGGGCGTGAGACAATCCAAAGGCTAAGCTCGTGAAAATCGCCGCCACCACCCCGCTCGAATACCGCCTCAACGCCGGATAAAAAATCCCCCGAAAAATCACCTCCTCCGCAACCGGCGCCACCAACACCGTGGAAAACGACATCGCCGAAATCAGCGGCCAGTCGCGAGCGCCAATCGCATTCCGCAAAAGCGTCACCGATCCCTGCTCCCCACTCCCGCCCCCAATCAAAACGCCACTCAACAAGTGCACCGCCCAAACCACCGGAAACGCCGCCGCTAACCACAAAGCAGCCCGCATCAAAATCAACCCGAACCCGCCCCCGCCCCCATCTCCCGAAAAAACAACCCCAACCGGCATCCTCCGCAACATGCGAAAAATCAGGGTCGACGCCAGAAACAACGTCATCATGCCAGCCCCCGCATTGACCTCCAACGCATCCACAGGAACCCGTTCCCCCCGCACCATCGACCGCAACCCGCTCGCCACAAAAAACGCCACCAACCCCGCCCCCAAAAACAAATCCCCCAAATCAAACTCGCGCAACGGCACCCGACTGCCCTCCTGATGCCGCATGCTCAACGCCGCCATTAAGTAAAACACCACCCCAAACAAAATCGGCAACCCCAGCCCCACCCCCGCCAGCCAAAGCCACACCGTCCCCACCGTGCCCATCGACTCAAACATCGCCCTCGAGTTACGGCACCAACAGCGGTGCCGCAAAATACATCCGCCCACGCATCAGCGTCCCCCGACCCAACCCCAACTCCGGTGCTTCCAACCGGACCGACACCCCTTCCACCGCCGACTTCGAAAACATTTTGAAAAACCGGCCAAAGCTCACCGGCGTCGTGTACCGAATCACCTGCGCCCCAGGAACCTGCGCCAACGCCTTCGCGCGCACCAACGCTTCATCATACCCGCCCAACTCGTCCACCAACTTCGCCTCCAACGCCTTAGACCCCGAAATCACACGCCCGTCCGCTACGCCATTCCGCAAATCCTCCGCATCCAGCTTCCGAGACTCCGCCACCGTTTTCAAAAACAACTCGTACGACTCCATCACCAACGACTGCACCAACGACCGCTCCTTCTCCGTCAACTCACGCCCGCCATTCAGCAAATCCTTCATCTCCCCACTCCGAAACGTCACCATCTCCATCCCCAACTTCGAAAACAACACCTGGTAGTTCAGCGTCTGCATGATCACCCCAATCGAACCCGTTAACGTGGACGGATTCGCCAAAATGTGGCGCCCACCGCACGCCACAAAGTACCCGCCTGAGGCCGCCACACTCTCCATCGTGACCACCACCGGTTTCACCTGGTCCACCTCCCGCACCGCCCGAAACAACACGTCCGAAGCCGTCACCTCACCCCCCGGCGAATCCACACGCAGCACCACCGCCGACACCGAATCGTCCACTCGCGCAGCCTTCAGCATCGCAAGCACATGCGCCAACCCGCCCCCATCCTCCTCATCACCCCCAATGCCCGAAATAATCCCGTAAACCGGAATCACCACCACCTTCTTGCCAGCCCCTGTCTCCCCCTTTTTCCCCGGAACCAAAACCTCCTCGCGAAGCTTCTGCTTCACATCCGTATGCTCCGGCACCGCCCCAGCCGGACTCGCCACCGGACTTCCAAACCACGAAACAACGTTCAACCCGAGGCTCACACACAGCACCGCGATGAACACCAACATCTTGAACCCTCGCTTCGAAGAACTCGTGGCCTCACTCATAACCCCAACAGACTGCCCACCCTTCCCCCGCCCCGCCACCCTTTTTCATCCCTCACCCCAAAACCACTCCCCCCACACCTCCCGCCCCAACGCCCCCCAAACAACCCTTCCGCTCTTTCCTTCCCACAAACCATCGCCCAAACTTCACCCCCGCCCAACCAGGCCACCAGTCATGCAAGCCAAACTCAAATACAACGCCGACGGACTCATCCCTGCCATCGTTCAGGACACCCACTCCAAACGGGTCCTCATGATGGCTTGGATGAACGAAACCTCCCTCGCCGCCACACTGAAAAATGGCCTCATGCACTACTGGAGCCGGTCCCGCCAAAAATATTGGCTGAAAGGCGAATCGAGCGGTCACACCCAGAAAGTCCTCCGCTGGTACGCCGATTGTGATGGAGACACCCTCCTCTTCGAAGTCGAACAAACCGGCGGCGCCTGCCACACCGGCTTTCAGTCCTGCTTCTTCCAAGAATACTCCTTCGAAGGCGAACCCGTCCCCACCGAAGAACAACCCGTCTTCAACCCAGACGATACCTACGGAAAAAAGGGCGAATAACCCATGTCCCTCCCCATCCTGCCCCTCCAACCAGACTTCGTCGCCCTCGCAACACGCGGTTCGCGAATCCCCGTCTGGATTGAGATTCTCGCCGACGACGAAACACCCGTCTCCGCCTTCCACAAACTCG
>JBEEPE010000371.1:0-23277 GCA_041191265.1 Verrucomicrobiota bacterium | reverse complement strand
GCAACCGCTGCGCTTCCTCTGGTGGCAAAGGGCGGCTCCTCCAAGCCACTCCGCTACCGCCATTTGGTAAAAGGCTGGCCCCGCCCGCTGGTCCGAACGCCACCCCGGTCGCCTCGACCTGCGGAGCGTTGCGAACCTCCCGAAGAACATCCCCCGCAACGGCTCCCAATCCATCCGCCTGAGCTGCGGGTAACGCCTCCAGCACCCCTGCTTCGAGCCGCGTAACCTCGGGAGAAAACGTCAGCGGCGTGTCGGAAGCCGCGTCCTCGGATGGACCAATCCCCGAAGCCCGCTCGCCCTGATTGCTGGACCGCCCTGAGCCAGTTTTCCGGCACAATCCGCACTCACCCATTTTTGCGAGAGCCTCGCTCAGCCGATCTTGCATTTCCCTAAACTCCCTCGCGGAAACGGACTTCGCCCCTCCTTCGGCGAGCTGTTTCAGCATCTGCTCCAGCCCTTTGTCCAACCCAGGCTTGGTTCCGGAAGCCGCCCGCAACGCAGCGGAAAGGCGTTCCCCCACCCCCCGCTCTCCCTCGCCACTCGGTCCCGACGCAAAATCCTGTAACGCGTCTTGAATCCGCTCCATCTGGGCCGCCAACTCCCGCCCACCCTGTTCCAGCTCCCGCGCAAGCTGCGCTGCCGCCTCCAGACCGCCCTGAGAAAACCAGTCCTTCGCATCGCGCCCCTTCATCCGTTCCAACTCCTCTCGAAGCTCCTTCACCGCCTCCTCTTCCAGCGCCTCGTTGGATTCCATCGCGGCAAGTAACGCCTCCGCCTCAGCAACCGCCGGAGGCCGGTTCGTCGGAACCGCGCGCACCACTTGCGTCTCCTCCAGGGCCAGCGCCAAAAGAGCGCACGCGAAAAGCCAACCCCCCAAACCGCTGAACGCTCTCCCAGCTCGCCACGACCACAGGCGCTCCACCTCCGGCACCGGATCCGGCCACGCTCCCACCCCTTCAGCCGCCGCACAGAGTCGCGAATGCAGGCCCAATCGTTCGTCCATCCGAGGAAAAAGCGCCGCGCGCCACAAGCCGTCTTTCCGCAGTCTCGCGACAGCGCGAAACCAACAAACCAAACCCATCACCAACACAAGGCCCCCAACCGACCAACGCTCGACCCCCGCCTGCCGGAGAGCCAGACCAACCGGAACGCCAACCGCCGCCAAAACCAATAACGGCCTCCTCGCCACCTCGACCGCCCTCGCACAAGCAAACCGCCACCTCAACCGCCGCTCCGCATCTCGCCAAAATGCCTCAACGGCCGTCCGATTTAACCGACCACTTTGAGGGGGGAGATGCATGGTTCCAAAAACTCGCCTCAACGGGTAAATCAAACTGACCCCAGAGCAATACGCGCTTTTCCTAGGATACCTCTACCCCCCGCCTCTTAGCACTGAAGCTCATCGGAGCGGCAAAAAGCACCTAGCATCCGCCCCCTCAAACGGTATACCGTTTTAGTTGCCTCGCGACCTCCCCCATGCTGCGTCCTCTTTTCACTCTCTCGCTCTACCTCCTAGCCCGAGCAGGCGTTGCAGCGGACCTGCCGGCGGCTCTTTCCGAAGATTACGCGAACAGGGTCCATCCTTTCCTCGTCAAGAGCTGCGGCAAGTGTCACGGCGATTCCCCGAAAGACAACGACCTCAACCTCAAAGGCATCGCGAACGCCAGCGCCATGCTCGCTCAACCTGCTGTCCTCGCAGAAATCCGTGACCGAGTTGCCGAAGGCGATATGCCTCCCAAAAAAGCAACCCAACCCACTCTCGAGGAAAAAGAAGCCCTCCTCGCGTGGATTGCCGCAGCGCAAGACCACGCCGCATCAGCACGCGCCGGCGATCCCGGCCCCGTCACCCTCCGCCGTCTCACCAACGCCGAATACGACAACGCCATCCGCGATCTCACCGGCATCGACATGCGCCCCACCCGCGCCAACGAGTTCCCCCCCGATAGCCTCGGCGGCGAAGGCTTCGCCAACGTCGGCGAGGCCATGCCCGTCACTCCCGAACTCGTAAACCGTTACCTGAAAACCGCGCGCGACGTCGCCGCCCGAGCCGTGCTCCTGCCATCCGGATTCCGCTTCTCGACGTCGCCCGACCGACCGCAGTGGACTGCCGAAGCTGAAAAAGCGCTCCGCGCGTTCCACGCCAACTACACCGGACCAGGCGGCAATGGAGGCAAACCGCCCCTCGAGCGGCACCTCGAAGCAACCCTCCGTCACCGAACCCAACTCGCAAACGGAGGAGCCCCCGCGCTCTCAAAAATCGCGGCCGAAGAACACCTAAACCTCACCTACCTCACCGCCCTCTGGAACGGTCTCAATGGCACTCAGGCATCGTCCGACGAAAATCCCGCCCAAGCCGCAGAATGGTTGAACCAAGTCACCCAGATTGAAGGCGAACGCCAACGGCGACTAGCCACCATCCAAGAGGCAAAAAAGGCCATCGAGTCGGGTTGGAGCAAATCCAAACGCGTCCTCGTTGAGTCCTATGTCGAAAACGCCGGATCCGTTCCGTTCACTCAGAAACTGAACGTCCGCAAAGGCGAGTTGCTACTCCTCTCGGTGCACCCCAATAAAACCATCGGCGCAGACAGCACCCTCGTTGAGTGGTCGATTCGTGAAACAGCCGGCAACCAGCGAACCTGGAGCGTCGGGGACCTCGTTCCCAACCTTCTCAAAGGGAACCCGTGGCACGATGAACTCGGAGCCCGCTGGAGCTTTCTAGAAGTTCCAAAGACCCCAGCGTTCCTCACCGAAAAACGCGAAGCCAATGGAGGTCGGTCCGAAATCAAGTCGTGGAGCATCGGCCCCGAACCCTCCGTATTCGTCAATACCGCCACCACCCCACAGCAGGTCTGGACGAAGCTCCCACCGCAGTCGGTCTTCGTGCACCCCGGACGAAACCGCCCCGTGGCCATCGCGTGGACCAGTCCGACCGACGGCGAGGTGACCCTCTCGGGTCGCGTCGCGGACGCCCACCCTGGCGACCCTGACGGAGTGTCATTTGAACTCGCGCACCTGGGAGACCCTCGCATCGGGCCCGCTCTGGCCAACTTGGGAACTGACCTGAACTTCCAGACTCTTGCACCTCCTCCCGCCACCCTCGCGCTCGTGCAGAAGAAATGGCGTGAGGCCACCACCGACCCGAAACCAGTGCTTCACGCCATCAGCACGTTGCAGGACAAGCTGTTTTGGAATGCGTACAGCAAGTTCAAAGTGCTTGCGGTGGGAAACGGATTCCCTGCGTGGGACGAAACCCTGAAAGTGGTTGCTACCGAGAAGGCTGAGACAGCAGCACGAGAGCCTCGGTTCCGTTTGGTTTCCCATCAAATCGCACCCTCCCAACCTGGAACCTTTGTGATCTGGGATCGACTCCGCATCGAGGGCGCGGGGAAACCGACCCTTGTTTTGGCAGAACATCCGGAACTCCGAGCCGCCATCGAGGGCGCTGGACATCGATTCGGCCACCATCCGCTGGGCAGAAAAGTACCCGCGACCGCGCTCGTTACCGAGGCACCATGCGAAGTCACCATTGACCTCACCAAACTCCCGGAACCGCTCATCGAATCCCTCGCTCTCCCGAGATTTCTCCGCGCCGATGTCACCCTCGACGAGGGCAGTTCAGAGCACGTCACCGTCCAGCCCTTCCTCCTAGGCCAAACCAAAGGAAATCTGCGGGACGCCGCGCGATGCCGGCCCGCAGCGTGGCGCGAAGGCGAACCGCTCGTGTTGCAAACGCCCGACCCAAAACTCTCCCAACTCGTCCATCCGCGTTCGTTCGCAAAACGCTCCCAACACGCCGACGCATTCCGAGCGCTCTTCCCCCCAACGGTGCTGTTTGACCCAATCATCCCGCGAGACGCCCAAGGGAGTCTGTTCATGTTTCACCGTGAAGATGAACCACTTCAAAGACTTCTATTGAATAAATCTGAGCGAACGGAACTCAATCGCCTTTGGAACGAACTGCACTTCGTGAGCGATGACGCCATCGCGAACGAACTCATGTACGAGGGGCTTCTCCACTATTACCACCAGCCGTCCGAGCCCCCGATGATGTTCTTTTATCTCGAAAAAGTGGCGGAAAGAGTCCGATCCGAAAAAGCCGCGCTCCTCGCCGCGCGAACTGCCGCAGAACCGCACCACCTCGAGGAACTCATTCCCTTCGCAGCACGCGCTTGGCGCCGCCCCGTCAGCGCCACTGAGCGCGAAGAACTGCTCGCAGGCTACCGAGCCGACCGCGCAGACGGAATGGAACACGACCCCGCCTTCCGAGCCGCTCTCACCCGCGTTCTCTCCTCCCCCTGGTTCCTCTACCGTGTTGAACAGCCCGCTCCAAAGGGCCCGTGGCAACCGGTCTCCGGACGCGAACTCGCAACCCGCCTCAGTTTTCTTCTTTGGGATTCCCTCCCCGATGAGGCGCTCACCGACGCATCGGATCGTCTGCACGACCCCGAAGTGCTCCACTCGCACCTCAACCGGATGCTCCGCGATCCACGCATTGTTGGCCTTGCCGAAGAGTTCGGTGCACGTTGGCTCGGCGTCCGCGATTTCGTCGCAAACCACGGACGCAGCCTCAAAGACTTTCCGGACTTCACCGATCATTTCCGCGACGCCCTCGCGGAAGAGCCCGTGCGATTCTTCGAAGACGCGCTCCTCAATGACCGCCCCGTGAGCGACCTCGTCACCTCAGACGCTGCGATGCTCAACAACGTCGTCGCCACGTACTACGGAATCCCGAACGTGGTCGGATCCCACTGGCGACGCGTCGAAAATGTTGCGTCGTTTGGTCGAGGAGGATTGCTCGGATTCGGAGCCGTTCTGGCAAAACAATCGGCAGCCTCCCGAACAAGTCCCATTAAACGTGGCGCTTGGCTGGCCCATTTGCTGGGCGACCGATTGCCCAAACCTCCCGCAACCGTGCCGCCCCTCCCCGAGACACCACCGGACGGAATCTCCGTGCGCGAGCTCACCGAACGCCATCGAGAGGACCCAAACTGCGCCAGTTGTCATGTTCGCATCGACCCGTACGGGTTCCCCTTCGAACGCTTCAACGCGATTGGCAAACTCCGTCCCGTAAACACCATGAAACCAGGCGAGAGCAAATCCACGCTGCGCGACGGAACCCCCATGGAAGATTTCATGGACCTCCGACGCTACGTCGCAGGCCCCCGCCGCGACGACCTCCTGCGCTCCCTCGCCCGAAAACTGACCGGCTACGCGCTTAGCCGAGCTATCTTGCCCTCAGACCGCGCGCTCATTGAAGAGGTGGCAAAAACAATGACTGCCGGCGGTCGCTGGTCAGACGCCCTCGGGGTCATCGTTCGAAGCGAGCAGTTCCGTTGTATCCGCTCGTCATCAACCACCGCCTCCAACACACCCTAACGACCTGATATCCGGGGCTCACACGACTTCCCTCAAACCCGCACACCGCCATGAATATCCAACGAAACCAGTGGCTCATCAGCCGACGACACGCGCTGCGTGGCCTCGGGGCAACCCTCACCCTCCCCCTGCTCGATTGCATGACTCCCGCAAGGGCCGCTGCCAATCACACGTCGGGCAAAGCCCCCACGCGAACCCTTATCTCCTTCACCGGAATGGGGTTTCACTCGCAACACTGGTGGGCGAAAGGCGAAGGCTCCGCCATGGAACTCGGTCCGTGCCTCGAACCTCTCGCCCCTTGGCGAGACCGTCTTGTCTTCCTCCGCGGACTCTGGAACGAACAAGCCAACAACGGAGTCATCCACTGCATGCAAACCGGCAACATGCTCAGTGGCTCAACCATGACAAAAAATGAAGTCCGCACGGGCATCAGTTTCGACCAAGTCATGGCGCGTCACATCGGGGACCGCACCCGCCATCCCTCGCTCGTTCTGGGATGCGAAGACCCAACCCCAGGACTCCAAGACGGGCACCCCCTGCTCTACGGATCCCACATCTCGTGGAGTTCACCCGTGTCACCCACGTGGACCGAAACTCGTCCCGCCCTCGCCTTCGATCAACTGTTTCGCACCGAGCGCGGAAAAGAAAACCAACGCATCGTGGATGCCGTTCTGGAGGACGCGCGGAAGCTGCAGCGCAAACTTTCCTCCGCCGACAAACAACGCTTTGAGGAATATCTCGGGTCCGTCCACGAAGTCGAAGGCCGCATCAAACGCGCAGGCAAAGAACGGCAATCTGGGGACTGGAAACCAACGCTCAGCGCGCCGAATCAGCCGCGTCCTGCTGATGGAGTGCCCTCGGACCTTCCGGCGTACTGGAAACTGATGAATGACATTCTCATTCTCGCGTTCCAAACGGACTCCACGCGCATCGCGACCATGAAATACTGCAACGATGCGTCGAATCTTGTGCACGCGCACCTCGGCATCCGCGACCACCACCATTGGCTAGCCCACACGCAACCCAAGGAACTCATCACCCTCAATCAGTTCTTCATGTCACAGCTCGCATACCTGTGCACCCGCATGTCCGAGATTCAAGAGGGAGAATCATCGCTCCTCGATAATACCGCCATGATGCACTGCTCCAGCATGTTGCACGGCAATCACGATTCGAAACAACTGCCTGTCATTCTACTCGGTGGCGCCGGTGGAAACCTCAAAGGCGGTCGCGTTCTCGACTATAGCGACCAGCCCAATCGCCGCATGTGCAGCCTCTTCCTGAGCCTGATGGAATGGGGCGGTCTGAAACTCGACCGGTTCGGCGACTCAAACGAAACCCTGCGTGGCATCTAACCTGTTCTACTCATTCTCGGTCGGCAAAATCCGTCTCAGCCTCCAGCAACGAGCGTCCGAATCGCTTGTGTGAAGGACTGCGAGGATTCGCTGACCTGCCTTCCCACCATCATGAATCTTCGTTCGTTCGCTCTCGCAGTCCCGTTGCTCGCTTTCCTCTGCGCTCCCGTCTCATCCCACGCCGCCGAATCATTCGACGCGTTCCTCGAAAAACACTGCATCCGCTGTCACGGCCCTGAAAAAGAAAAGGGAGACCTTCGCATCGATAAACTGTCTCGAGACTTCAAAACCGGCGCGGACACCCATCACTGGGCGGAGATGATTGAGCAGGTGAACTCCGGCGAAATGCCCCCGAAAAAGGAGAAGCGCCCGACTCAGGAAGAGATCGCGAGCTTTGTTTCAAGTCTCGACGCCCGCATCAAAGAAGGGCGCGCCACGCGGATGGCATCCCGCCCTGCGGTTGCCCATTACCGACTCAGCCGCAAAGAGTACCAGAATACCGTCTACGACCTTTTGGGTGTCCGATACGACCCAACAAAGCCAGGGGAACTCAACGAGGATACCCTCTGGCACGGGTTTGAACGTCTCGGATCGGAACTTACCCTCTCGCCCTCACACATCGATCGCTACTACCGGGCAGCCGGCACCGTTCTCAACCGCGCCTTTCCTGCCGTCGCCTCCGAATCCCGATCCGTCCGAAAAACCGCCGCAGATCTGCGCTACGGCGGGGGCAAAACCCAGCAGGAAGCCCTCGACCGCTTTGGTATCAAACGCCCGCTGCGCTACCTGCTCTTTCCAGGTTCCACTCAGAATGCCTTTTCCCCTAACTGGTTTGGAAAGACAGGCCCCGAATACAGCGGCCTCTACAAACTGCGCTTCCAAGCGAGCGGAAACCGTCCCATCGGTGGACAAACCGCTCACCTGAGCATCGGAAAACGCACCAGCGAAGAAAACGTCGAGGCGATTTGCGAGTTCGACATCACCGCCTCCGAAGACAAACCCGAGGTGTATGAAGCCGAGGTGTTTCTGGAGATGCCAATCAGTCTCGACTTCTGCGTGGTCGCCACCAACGTGGTCGACCGCCGCGCAGGCGCCGCCTTCCGCGGTGCACTCGGCAGCCGCAGCGGACATATCTTCACCCACAGCAGCGAAACCCGTCTGCTCAATCCCAACGCGCCGCAGATGTTCGACGATAAGGGCAACGGCCTCTTCTCCACCGTCATCCTCGACTGGGTGGAATGGGAAGGACCGCTTCTCACCGAATCCGAAAAAGCGCGCCGCACCGGCCTGATGTGCCCAGACGAAGACCCAAACGACGTGGTGCTCGCCCATCTTCAGCGCTTCGCAGAACGCGCTTGGAGACGTCCCGTCAAACAGGACGAACTCGCTGGCTACCTGAAAACCTATCGGGCCGAGCGCGACGCCGGGGAAAAAACGGCGGACGCGTACCGAGCCGCGATGCAAAGCATTCTCACCTCCAGAAACTTCTTCTACCTCGTGGAGGGTGAACCCGCTGCTCGCGAACAACTCAATAGCTGGGAACTCGCCTCTCGCCTGTCCTATTTCCTCTGGAGCTCCATGCCCGACGACGCACTCTTCGCCGTCGCCAAGACCGGCAATCTCAAAGACGAGGCGCTCCGAAAGGAAGTGGACCGCATTCTGGCGGACCCGAAGACCCATCGCTTCGTCGACGACTTCTCCCGCCAATGGCTGCAACTCCACCGGGTTGGAATGTTCCCGCCCGACAAGAAACTCTACCCCACCTACGACGACTGGCTCCAAACCAGCATGCGTAACGAAGCCGTTGAATACTTCCGCGAGATGCTGACGAAAAACGTCTCCATCGACGGCTTTATTGATTCCGATTGGACCATGGCAAACGCTCGCTTGTGCGATTTCTACGGCTTCCCAGAACCGAAGTCCGGAGGCTTCCAACGTGTCGCCCTCAAGCCGGACGACCATCGCGGCGGGTTGCTCACGATGGGCGCAGTGCTCGGCCTCACCTCTGACGGCACGCGGCACCGCCCGGTCCACCGAGGCGTTTGGCTCAGCGAAGCCATCCTCGGAAAAACCCCGCCCCCGCCCCCAGCGAACGTGCCGGCCATCGAACCGCCGACTGCGCAAAGCCCAAAAGCCTCGCTCCGCCAGAAGATTGAAGCGCACCGGGAAAATGTGAACTGCGCCGCCTGCCACGCAAAAATCGACCCGCTCGGTGTGGTCTGGGATAACTACGACGCCATCGGCCAGTGGCGCACGCGCGAGAAAATCGTCGCCGGCGTAGGCGAAGATCCCCTCATCAACGCCTCGGGATCCCTTTCCGACGGGCGCGCCTTCAAGGATCCCACGGAGTTCAAGCGCATCCTGCTGGAAGATCGCGACAAAGTCGCCCGCGCCTTCATCGAACATCTCTGCACCTACGCGCTCCGCAGAGTCATCACTTTCGACGACCAAGACGACATCAGCGCGATCCAAGCTGAAGCAAAAAAAGCTGGCTACCGAATGAAGGAAATCATCCGCGCCGTCGCGCTCTCAGACCTGATGAAGAAACGCTAACCCGTGTTCAAGAATACCTAACCCTGCTCAATCAACCGCTCCGCTCAACCACCCACGAACCACCACAACCTCTCATGAACATCCAATCTCAATCCTGGCTCGTCGACCGCCGCCACGCGCTTCGCGCGATGGGAACCTTCATCTCGCTGCCGCTACTCGAGTGCATGGTCCCGCTCCGCGCAGCAGAAAAAGCCGCCGCCACCACGCCAAAACGCAGCGCCTTCATCTACCTCGCGAACGGCGTGCACTCGCTCAACTACCAAATCACGCAAACCGGTAAGGACTACCAGTTCTCGCGCTCTCTCAAGCCCCTTGAGAAGCATCGCGATTCGATCACTCCCATCAGCGGACTGCATCACCCCGGCGCGCTAAGCCACCATCACGGTTGTATTAACGTCTGGCTCACCGGCGGCAAAATGGGACCGTCCGACCGCAACACCATCTCGGTGGACCAGAAGATGGCGGAAATCACCGCGCCACACACCCGCTACCCCTCCATGGAAATCGCCCTCACCGGCGATTCCCTCGCATGGACCGCTGACGGTGTTCGCCTGCCCTCCCTACGCCGCTGCAGCGAAATCTTTGCCTCCCTGTTCGAAGAACCGAAAGGCGGGACCGCTGTTCAACGGAAAGCCCTCCGCCGCAAAGCCAGCGTGCTCGACGATAACCTCGCCGAGGTGCGTCGCCTCGAACAGAAAATGGGCAAGGAGGACAAGGGGCGCCTCGAGCAATACCTCACCTCGGTTCGCGAAGCCGAAATCCGCACCCGCCGCGCTGACGCATGGCTGGACACGCCACTCCCCGTCGTCTCGGAAGCCGACCGCAAACGCACCAATCGCGACGTTCCCGCCACGATGGCCGGCGACTATTTCCGCACCGTCTACGACCTCATGGTGCTGGCGTTTCAGACAGACGTCACTCGCGTTGCCACGTTCAGTCTTGGAGGTGAAGGAGACGCCTTCTCCATCCCCGAGATTGGGATCACTGAATCGCGCCACCAGCTCAGTCACCACGGCGGTGACGCAGGCTACATGGAGAAGCTCACGAACTACGACACCTTCGCCATCGAGCAGTTCAGCTATTTCCTCACCCGCCTCTCAGAGACCAAAGACCTCGGCGGCAAGCCATTGCTCGGATCCACCATGGCGTTGTTCGGAAGCGGGATGTCCTACGGTCACAGCCACGGGAACGCGAATCTGCCGCTAGTGCTCGCAGGCGGATCCGACCTCGGGTTGAAACATGGAAGCCACATCGACTTCAACAAGGAGGCATCTGGATTCCAAGGCTACTCGCAGAACGCAGACGGCTCGCTGAGCACCGCGCACTATCAAATCTGCAGCCGTCCGGTGAACAGCGACGCCCATATGAGCAACCTCCTGCTCCTGATGGCTCAGCGCATGGGTGTCGAAACCAACAAGTTTGGCGACAGCAACAAAGTCGTCTCCATCTAGCTCTCCACCTCCCGTTTTACCTTCGAACCCTTCTCTCCGCCGATCGCGGGAGGAGGCGTTTCTCGAGGGCACAGGTGCTTTATGACCTCAGTTTTCGCATCGGCCTTGCGGAATCGTTCAACACGCAACCCGCTAGTCGGGTGCGCACTCTGGCTCGCCGTGTCATGCGGGCCCGCTCCGGTTGCCGACGCAGCCGACGAGCGGACCATTAAAAGTCTCGAGCGAGCGCCGGAGTTGTTCCGTCCGGAACCCGGCAAGTTCCCTCCCCTCGAAAAGGCCCACGCCTACCGCGGGGAAATCGTGTTCGTCGATCACGCCAACCGACGCGGCAGCATCCGCGTCGAGGGCTCGGGGAAGTTTTATCGAAATGATCCGCACCCGTTCGCGATGCTTCCGTACGGGGTCGTGCGACTGACGGGAGCGACGGCAGACCTGCGCGACGTTCCGCTTGGCACCGTCATGCATGCGAAAGCATTTTTGCCTCCCGAACCCAAAACCTCCGCGGTGCCCGTGTTACCGCCCGACAGCAAGCTGAAGGACGCCGGTCACTACCGAGGCACCGGAATCTTCCCAGCCGAGAACCATGTCGCTCTGCTCGAAGACGAACCCAGCCACTGCCTCCGTGAAGGGCTCGTCTGGAAGTTGCACGAACTCGAACTCAATGACACCGAAGGCACCATCACTGCCTCGCGCGAACCTCGTCAAGGCACCGGCAATAAGGTTACTCCAGAAAAGATGACGTTCGACGCTGCGACGCGCGTCTGGCGCGGCAGCGAGCGGTTCGGGATTCAACGTCTCCTCGCAGAAAAGGCGTGGCCCACGACCGGGAAGAAAAGTCTCGGCGCGCAGGAAGTTCTCCTCGGGATCACGTGGAAACCCGCTCCTGGAGACGGACTCAGCGGTGCCTTCACCCGCTTCCACATCTCAGACATCTGGCTCGATGAAGCCGCAATCCAACAAGCCGCCCAACTCCAAACCGAAGCGCACAAATCATTCGTTCGGAGTCGATGGATGCCCGCGTGGGTGGACGACGTAAAGTACGGCGAGTTCGGACGCGCAACGGTCACCGCAACCCTTTTCGGTGGAATGGATCACGGCCTCTATGCGGACTTCAAAAAAGACGTCGCAGGACAAATCAACGGTGCCGAAAACACCTTGAAGCATGCGGGCGGTCACTACGGACCGGGCCATCTTGCTTCCAGCGGAAAAATCACCGACGTGACCCGCATCGCGGGCGAGGTGCCATTCTGTAGCAGCGGTATCCAAGTGAAGTTTCAAACCGACCTGATCATCGAGGGGATTCGCCCCACACGGGTGATTCGCATTCGCCCCGAGAGCTGGCCCAAGACGCAAATCCCTCGTGAGGAGTATGTAAACGATAGTCTCGAGGAACGATTCCCCACTCCGGCCATCTTCCCGAAATACTGAGTTCATGAAGCCGATTCGCGTCCCTACCTCCGCCAAACGAATGATGCGGAGCGTCATCCGCTCGCTCGCCGCGTTCATCGCGACAACCAGCGTGTTTGCGTTCAACCCGCTCGCTCAGACGAGTGGAGGTGAGTCCAAAAAGCCCGATCAAGAAGCCGCTCCGTTTCGTCCCGAACTCGGCACGTTTGCGCCACTGGAAAAAGCACATGCCTTCCGCGGAGAGCTGGTGTTCGTCGACCACGTTAACCGGCGAGGAAGCCTTCGCGTCACCGGCGGCAGCGAGGTGTTCTTTCAACATCGTCCGCAACCGTTCGCTCTTCTGCCCTACGGCGTTGTTCGATTCCAAAACGCGCCGGCGGACTTGCGGAACATCCCCCTCGGAACCCTCCTTCACGCCAGCGGATTTCTACCACCGGACCCCGCCAACTCGGCGGTGCCCCTCGTTCAGAAACCCACGATTGAACAACCGGCTGAAAACCATCTTCTGCTGCTCGAAGACGAACCAAGCCATTGCATCCGTGTTGGCAAGGCATGGCGCCTTAAGGAAGTCGACGTTCAAAAGCACCTCACCAAACTCGTCGCCACCCTCGAGCCTCGAGAAACACGCGACGCGAGCGCCCCCGAGCAAACTCTGACTCTCGACGAAGGCACCCGAATCTGGCGCGGACGCGAATGCCTCGCCTTGCGGGACATGATTGCGAACGGATCATGGCCCGCAGAGGGCAAGCGCTCCCTCGACGGACAACGCGTGCAACTCGGCCTATCATGGCTCCCCGCAGGCACGTGGGAAAATCGCGTCGAAAATCAATTTCATATCACGGACATCTGGCTCGACGACGAGTCGATGCAGCGATCCAGCGACCACCAAACGGGCCTGCACAAGTCTCTCATTCGGACACGGCTCATGCCCGCGTATGTGGATGCGGTGGAATACGGAAAGTTTGGACGCGCCACGGCGACGCTCACCTTGTTTGGGGGAATGGATTCATCCCTATACGCTGATTTCAAAGCGGGAGAGCAGGGCGTCATTGTTTCCGCGGAGAACACGTTGAAACCGTGGTCCAGCATCGTGAGTTCGTCGCATATCGGATCAAAGGGAACGATTCTCAGCGTCGGGAAATCCACAAGGCCCTCCTCACTGGGGAACAGCGGTATTCAAGTGCGCTTGGAAACCGACCTCATCATCGAAGGCATCCGACCAGGGAAAATCGTTCGCATTCGTCCCGCCAGCTGGCCCCATGTTTCCGCGCCTCGAGAGGAGTATCTGATGGACCCTCGGATTGACTCCGACGACCGGCATCCATCGCCGGCTATCTTTCCAAAATACTGATTTACAGCCTTTCCCGCATCCAAACTTCCGCCCTATGTCACGCCTTCTCGTCGCCCTGTCCCAGCAAATATCCCCGTTCCTCTGCATCGCTTCTGTCGCGGGAAGTCTGCTCACGTTTTCCCTCAACGGCGCTGAAACACAGGGCGACAAAAAATCTGCACCCGCCCCAGTTGAGGTGCCGTTCCGCCCCGAAGTCGGCAAGTTCCCTCCCATCGAAAAAGCGCTCGCCTACCGAGGTGAGATTGTCTTTGTCGACCACGCCAACCGCCGCGGCAGCATCCGCGTTCAAGGCGAGGGCACCTACTTTCGCAATCCCCCGCACCCGTTCGCGTTACTCCCCTATGGCATGGTTCGCTACCACGGCGCGCCCGCAGATTTGCGAGACATCCCGCTGGAAACCGTGATGCACGCTCTTGCCTATCTGCCGCCCGATCCGGCGACGTCGTCCGTGCCCGTGCTTCCCGTCGATCAGCGCAACAAAACATCGGGATACAGTGGCAAAGGGATTACCCCCGCAGAAAATCATGTGGCGCTGCTGGAGGACGAACCAAGTCACTGCCTCCGAAACGGCCTCGTTTGGAAGCTGCAGGACATCGACGTGAAGAATCGCGAGGCCATGATCACCGCGAGCCGCGAACCCCGCGCGGGCGGCGACACATCTGCCGCGCGCGAGAAACTCACCCTTGATGCCACAACGCGTATCTGGCGCGGACGCGAGCGCGTCGGCATCGACGAAATGATTTCGGAAGGTGCATGGCCCGGTGAGGGCAAAAAGGCGTTGGAAGGGCAGAACGTGTTATTGGGCATCAGCTGGATTCCAACGCCCGATGGGATCTTCACGCGGTTTCATATTTCCGACATCTGGCTGGATGAACCTTCGATGGAGCACGCCGCCAAACATCAGTCGGAGCGGCACAAGGCATCCATTCGCAAACGCTGGATGCCCGCGTGGGTTGATGCGGTCGACTACGGAAAGTTTGGGCGCGCAACCATCACCGCCACCTTGTTTGGAGGGATGGATGCGGCCTTGTACGCAGACTTTGAAAAAGGGGTTCAAGCCACAATGAATGCAGTGGAGGACACATTGAAGCATGCGGGCGGGGCCTACGGTCCTGCCCACATGTCATCACGGGGAACGGTTTTGGAAGTCATCCCATCAAAGGGCGAAGTGCCATTCTGCAGCAGTGGAATCCAGATTCGGTTTGAGACCGATTTGATTATCGAAGGGGTTCGTCCAGGTCGCGTCGTCCGCGTCCGTCCAGCCTCGTGGCCCCTCGTGAACGTTCCCCGAGAGGAGTACATCGGCGACAGCAACGCCCCCGAAGACCGCTTCCCCGCCCCCACCCTCTTCCCCAAATACTAAGCCCCCGACCTTTGGGGTGAAGGAAGCTCGCTCGACAGTGCTGGAGACTCCAATCGTGATCATCCCGAAGCGTGTTGCCTCATTGAAGCGGACACTGAGGAGGAATCCTACCTTGGGGGGTGAACTTCGCTCGGCCTTGGCAAATCGAACGACTCGTCGTCGTTTCAATGTGCCCCGCAGGCGGACTGGAACGTAAACTGTTCCAGAGGCTGATCTGCAGAGACGACCAATCGGGCCCAGAACAAACTTCCCGCGACGGCGTCACCGCCGAACATCACTCGACTCCACCACGCTCATCCCCACCCCTTCACCTCATCAAATGAACTTTCCGTATTTCTCCTGCCTCGCTTCGTCTGCGATTTTCGCGAGTCTCTCGGCGTCTGCAGTCGAAGTTTCCCATTGGCCGTTAGACAGCTACAAAACGGAGCGCTGGAGCCTCCCCCATGGACAAGTGCACAGCGCACCCGGAGCAAAAGGAGGATCGCTCCGACTCGACGGTGAATCTGTCATCGAACTCAAAGAGAGCGCTCCCCTCGCCAGCGGATCCTTCACGCTCTCCCTCTGGTTCAACCCCTACGACCTGTCCGGCGGACAACAAATCATCGCCGGAAAAAACCGCTACTCGCGCGGTGAACGTCAGTGGAGCCTGACCATCGAACCCGACGGCAAACTCAAGGCGCATCTGTGGCAAAACGGTTGGGTCACCATCCCCTGCCCGCATTCCCTGCAACCCGGCGCATGGCACAAGGCAACCCTTTCCGTGTCACAGGACAAGGCAGCCCTGTATCTCAACGGCAAACCCGCGGGCGAAGCTCGCCTCAAATCGCCGATTGCCCCCACCGACTCACCCATCACCCTCGGCGGCATCTGGGACTCCGGACATGTGCGGCAACCTTTCACCGGGGCCGTCGATGATTGCATCATTCACGCGATCGCACGTTCTCAAGAGGAAATCGCCAACGAATACGAACCGTCCGCGGTCACCCATGACATCCCCAAGCCGGCCTCCGTTGTGCCGCTCTGGGACGCTTCCAAAACCCTTCCCAACGCGGAGGACCTTCCCCGAGTGGAGGGCGCATCCTTTCATGTCATCAAACCGCGACGTCCCGATGACGACGGCTGCAAATGGACACTCGGAGTCGGCCTCGAATGGCACAAAGGAAAACTCTACGCGTCCTACGGTTTCAACACCGGTGAAGAAAATACGCCGACGGAAGAGGCCCACGTCCGCGTCAGCGAGGACGGTGGCAAAACCTGGGGCAAACCGGTCGTGATGGATTCCGGTGAAGGCGACCTTGGGGTGAGCCACGGCGTCTTCCTTTCCCACAGCGGTTCCCTGTGGGCCTTCATGGGAGCCTTCCATGGAAAGTTTGTTGGAACCACCCACACGCGAGCCTACCGGCTGGATGAGCAGACTCAGCGCTGGTCTCCGCTGGGTACCGTCCTCGAGGACGGATTCTGGCCGATGCAACAGCCGCAAAAAATGGCTGACGGAAACTGGATCATGGCCGGCCTGCATGTTTCACAAGCGTTTGGAAAAGCGGGTAATCCACCCACGGTTGCTATTAGCAAAGGCGACGACTTCACCAAGTGGGAACAGGTTGTTATTCCGACCGCCCCCAACCTCGGCACGAACATTTGGGGCGAGTCGACTGTGATCGTTGACGGCAAACGCATCCTTAACGTCTCACGCTACGGAAAGAAGCCTCTCGCGCTGCTGTCTGTGAGTGAGGATTTCGGGCGCACTTGGTCGCCCGCCAGCGCATCGAACCTTCCGATGGCGACCAGCAAGCCCTACGCGGGAACTCTCAGCACCGGACACCGCTACCTAGTCTGCACAAACACCGCCAACACAGGCGGCGCTCGAACCCCGTTGACGATCGCCCTCAGCAAGCCGGGCGAATCTCTGTTCAGCAAGGTCTACCTGATCCGCACCTCCGAGTTCGCCGGCACACCGGGTGTGTCAGCACCGAAAGCCGATTTCAGTTACCCGTACGCCGTTGAACATGCCGGTATGTTGTACATCGGATACACGCACAAGAGTCATGCCGCAAATGAGTTGGCAGTCATCCCCGTGAAGAGCCTGACGACTGAACCATGACAAAGCGATCCTTATTTGCCTGCTTATTAGCCACTTCTGGAATAGCATTGTCCCTCCTGAACGCGCTGACCGGATGCAACCTTGCCGGCGGGGCCTATCCCGAAAAAGGAGGACCGAAGTTTTTGATGGAGCAGGGATTTTCTGCACTGCTGGCCGAACGGGTCGTCCAAGGTGATCCTCTCGAGCCCGCTGAACTTCAATCGCTCGGCAAGTTACGGAACCAGAACGTGCGTTTTCTGCTCGCGCGAAACCCTCACTTGCCACCGAGTGCCATCGATCGATTCATTCGAGACCGAGACGATTTTGTGCGCTCCGGCGCCGCTCGGAACCCGAGCCTCACGGAGCAACACATCGAAACGCTCATGAACGATTCTTCTCACACCGTCCTCATCGGGTTGGCGGGTAATCCTATCCTCACAGATGACCGGCAAATGTGGCTTCATCGAAATGATCGCATTAACCTCGTGTACTTTGCGATGAACCCGAACTGCGCAAAGCCGCTGCGCGATGCCATCCTCCGCTCGGATGATGCTGATGCGAAGTACTGGCTCAAGGTAACCGCTGACTGGACCGAGCAAGGAATCTTCGCAAAAGGAGCAGACGGACGTTGGAAACGAGACCGCGTTTCACATTCGGCACGCGTGCTAACTTCTGCTCGATAGGCGTTTCACAAATCGTTGGGGCTGCGTCATCATGCCTCATATCCTCCGTGAGTTTGGGTCCCGATTGCGTACGTTCCAAACGCTTGCACTGCGGCATCCCGAATCAAACACTCGATGTGCCACCCGTCCTTAAGCACGTTACCGATAACCCTCATGTCCTTTGTGTTCCGAAACGTTCTCGTGTGCACCATCGTCGCGTTGGCGTTTGGCGGCGGCACGCCCCAACGAGCTGCGGCATCCCAAAAGGACGCGATTGATTTCAATCGAGACATCCGTCCGATTCTGTCTGACAACTGTTTTCACTGCCACGGCCCCGATGCTGAAAAGCGAAAAGCCGATCTCCGCTTGGACACCGAAGCGGGAGCGAAGTCACTTGTAGGTGGGAAGTATCCGATTCATCCCACCAATCCCAACCAAGGGACGGTCTTGGAGCGGATTCTTTCTCAAGATCCCGATGAACAGATGCCGCCACCGAAGTCTGGACGCCACCTCTCAGAGACTCAGCTCAACACGCTTCGCCGATGGATCACGCAGGGCGCGCCGTGGCAAACCCACTGGGCCTTCATTCCACCGCGCTCCGTCAGTCCACCCTCCGTGTCGAACCCTGCATGGGTTCGCAACGGCATCGACCAGTTCATCCTCCATCGCCTGGATCAAGAGGGTCTCGCACCTTCGCCTTCAGCCACTCCCGAACAACTGATTCGGCGTCTATACCTTGATTTAACGGGCCTTCCCCCCGCCCCTGATGCGGTCGCTGCGTATCTCCGCGATTCGTCCGAACAGGCGTACGAACGCGTTGTGGACACGTTGTTGGCGTCGCCGCATTACGGCGAGCATCTCGCGCTTCGGTGGCTTAACGCTGCTCGATACGCAGATACCAGCGGATACCAGAGCGACGGTGAACGTTCGATGTGGCGGTGGCGGGATTGGGTGATTCAACAGTTCAACGCGAATACGCCGTTTGACCGCATGACCGTCGAACAAATCGCGGGGGATCTCCTCCCCGACGCAACCCTCGCGCAACGCATCGCGACAGGATTCAACCGCAACCATCGCGGGAACTCCGAGGGAGGCATCGTTCCCGAGGAATATGCAGCTGAATATGTTGCCGATCGCGTTGACACCACGGCAACGGTCTGGCTCGGTCTCACCCTCAGTTGCGCCCGCTGCCATGACCACAAGTACGATCCCATCACTCAGCGTGACTTTTACTCACTCTTCGCGTTCTTCAACAATGTTCCTGAAAACGGAAGGGCACTGAAGCTGGGGAACTCGCCCCCTTTCATCGCTGCACCGACGGAGGAACAGGAACGCCGAGCGGACCAACTCCGCGCTCGAGTGGATTCCCTCACCCAAATCATCCGCGAATCTGCATCTGACCTGCAACTCTCTCAATCCAAGTGGGAAAAAGCCCCCCACTTAATCCCTGATCCTTGGGTCCCTTCAGTTCCGATGAGCTTCCGACTCAATCTAACCAATCCCTCTCAGCCCTCGATTTCGAAAGCCGTTGGAGCGATACCGTTAGGAACATTATCCGCGCGAACGTGTTCGGTGTTCGACGGGAAAACATTCATCGAAGTTCCGCAACAGGGTGATTTTGATTTTGTGGACGCCTTCGCCTTCTCAGTTCGAATTCATCCAGAGTCGGCGAATGGAACGGTCCTCTCAAAAACAGCGGAGACCGAAGATTCTGATCCAAGCTCCGCACAAAACGATGGCTACGCGGTTCGATTGGAGAACGGACACCTTCTCGTCACATTCACTAAACGCTGGCTCGACGATGCCCTACGCGTGCGAACAACTGCTCAAGTGCCTCTGAATCAGTGGAGTCACATCTGCGTTTCCTACGACGGCTCCCGAAGCGCGCGAGGGGTTCGAGTTTTCTTTAACGGCGTTGAACAGCCCACCGAGACGCTTCTCGACCTTCTCAACCAAACCTTCAAGAACACCCACCCGTTACGCATCGGCACCGGAGGCGGTCCCACCACCCGCTTCGTCGGTGGAATCCGCGAGGTTGTCATCCACCCTGAGGCGCTCTCCGACGAGCAAGTCCAAGTGATGTCCTGCGCAGAATCACCGCGCGAGATTGCGAACATGGATCCGCAACAACGCACCGTCATTCAATCAGCCGCGTTGCGGAACTGCTTTCTGGAGAGCGGGGCGCCGGCAAAAGTTCGCGAGGCGTTGCGCCATCTGACTGAATCGCGGCGCGCCTTGCAGCGAGAGATTGCATCCTTTCCGACCGTGATGGTGATGGAGGAAATGCCTGAGCCTCGCAAGACACACATCCTGCTTCGCGGAGAATACGACAAGCCCGGCGTGCAGGTGGACGCCGCTGTTCCCGAGTTTCTTCCGCAACTTCCAACCAACACGCGCCCCGACCGATTGACACTCGCCCGTTGGTTGGTTTCAGAGGAAAACCCCCTCACGCGACGCGTCATCGTGAACCAGTTCTGGCAGATGATATTTGGCAACGGCCTCGTCCGTACCCCGGAAGATTTTGGATCACAGGGGGCGCCTCCCACCCATCCCGAGTTGCTGGACTGGTTGGCCGTGGAGTTCGCCAAAAGCGGATGGAATGTGAAAGCCCTGCTACGGACATTCGTCACAAGCGCCACCTACCGCCAGTCACATCGCGTGACGAAGGAGATGCTCGCCAAAGACCCAGATAATCGTCTTCTCGCGCGCTCGCCACGATTCCGTCTCCCGGCAGAAACCGTTCGTGACCAAGCCCTCGCAGCAAGCGGTCTCCTAACGCGCACCATTGGAGGACCGTCGGTGAAACCCTATCAACCCGAAGGACTCTGGCAGGAACTGGGCGGCGCGGCCTATGTGCAGGATCATGGCGAAGCCTTGTGGCGTCGAAGCCTTTACACGTTTTGGAAACGCACAAGCAATCCACCCGTTCTGTCGACGTTTGACGCTTCGGGCCGCGAATCATGCTCCGTGCGCATCGCTCGCACGAACACTCCACTTCAAGCACTTGCAACCATGAACGAAACAGCATTTGTTGAAGCCGCTCGCAAGCTTGCTGAGCGAGCTCATGCTGAATCCCATGAATCTGTTCAAGATACGTTGAGACACCTCTTCCGGTTAGTGCTTGCTCGGAACCCAGATGACAGAGAGATCACGTTGCTCGTGAGAAATCATGACCTCCACCTCGCGCGATTTGACGAAAATCCAAAAAGCGCGGATTCGTTCCTATCCATTGGAGAGTCTCCCCGAAACGCTACACTGCACGGTCCAGAGTTAGCTGCTCTGACCGCGGTTGCGAACTTGGTGCTGAACCTTGACGAAGCCCTTTGCCGCCCGTGATCTGATGACACCACTTACGCACAACGCCGTACTTCGAAGGACCTTTCTTTCAAACGCTTGCCTCGGTTCGATTGCTCTTGCAGCACTGAATGCGCGGTCTTCGGGCGAATCCCTCGGCGAGACAGAGAAACGTTTACATCATGCACCGCGGGCCAAAAGGGTCATCTATCTCTTTCAATCGGGCGCTCCCTCGCAGATTGACCTGTTCGATCCAAAGCCTGCGCTCGCGCAGCGGTTCGGAGAGGATCTTCCCGATTCGATTCGCCAAGGGCAGCGCCTGACGGGAATGACCGCCACCCAAACTCGATTCCCCGTCGCTCCCTCGCGCTTCCAGTTTGCGCAACACGGGCAGAGCGGGGCTTCCCTGAGCGAACTCCTCCCCCACACGGCATCGATTGCAGACAGACTCTGCATCATTCGCTCAATGCATACCGAGGCGATCAACCACGACCCAGCCATCACCTTTTTCCAAACCGGTTCCCAGATTGCCGGACGTCCCAGCATGGGCGCTTGGACCCATTATGGTCTCGGCGCGATGAATGACGATTTGCCCGCCTTTGTGACCTTGATTTCTCAGGGATCCGGAAATCCGAACGATCAGCCGTTGTACGACCGCTTGTGGGGGAGCGGTTTTTTGCCCAGCCGCTTCCAGGGCGTGAAGTTTCGAACCGGTAGCGATCCCGTTCTTTTTTTATCCAACCCAGCAGGGCTCGACGAGGTCGCGCGCCGACAGATGCTGGACGATCTTTCCGCTCTGAACCGCATTCAAAGTGACGCGACGGGAGACCCGGAAATCGCGACGCGGATTAGCCAATACGAGCTCGCTTACCGCATGCAAACGAGTGTTCCAGAACTGACGAATCTTAGTTCCGAACCTGAGCATGCTCGGGCCATGTACGGCCCCGAAGTTTCTAAGCCTGGGAGTTTTGCGGCGAACTGCCTTCTTGCGCGCCGACTCGTCGAGCGGGGTGTGCGTTTTGTGCAACTGTTCCATCGCGGATGGGATCAGCATTCGAAGCTGCCGACCCAGTTGCCGGGGCAGTGCCGCGACACCGACCAACCCTCCGCTGCACTCGTCCAAGATCTTGCGCAGCGCGGTCTGCTTGAAGACACCCTCGTCGTCTGGGGAGGCGAGTTTGGGCGCACGGTTTACTGCCAAGGGCGGCTCACGCAAACTGACTATGGACGAGACCATCATCCCCGATGTTTTGCGCTCTGGATGGCGGGCGGCGGGATTCGCGAGGGTACCACTCACGGCGAGACGGACGACTTCAACTACAACATCACGCGCGACCCGGTTCACGTCCACGATTTGCAAGCAACCATTCTGCACCTTCTCGGCATAGATCACACGCGCTTGACCTATAAGTTCCAAGGCCGCCACCACCGCCTCACCGACGTCCACGGTAAAACTGTCACAAGAATACTCGGCTAATGAATCAATCGGCCCTCAAAAACTCACGGTTTAGCTGTCTGGATGAGGGGATGATTGGGGATGCCGAAGGAAAACAGGGCGGCGCAAAAAGGACAAAAAGAACTTCAGCCATGCGATGAGCTTCGTGAAGTTCATGGCTGCTGCGCTCAAGATGGCGTTGACCTTATCGCCAAGCGTCCCCTTCAGTCGGATGCGCTCCAAGCGGTGCCGCCATGAGGTCCCAATTTTTGTGATCCACCAAAATTACCGCTGACCGTCTTGCCATAATCGTAAGAGAAATATTTAAAAATCAGGGGGGACACTTTATCCAGCAACTTCAAGTTTGGGGTTCGCCCCAAGGCCACGTGAGCGTCAGGTATTTCCTCGCCAACGGCCAGACTGAGGTGGACCCCGTTGTTCGGCCAGAAGAGCCAAAACCTAGGCTATGGTAGCTCGGGTGGTGTGACCACATAAGCGGAGCCTTGTGTCAGAGCAAATCGATAGTCCAGTGCTCCGGTTTTTTGCTGCCGAAACGGAAGGTCCCATCGGCCTTGGAGCGTAGCGGAAAGGCCGTTGAGACCTGCAGTGCAGGCGGCAAACTGCGCTCGCCCTCCGGCACACGCACGTAATCCAGCCCGGAGCGGGCCACATTCAAGATCTCGCACTGCTTGCGAATGCTCAACTGGGTGTTCGCTTTTTCTACCTGCTCAGCACGTGCTACAGGCCGAGCTGTTTGGACTTTTTTGAAGAAAATCCACAACCACAGTGAGTTCTCCAATCTTGGCGTGCAAACCTTCCCGTTCCCTCTCGAACTCTTCGAGCCGCCTCTTTCTCGAACAAGTGCGGCATACGTTCCGCAAATACCTTCTTCCAATCGGATATCTGCACCGGGTGCAGATCGTATTCTCTGGCAAGCTCCTGCAGGGTCT
>JBEEPE010000370.1:0-3642 GCA_041191265.1 Verrucomicrobiota bacterium | reverse complement strand
CGCCGGAGGAGGAGGCGGAAGAGGAGGATCCGCGTTGGGAGTTGGTGAGGCAGTTGATTGAGTACAAGAAATTTAAGGATGTAGCGGCGGATTTGCAGCGGCGCGAGATTGAGCAAGAGGCGGTTTTCCGTCGGATTCCGGAAAATCCGGAGGCGGTTGCGGAGCGTCCGCTCGGGGATGTGAGTGTTTTCGACCTGATTAATGCGTTCAATCAGGTGTTGAAGCGGGTGAATCGGAAGGAGGATTTGCGGGAGATTTTCGAGGAAAACTTCACGGTGGGGGACAAGATTGATTTGGTGCTGAAGATGACTTCTGGCGGGGTGCCGTTGAAGTTTACGGAGTTGTTTCGAGAGACGGCGTCGCGTGCGGAGATTGTGGTAACGTTTCTGGCTTTGTTGGAGTTGGTGCGGATGAAGCAGTTGCGTGTGGTGCAGGTGGCTCCTTTTGCGGATATCGAGGTGATTCGGGTTGCGGTTTAAATCGGGAGGCGAACATGGAATTTAAGAAAGTCGTTGAAGCCTTGGTTTTTGCGTCGCCGAAACCGATTTCGGTGAAGGAGATTTGGGCCGCCATTCAGCGAGGGCGTGAGCAGGGGGCGGAGCACACGGGTGATACGCCTCAATCGTTTGCGGGTTTCATTGAAGATGACGTTCGGTTGGCGTTGGAGGGTTTGCGGGAGGAGTACCCTCGGTTAGAGAGGGCTTATATTTTGGTGGAGCAGGCGAATGGGTGGACGTTTGTGACATCGGCGGAGACGGCGATGTGGGTCCGGCAGCTTTTTCCGGAGGCGAAGCCGACGCGGTTATCGGGACCGGCCCTTGAGACGTTGGCGATCATTGCGTATCGGCAACCGGTGACGCGTGCGGATATCGAGGCGGTGCGTGGGGTGGCGGTGGATGGGATGATGCAGGTGCTGTTGGACCGCGGGTTGATTCGGATTTGCGGTCGCTCGGATTTACCGGGTCGTCCGTTGCTGTACTCGACGACGGAGTATTTCCTCCAGCATTTCGGGATACGGGCGACTGAGGAGCTTCCGAATGCCTCGGAGCTGAGGCGTCTTGATTTGCCGAAGGCAGAGGTTGTCGAGGCGGCGAAGGGGAAAAAGGAAAAGGCGGTGAAAGCCAAAGCGGAGGAGCAGATGCCTCTGCCAATGGGGGGAGAAGAGCCCCTGAGCGGTGGTGGAAATGGGACTGATGGGACCGAGGGGGCTCATGGGAGCGATGGGACCGATGGGACCGATGGGACCGATGGGACCGATGGGACCGATGGGACCGATGGGACCGATGGGGCTGAGGGGGCCGAGGGGGCCGAGGGGGCCGAGGGGGCTGAGGGGGCTGAGGGGGCTTAAGTGTCGGTATGAGTGAGTGGCTTCGGGTGACGTTTTTGGGGACTGGCACTTCGCAGGGAGTGCCGATGGTGGGGTGTGACTGTTTGGTTTGTTTGTCGACGGATTCCCGAGATGTTCGCAGCCGGTGCTCGCTTTATATGGAGACGGAGGAGGCGGCGTGGGTGGTGGATACGGGGCCGGATTTCCGGCATCAGTGTTTGCGATGGGGGGTTCGTCGGGTGGATGCGGCGTTGTTTACGCACTCTCACACGGACCACATCATGGGGTTTGACGATTTGCGGCCGTTCTCGAAAGGCGGACGGACGATCGATGTGTTTGGATCGACGCCGACGCTGGATGTTTTGGCGCGGATTTTTGATTTTGCTTTTGCGGCGGAGACGCGATTTCCGGGCTATTTGCATCCGGTTCGGAGGGATGTTGGCGGGCGTTTTGAACTGGGCGGGCTGACGGTGGATCCGGTTTGGTTGCCGCACGGGCGCATGGTGACGACGGGGTACGTCTTTTCGCGGGGCGGGCGTCGGTTATTTGCTTACATGACGGATTGCAGTTCGGTGCCGGAGGAGGCGATGCGGGTTGCGGAGGGCGCAGAACATGTTGTGGTTGATGGGTTACGGGAGAGGGAGCATCCGACGCACATGACGTATGCGCAGGCTGCGGAGAGTCTGTCGCGCATGCGGGCAGGGCGGGGGTGGTTGACGCATCTTTGTCATGATTTCCGTCATGTGGAGGTGGAGGGGCGTCTTCCGTCTGGCGTTGGCGTGGCGTATGACGGGATGGTTTTGGAGATTTGAGCCATGACGTTCGCGAACCAGATTACGTTGGTGCGGATTGGGATGATTCCGGCGTTTGTGCTGGCGGCTTTGTATTATGGGCGCGGGTTGAAGGCGGGGTTGCCGGATGAGCGGTTGCGGTTGTTGGCGATTGGGTTGTTTGCGGTGGCGGCGTTGAGTGACGGGTTGGATGGTTGGGTGGCGCGACGGTTTAACCAGAAGAGTGATTTAGGGATTATTCTTGATCCGATTGCGGACAAGGGACTTTTGCTGGCTGGGATTGTGACGTTGTCGCTCAGTAGTTGGTCGTACGAGTTGCCGTTGTGGTTTCCGATTCTGGTGATTTCGCGGGACATCATTGTCGGGGTTGGGGCGACGTTGATTTCGCTGTTGTCGGGAGAGATTGAGATTGTGCCGACTTGGAGTGGAAAGGTTGGGACGGCGATTCAAATGGTGGCGTTGAGCACGGCGATGCTGCAACCGGAGTGGGTGTTACGTCCGCGCTGGGATTTTGGTGCGTTGGGAGTTTGGTGTTGGCAGGACGGGATTGTGTGGGCGGCGGCCCTTTTCACGGGGATTTCTGGGTTGGGTTACAGCTTGTGGGGGATTGGGAGGTTACATCGGCTTGGGCACGGGGAGGGTCGTGGTTTTGACGAACCGCCGCGGCCGGGGACTCGGTTTTCCGGTGAGGTGCGCCGGAGAACGACGTGGTGGTGAGCGGGTTTGGGGTGGCTTAGGGATAGGGATGGCGGGTCCTTTGGCGGAAGGCGGCTTCGAGGTGGAGGAGACCGTTTTGGCGGGTGGGCGAGAGGTGATGGATGAGGCCGGTTTGTTTGAGGTAATCCAGAGGCGGTGCGGCGGTGATGGATTCGGGAGTTTGGAGGTGGAAGGCGAGGGCGGTGAGTCGCGCGAGGCCGCGGACGATGGGGGATGAGCTATCGACGGTAGCGTGGAGGGCGTTGTTAATGAGGGTGGTATGGAGCCATACGGGGGTTGCGCACTGATGGATTCGGTTGGCGTCGGTGCGTGCTTCTGCGGGGAAGGGGGGGAGTTTTGGCTGGAAATCGGCGAGAAGGGAGAGTTGTTCGCGTGGGTCGCCGAGGGATTGAAGGAGCGCGATGGCGGCGAGGTATTCTGGGTTCATCGGAAGCGCGGGATGGTTCATCGATTGCGCGCGGGGCGTCGATGCGATTGCATGACAAATGCTGAGTGGCAGACGACGTATTTCAAGATGTCCCGTAAGATAGCGATTTTGGGTCCTGGGTTGTTGGGAGGCTCACTGGCCATGGAGGCGGGTGTTGCTGGGTTTGATCGTGTGGCGTTGTGGGCGCGGAGGCCGGAGGCGCTTGAGGAAGCTGCTGTGTTGCTGCCGGGCGTGGAGGTTTCAGCGAGAGTTTCGGAGGTGGTTTCGGGGGCGGAGTTGGTGGTTTTGTGCGTGCCGGTGGAGCGGATGCGGGAGGTGCTGTTGCCTGCGCTTTCGGAGTTGGTTTCTGGGGCAGTGGTGACGGATGTGGGCAGCGTGAA
>JBEEPE010000369.1:0-14833 GCA_041191265.1 Verrucomicrobiota bacterium | reverse complement strand
CCTCAACCACCGGCTACAGGGTGTCATGCCTCCGGCATGTTCTTTTTTGGGGCGGCTTCTTTCAAACGGCGGAGGAGGGCGGGGTATTTGGGGAGGAGGGCGATGAGGCGTTCGATGGATTTGAGGGTTTCGGGGCTCACGTGGTGCTCCATGCCCTCAACGTCGTGATAAATGGTGTCGTCGTCGAGGCCGAGGAGTTTGAGGAAATCGGTGAGGAGTTGATGGCGATGGGTGATGTTCCTGGCGAGGGCCTCGCCAGAGGCGGTGAGGGCAAGGCCACGATATTTTTCGTATTTGAGGAGTCCGTCTGCATCGAGGCGCTGGACCATGTTAGTCACGCTAGCCTGCGAAATATTGAGTCGGGCGGCGATGTCGACGACGCGTGCGTAACCCTTCGTGTTGATGAGTTCGAGAATTTGTTCGAGATAATCTTCGACCGCGGAAGAGGCGGGGCGATTGGGGGGACGTCGGACGGCGCTCATGGGGCGAGGGTAGTTTTTTCGTGAACGAAAGAAAGGGGGGGGCTCAGGGGGTGGGGGTGGCGCGGGAGAGGCTTTTCCGCTTGCGCCAAGTGCGGAGGAGGAGGAAGGCGCAGAGTGCAAGGAGAGCGGCGATGACGGCGACGGGAATAATGAGAGCGAGGGCGGCGGTGGCGAGGGAAGCGAGGAGTTCGGAGGTGGCGAGAACGGGGTTGAGGAGGCCGGCGGTGGTCAGTGTGGTGAAGCCGCGGGCGAGGGACTTGCCTGCGTGGAGGGTTCCCGCGGCACCGCCTCCTGCGATGATGGCGAGGGGCCATCGGAGCCATTCGTCGATTCCGATGACGAGCGAGGCGGTGAGCAGGGTTCCGGCAAGGATGGCGGCTGGGGCACCGATGAGATCGAGTGCGTGGTCAACGGCGGGGAGGTAGTAGGCAAGGACTTCGGTGAGGGTTGCGACGCCGAGCACCAGGAGAGCGGGCCAACTGGCGAGCCAGAGGAAATCATCGGAAAGTTGGATGAGTTGGAACTTTGCGGCCGTGGCGGCTGCAAGAATCGGGACGAAGATGCGGAATCCCGCGGCGGCGCTGAGGGCCACGCCAGTGACGACTCCCACGATGGCGGACGCGTATTCCGAGGGGGATAGGTCTGTCATTTGGTTTCGGGGGTGCGGGGCGTCAGGTAACCGAGGGAGGTTAGGAATCGGTCGGCTTCCGCGAGGGTCTTCTCGTAGTACTCGGGATTTTTCGCGTTAAAGAAGCCGTGGGGTTGTCCTTCGTAGAGAAACAGTTCACTTCGGACGCCTAGTTTTTTCATCGTGTCGCGAAACGCTTCGGCGGTGGTGGTGGGGATGAGATTGTCTTTCGTGCCGAGGAACACGACAGCCGGCGGGGTTTGGGCCGAAAGGTTGTGAAGAGGTGAGAAGGATTGCCAGTAAGCTTTAACGCGGTCGTGTCCATAGCCGGTTGGGCCGTTATCGAACACGGGGTTAAACAGCACGAGCGCATCGGGTTTTGCCGAAACGGTTGAATCGTCTTCGGGGTCGTTGAAGCCTTCGAGTGTTGCGATGGCGGCAGCGACGTGTCCGCCGGCAGAGCCTCCGCCCGCGGCGATGCGCAGCGGGTCGATGCCGAGGGATTTTGCGTTGGCGCGAACATAGCGGAGGGCGGATTTTCCGTCTTTAACGCACTCGGCAGGGGTGGTGCCGTGGGGTCTTGCGGTTCGGTACTCTGCGGAGATGGCGACCATACCGCGTTGAGCGAGGTGTCTGCACTGCGGGTAAAACTGAGAGGGGGTTCCGCCCATCCAACCGCCACCGAAAAAGAAGACGATGGCTGGGCGATTGGTTTTTTCGGGGGTGTCGTTCGGCGTGAAAATGTGGAGGTGGAGTTTGACGGGCTCTTTCTTTGCGTCGGAGGTTGTTTTGTAAGGAATGAGCTTCGGTTCGGTGGGTTGCTCGGAGCGAGAGGGCGGGAGGTGTCCGAGGAGCGTGAACGCCGCGATGAGGACGGTTTTCCATCTGATGGAAAACATTGATTGGCATGGTTTTGCGTTCATGGCTCGGCGGCTGCGAGTGACGGAGGCTGGTTTAGCGGGGGGTGGATGGTTTTGGCAGTGAGGCTAGGAAGGTTTCGACGGCGGCGGTGGCGGGATCGTTTGGGGTGCCGAGGAGATTATTGAGTTTCACGTGGTCGGTGTCTTTTGCGGCGAAGAGGGACACGGGGACCTGACTGTCTTTGAGGACGGCAGCGAGGCGGGTGGCTTGGGCGGCGTTATCGGGGTGGTTGCCGACGTAGAGGATGAGGAAGGGTGGGATGTTTTTGTTGGGTTTGACGTGCGTGACGGCGGAGAAGCGTTGGTGGTTTTCGGGTGTGAGGCCGAACTTTTCGCGGTGCCCGAACTTTGCTTGGGGTTGGTGATGGACGCGCCGGCGGGTTTCGGCGGTTTCGATGATGGCGGGGATATCGTAGGTGTCGCCGTCGACGGGGAGGCAGCCGAGGAGATGCGAGAGGGAGATGCCTTCGGCGTTGAGGTAGGATGGGTCGGTGCAGAGGAGGGCGGCGAGTTGGGCGCCTGCGGAGTGTCCGCCGATGAGGATGCGTTCGGGATTGCCGCCGAACTGGCGGATATTTTTTCGGACCCAGCCTGCGGCTTTAGCGACGTCGCGGGTGAGGGTTTCCATGTCCACGTCGGGGAGGAGTCGGTAGTTGCATGCGACGAATACGAAGCCTTTGGAGGCGAACCAATCTGGTTTGACGCGGACGTCCGTTTTGTCGCCGGTTTGCCAACCGCCACCGTGGATCCAGAAGACGACGGGTTTGCCTGCGTTCGGTTCGGCGGCGTGGTGGATATCGAGAACGTGTCGGGCGTGGCCTTGTTCGACGTAGGGGATGTTGCTTTGGATGGACTGAGCGGGGGCGGCCTTTGCGAGGAGTGAGGCTACGAGCAGGAGGAGAATCCGGCGCATGGTGTTCTGGGGTGAGTGGGGGGATGGGGGGATGGGGTGAGAACGCAACCGCTGGACGCTACTGGTTTGATGGGGCGTTTTGTGCAGCGCTTTCGGCGATGATTTTTTTGATGGATTGGTCCCAGAGGTTCCAGTTGGTTCCGTGGTCTTCGCCGACGAGGACGCTGAGGAAACCTTTTGCGGTATCGGACATGGGATGATTGGGGGTTTTTGCGGCGAGGAGGAGCGTTGGGAGTTTGACTTTTTCGGGGCGATTGAGGGAGTCGGCCGTGAGGATTTCGAGGAAGCCTGGGGCGAGTTGAGTGTTTTGGAGGTAGGGGAATAGTTTTTCGAAATCGTTGTCTGAGATGAGGTTGGCGATGTGTTGAGCCGTAGCTGTTTGTCCGTCCGCGGGCATGGCAGGAATCTCCTTTAGGAGGGTGAGAGCCATGGTGGAATGTTCGACATTCGACTGGAGGACTTGATCGATTTTCATTTCCCAGGCGGCGGGAGCGGAGGGTTCGTTGGGTTTTGGAGTGGGGATGGTTGGCTTGTTTGGTTTGGTGGGAGACGCCTCGGCGGTTGTTGATGGGGTGCTGATATTGGGTGCGGTTGCGGGTTCTGCTGTGGGGTGGCGTTGGGCCGTTTCGGCAGAGGTTTGCGGGGGCGTTGAGGAGGGCTCTTTGAGTACGAGGTAGGAGAGCACTGCGATGGCGGCGGCGAGGGCTGGGATGATGAGTTTCCGAGTATTCATAAAAGGAGAGGTTTGATTTGGTCTTGGGTGGGTGGGGTGATTAGAGGAGCTTTTGCGTGATGGAACGAGTTGCAATCGATTTCTCTGTGGACGCTTTCGACCATGGGGTTCGGGAGATCAAGGGGCGGCACATGGCGGGCCGAGGTTTTCTACAATCGTATCTAAAGTATGGATGCGCGGCGAGAGTGGATGCGTTGGCGGCTGATCCACCGACGGCGGCTCGCTTTTTGGAAGTGGCGCGTGCGTCTGGGGTGGCGCGTAGGTACGGGGTGGTGCCTTCGGAGCGGTTTGAGCGGTTGGATGGATCGGTGTTGGTTGCTGCTGGGCCGGGCATCGGTGGGTTGGCTTGGGAGCGGCGGCGGTTTGGGGTTGGGATGAGTTTGGTGGGGGTCACGCATTCCTTGTGTTCTACGGCGGCGATGGAGTCGCTTGGCGGTTTGGTGACGGCCCCGGTTCGGGCGTGGGATGCGCTGGTGTGTACTTCGCCGACGGCGAGGGAGGTGGTTGTGGGGGTTCTGGATCGGTACGGGGAGTATTTGCGGGAGCGGTTTGGATCGGGGGTAGTTCTTCCGGAGCGGCCGCAGTTACCGGTGATTCCGTTTGGGGTTGATTGCGACGCGATGGCGGCTCTGGTGAGTGATGGTGGGCGCGAGGCGTGGCGTGGGCGATTGGGAATCGGAGAGGGGGATGCTGTTATTTTGTCGGTGGGCAGGTTGAGTTTGCATGCTAAGGCCCATCCGCTTCCGCTATTCACGGCCTGTGCGCGTGCCTCGAAAGTGACGGGCAGGCGGGTGGTGCTGATTTTGGCGGGACAGTTTCCGAATGAGTCGGTGCGGGATGCGTTTCAGCAGTTGGCGAGAATGGTTGCTCCTGGGGTGCGGGTGGTTTTCATGGATGGGGCGCGCGAGGAGACGCCGCGCGATTTGTGGCAGGTGGCGGATGTGTTTTGTGCGTTGTCGGACAACATTCAAGAGACCTTTGGTCTGGCGGTGGTGGAGGCGATGGCGGCTGGGTTGCCTTGTGTGGTTTCTAACTGGGACGGGTATCGCTCGTTAGTGAGGGATGGGGTGGACGGTATTCTCGTTGAGACGGTGACGGTTTGTTCGGATGGGGGCGCCAATATCGCGAGTCGGTATGCTCAGCGGGCGGATGACTACAATCAAATGGTTGGGCATGTCTCGCAGTCGGTTGCCGTGGATGTGGACGGAGCGACAGCGGCGCTTGTTCGCTTGATCTCGGGGGGAGATTTGGGACGTGAGATGGGGCGAAGCGCCCGAGTACGGGCTCGAGCGGCGTTTGACTGGAGGGTGGTGGTTGCGGGTTACGACGAGTTGTTCGCGGAAATCTCTGCTCGGCGGTTGGCCAATCCGGATGGAGATCGGCGGGGGAGTGTGCCTTTAGCGGGGGATCCGTTTGAAGTGTTTGCGAGTTATCCGTCGCGAGCGCTTAACGATGAGGCTTCGGTTGAGGTTTCCGGTGCTTGGACGATGGCAGATGTCGAACAGCTCCGTTCGTTGTCGGCGAATCAGTTCGGGATGGCGGTAAACCCTGTTTCGGTCACGCAGGTTTGGGGGGTATTGAGCGAGCTTGGGAGTTGCTCGATTGGAGTGATACGCGAACGGGTGAGCGCTGATGTGAGGCCGTTGACTGGGTTGACGGTGATGTGGCTGCTTAAGGCGGGAATCGCTCGGATTCGGCGGACGGGTTAGGGGTCAGTCGCGGACGTAGGCGCGTGACGGTGCTCCGATGTTGAGGTTTTCCATTGGGTTGGGGTAGTTGCGGAAGATGGGGTCGGATCCGAAGTAAAACCTGTCTATTTCTTTGTCCATACGCCGGATGTGGGCGAACTTGTGCGCCGATTTTTTGCGATTTGATAGGATTCGTTGACTGTTTCTGACATCTCCCCACTGGAGGATTTCGATTTGTACGTTTCGAACGCCCCACTTGTTCATGGCGGACTTGGTGGGCTTGTAGAGGTCGATGGTATTGGTCCCAGCGAGGGCCCATCCGTAGTCGTCGACGATGAAATGTTCTCCGGTGTTGGTGATTCGGAAGGTGGTTCCTGCGGGCCATCGGGCCCAGTCAGCGGCTGCGCTGTGGATTTTCGGACCGAATTGAAGGTCGGTTCCGAGGGCATTTTTACGTCCGTACGCGATGTGATCGGATTCTGAGTGGGTGTAAGCGGTGGTGCGGACGGTTTGGAACTTTGCGCGTGCGATGGGGCGTTGGAACTTGGGGAGGGGTTTGCGGGTTTGGCAGGCTTGAAGGAGGAGAAGGGGGAGGGCGAGCAGAAGAATGGGTGTGACAGGGCGAGGGGTCATCCCAGCGGTATAAACTGAAAGTGTAATTGCGGGAAGTGCTTGGGTGTTACCGGAGGGCTCAGCGTGCGGAGAGGCGGTTGATTTGAGCGGCGGCGTAAGCGGCACCGAATCCGTTATCGATGTTGACCACGGTGACTCCGCTTCCGCAGCTGTTGAGCATGCCGAGGAGGGCGGCGAGTCCGCCGAAGTTTGCGCCGTATCCGACGCTGGTGGGGACTGCGATGACGGGGCAACTGACGAGTCCGGCGACGGCGCTGGGGAGGGCGCCTTCCATTCCGGCGACGACCACGAGAACGGCACAGCGTTCGAGATGTTCGCGCACGGCGAGGAGGCGATGAATTCCGGCGACGCCGACGTCCGCGATACGGAGGACGGTGTTGCCGAAGAGGTCGAGGGTGACGGCGGCTTCATCGGCGACGGGGAGGTCGGAGGTACCGGCGCACACGACCCCGACGAGGCCGCCGCGTTTTGGGAGGGGTTGTCGTTCGACGGTGATGCAGCGCGCGGAGGCGTGCCATTTGGCGTCGGGGATGCGTTCGGTGACGGTTTCGAAGTGCCGTTCGGTGACGCGGCTCGCGAGGACGAGACCGTGTTTTTCGACGATGACGGAGGCGATGTCGCGGACTTGCTCAGGGGTTTTTCCTGAGCCGAAGATCACTTCTGGGAAACCGCAGCGACGCTCACGGTCGGTGTCAACGCGCGCAAAACCGAGATCAACAAAACTCATCTCGAACGGATACCATTGTTCGCTAAAAAGCCAACTCGACGCACCCGTTCGAGCGGATGGTTTCCTCCGCGGCGGGAGGCGTCGAAAAGGAATCAGGCTTTCTTGCGGCTGCGGGTTGTCTTTGATGGAGCGTTTCGAGCGCGCGTGGTTTGTTGAGTCCCGCCCTGTTGGGGTGACGCTGCGCGGTTGGGGTGGAGTTTCGAATCAACAGCAAGCAAGACATTTATGAGAACGAGCGTGATGCGGAGGGTGACGGGTTTTACCCGGGTGACACTGGTGTGGGTGACGGTTGGGGTTTGCCTGATGACGGGCGCGGCGAGGGGTGCGGGGGCGAAGGTGGAGGTGCCGGCGCGGCATCGAGCGTTGTTGGAGCAGCACTGTCAGGGTTGTCACGGGGCGGAGAAGCAGAAGGGAAAGTTTCGGTTGGACGATTTGCCGATGGGGATTGGGGATGTTGAGACGGCGGAACGGTGGCAGAAGGTGTTGAATGCGTTGAACTCGGGGGAGATGCCGCCGGAGGAGGAGAAGCAGCCGAAGGGGGAAGCGAAGGCGGATTTGATTGATGACCTTTCGACTGTGATGGTGGCGGCGCGCAAGGCGTTGGCGGATCAGAACGGGGCGGTGGTGATGCGTCGGCTGAATCGGCGCGAGTACGCGAACACGTTACGGAGTTTGTTGGGGGTGGATATTAATGTGACGGAGTTACCGGCGGACAGTGGATCGGGTTCGTTTGACACGGTGGGAGCGAACCTCTTTTTGTCGGCGAACCAGTTTGAGCAGTACCTTGGGTTGGCGCGGGAGGCGTTGGATGAGGCGTTGGAGTGGCGGGCGAATGTCGGGGTGGAGCGGAAGATTCGGATGGAGGCGGAGGATTCGTTGAAGGTGATTCAGAAGAACTATGCGGATAACTTGGACGCGTTGGAGCGTGGGACGCAGTGGGTGAAGTTGGTGGATGCGGCGATTGCGGCTCCGGAGAATGCGCAGGTGGTGGAGGAGTTGAGGGGGCGTTTGAAGAAGGAGGATTTGGTGCGGCGCGAGTGGGCGAAGTTGAAGGGGGCACCTGCGCCGGAGGATTTTGGATTTAAGACGGTGGAGAACAATGCGGACAAGGCGTTGGGCGCGCTCAGTTATGGGACGAAAGTGGGGCGAGGCTACATGCGACCGTTTCACGAGGCGTATCTGGCGATGCCGCATTTGGATACGGGAGCGTATTTGACGGTGGGTGGCGGCGGGGACATCCCGAACGACAGTTTGACGATTATGGTGCCGTACGCGTGGAAATCGATTGTGGGGGATTACGTGTTGCGGGTGCGGATGGGGGCGTTGGAGAGTGCGCCATCGGAGCGGAGGTTCATTGAGTTTGGGATTGATCCTCGGAATGGACAGGTTTTGAGCACGCACCAGATTACGGGAACGGTTGAGCGTCCGCAGACGATTGAAATTCCGATTACACTGACGCGGAGGCATATGGAGCGGGCGAATCGGACGCTCTTCATTCGGGAGAAGGGGGTGTTGGATCACTTTTTGGTGACGCGTCGCGTGGTGGATGCGGCGAAGCGGCGCAACGGGGTGGGGCCTGAGAATGTGTTGTGGGTGGATTCGATGGAGTTGGAGCGGATTCCGGATTCGCGGCGCGGTGAGGCGCGCGGATTGGAGGCGCTGGGAGGGTTGTTGTCGGAGGGGGGGGCGATGGAGCGCGAGGCGATTCGGGTGGGGTTGGAGCGTTTTTGTGTCGAGGCGTTTCGGGGAGCGAAGCCGGATGCTGGGTATCTGGAGAAGGTGGTGGGTTTGTACACGGCACGGGTGAGCAAGGGGGAGAAGCACTTAGAGGCGTTGAAGCACGTGTTGTCGGTGGTGCTCGCTTCGCCGCAGTTTCTTTATCTTGCGGAGCCGTCGGAGGATGGGAAACGCCGTGCGTTGACGGGGTTCGAGTTGGCGGCGCGGCTCTCGTATTTTTTGCAGGGTGCGCCGCCGGATGCGGAGCTTCGGCGAGTAGCGGAGTTGGGGACGCTGGGGGATGCGTTGGTGTTGGAGCAGCAAGCGGTGCGGCTTCTCGAGGCGCCGGGGTTTACTGGGTTTTCACGACCGTTTGTGCATCAGTGGCTTAACCTGGATCGGCTTGATTTTTTTGAGGTGAATAGGGAGGTCCACCCTCGGTTTGATGCGAGCACGAAGTTGGCGGCGCGCGCGGAGGTTTTGGAGACGTTTGACCTGTTGTTGCGTTCGAACGGGAGCGTTCGGGATTTGCTGAAGAGTCGTTACGCGGTGTTGAATCCGGTGCTCGCACATTTCTATGGGATTGAGGGAGTAACGGGTGACGGGTTCCGGAAGGTGGAGTTGTCGGCGGATTCGGTGCGTGGAGGATTGATGGGGATGTCTGCCGTGATGTTCATGGGCGGAAATGGGGAGCGGACCTCGCCGGTGGAGCGCGGTGCGTGGGTGTTGCGGAAGCTGCTGAACGAGCCACCGCCTCCGGCACCAGCTAATGTGCCGCAGCTCGCGCGGTTGGCGGGCAATGTGTTGACGACGCATGAACGGTTGGTGGCGCATCAGCAGGATCCGCAGTGTGCGAGTTGTCATCGCCGGATTGATCCGGTGGGCTTCGGTTTGGAGAACTTTGACGCGGTGGGGTTGTGGCGGACGGAGGACACCTATCAGGTGAAAGACGAGAATGGGAAACCGGTGAAAGGTGCGAGCAAGACGTGGACGATTGAGGCGGGGGCTGCGTTGTACAAGGGCCCGGCGTTCAGTGGTTTTTCTGAGTTGCGCGAGATTGTGGCGTCGCGGGTGGAGCCGTTTTCGCGCGGGTTGAGTCTGGCGTTGATTGAGTACGCGCTGGGGCGGCCGATTGGGTTTCGAGACGAGGCGCTGGTGGATGCGATGGTGGGGCGGGCGCGCGGCAGGGATTATGCGGTTCGGGAGTTCATCCTCGGATTGGTCCGGAGCGAGGAGTTCCGGATGAAGTGAGGTAATCGATGATTGGTTGAGTGTCAGAAGCGTTGAACGGGAGATGGATATGCAAACACGGCGTCATTTTTTGAGATCGAGCAGTGCTTTAGTGGCGTTGCCATTTTTGGAGTCACTGGGGTTTCGGGAGTACGCTTCGGCGGCGTCTGCGACGGGGGGCGGGCCGGCGAAGCGGCTGATTTTTCTCGGCTTTGGGTGGGGTGTGACGGAGTCCACGTGGTATCCGGACATCAAGAATCCAGGGAAGGATTATGAGTTGTCGAAAGGGTTAGCGCCCTTGGCTCGGCACAAGGCGGATTTGACGGTGGTGCAGGGGCTTTGGAACAAGTACGCGAACGAGGGTCATTGGGGCAGTACGTTGTGGCTGACGGGGGCAAATCGGTATTCGCAGCCGGGGCAGAGTTTCAGTAACAGCATTAGCGCGGATCAGGTGGCTGCGGCGAAGCTTGGGGTACACACGCGGTTTTCGTCGCTGCAGTTTTGCGGGGCGGAGACGGGGGATCCGTCGGGGCATGGTCCGGGTTTGTCGTTGGCGTGGGATGTGAGCGGAAAGCCGGTGGCGGGGTTGAATGGGCCGTTGGCGGCGTATCACCGGTTGTTCTCGCGGGACGATGTTCCGTTGGAGAAGCAGCGGGATTTGCTGGCGGAAAAGCGAAGCGTGTTGGACACGGTGCTGGAGGGGGCTCGGTCGTTGAAGCGCGGGTTAAACCGAGCGGATTCGGCGAAGGTGGACGAGTATTTTCAGAGTGTGCGGGATATTGAGACGCGGTTGACGAAGGAGGAGCAGTGGATGGAAGTGCCTCGTCCGAAAGCCCCGTTTGCGGAGCCGGCGACGTTTTCGAAGGGTCGGGATGAGATCAAGTTGGTGTACGACATCATGATTGCGGCGATGCAGACGGACAGCACGCGGGTGCTGACGTATCGCCAGCCGGTGGCGAGTTTGTTGACGAGTTTGGACATCAAGGTGTTCCCGCACGACATGAGTCATTACCACACGACGTTGGGTGAGAAGTTGGATGCGTCGCAGCGGCGGGATCTTGCGCAGAGCGAGTTGCTGGCGGGATTTATTGACCGGTTGAAGGCGGTGAAGGAGGCGGACGGTTCGCGGTTGTTTGATCACGTGGCGTTGGCTTATGGGAGTAACATTCGGACGGGGCATGAGTTGAGTAACTGTCCGACGATTTTGACGGGGGGCGGTGCTGGGTTGAAGTTGGGTGAGAGCGTGGTGGCCCCGAAGGACACGCCGTTGTGCAATGCGTGGCTGACGTTGTTGAACGGGATTGGGGTGGAGGTGGAGCGGCACGGAGACAGCACGGGGCTTTTGAAGGGAATCATGGCCTGAGTAAGGGGCGGGCGGCGTGGCGGTGTGGCGGTGTGGCGGCGCAACTTCGGGGGTGCTGGGGTGTTTGTTCAGGAGAACTTTTTCGTATGTTGAAGCGTGTGATTTTTTCGTTGTGTGGGGTGGTGGCTTTGATGGGGGCTGTGTGGGGTGGGCCGCCGAATGTGGTGGTGTTTTTGGCGGATGATTTGGGGTACGGGGATTTGGGGTGTTTTGGGCATCCGTTGATTCAGACGCCGAACTTGGATGCGTTTGCGAAGCAGGGGGCGCGGTTGACGCAGTGTTATGCGGCGAGCGCGGTGTGCAGTCCGTCGCGTTCGGCGCTGCTGACGGGGCGGACGCCCTATCGGAACGGGGTTTACACGTGGATTGCGGAGGGGTCGGAGGTGCATTTGCGGAGGAGCGAGGTGACGTTGCCGGCTTTATTGAAACGGGCGGGGTATGCGACGTGTCACAGCGGGAAGTGGCATTTGAACGGGAAGTTCAACGATGCGGAGCAACCGCAACCGGGAGACCACGGGTATGATTGGTGGATGGCGACGCAAAACAATGCGGCGCCGACGCATGCGAATCCGGAGAACTTTGTTCGGAACGGGACGCCGGTTGGGAAGTTGGAGGGGTATTCGGCGTTATTGGTGGTGGACGAGGCGGTGCGTTGGTTGAAGGAGAAGCGGGATCCGGCGAAACCGTTTTTCCTCACGGTTTGGACGCATGAGCCGCATTACCCGATTAAGTCGGATCCTCGGTTTAAGGCGCTGTATCCGGGGATTGAGGATGAGGTGCAGAAGGAGCATCACGCGAATGTGACGCAGATGGACGCGGCGTTTGGGCGGTTGATGGGGGTGTTGGACGAGATGCGGTTGCGGGATGACACGTTGGTGTTTTTCACGTCGGACAACGGGCCGGAGGGGGACGGGGTGAAGTCGCCGGGGCGTGGTTCGTCGGGCGGGTTACGGGGGCGCAAGCGGGACATGCATGAGGGTGGGATTCGGGTGCCTGGAATGGTGCGTTGGCCGGGCAAAGTGGATGCGGGAACGACGGTGGATGTGCCGGTGATAGGGAGCGACTTATTGCCGACGGTATTGGCGGTCACGGGGGCTGATGCGAGTCCGTTGGGGGGACGGGTTTTGGATGGGGTCGACGTGTCGGGTCTTTTTACGGGGAAGGCGAAGCGTGTGGAGCGTCCTCAGCCATTGTTTTGGCGGTTGGATATGGCGCCGAACGCGAAGGTGGCGATGCGGGTGGACGATTTGAAAATCCTTGTGGATGGAGATCGGAAATCGTTTGAGCTGTATGACTTGGCGGCGGATCCGAAAGAGGCGAATGATTTGGCGGAGACGCGTCCTGCGGATTTGGAGCGGATGAGGGGGCTTTTGTTGAGGCAGATTGGCGCGGTGGAGGCGGAGGGGCCGGATTGGTTTAAGCGACTGAGCCCCAGTGGAGGCAAGCCACCTGGACAAGGAGTGAAGAAAAAGGACGCGCGGTAGATGTTCGGCTTTCGCGTCTTTGATTTTGCGTTTCTCAGCGAGGGCTCTGTGGCGAGGTTGTGAGGATGTCCTGGATGAGAAGGGCGGGGTTATTTGGCAACGCGAGTTTGGTGGGTGAGACGGAGGCGTTGATGGAGGCGCTAGGGAAGGAGCGCGGGACATCATGGGGTGGGGAGATTCGGATTTGCCGGAGGTCCCATTTTTGTTTGGAAACGGTGATGGATTGGGCGGTGATGCGAGGCGATTTTTCGTCTCCGACGTGAATGGATACGTTTTGAAGTTCGAAGTTTTGGCTTTTTGTGAGTGAGGCGATGTATTCGCTGAAATCCGCCAGAAAGTTTGCGTCGGGATTTTTCACTCGAATCTCGACGCCTGAGGCGGCGACGGTGGGTAGGGTGGCGACTCGGATAAAGGCCTGTTTTGAGGGTTTCGTCGATAGTTGCCCGACGTGAACGGAGGCACTTGGTTGCCCCGGTGTCCCGCAGTTGAATCTAACGCCCTTTGCCGCAGGTCCTGAGGGGTATGCGGCAGAGGAGAGGAGGGTAAATACAACGAGGGTGAGGCGGGTCACGGTGCGTCGTCCCAAGAGACGCTGAGGGTGGAACCATCACTGCTTTTTCCGATACCCCACTGGTCGCTCGGTCCGTTCATGCTGGGGGCCACGAGGACTCCCGTGAACGTCTTTGGCGCGATGAGAGTGCGTGTGTTCGTTTGGTCGTTGTCTTGCCGCCAGCCGGCTTTCGCGGAGAAGAGGCCCGTGGACCGGTTCACAGTGAATGTCATTCGGCTTGTGCCGGAGATAATCATTTCTGGGTAGTCTTGTCCTCTTTCCATCATTCTGTCCAAGTCGAGCAGGATAGAACTGGAAATCCATTTTAGGTAGCCGACCCGGTAAGATTCCTCGCCGCCGTTGAGGTTCGTAAAGGGTCTCGCACTGACGGAGGCGAAACTTGATTCGGGGCTGAACGCGCCGAACGAATATTCTGTTGCGGGGAGGAACTGGGGAATCCACGCCTGCATGGATGAGTCCGAGTTCAGGTACTTCCAATCGCTGTCTGAACTGGTTGGCGTGTACGATTTTCCTGATGCATCGACCGGCCATCGGTTGTTGCTTGCCCAGCGCTCTCCTTCGAAGGTGGTTCGAGCACGCCAGAGGAGGGATTCGTCTGGGCCGGAATCGTAGGATGGGGGATAGAAAATCACCTCGGAGGCCATCACCGTGTACTTATTGGTTGTGACTGGTTGGAGCGTGGCTCGGATTTTGGATGTGGCACCATTTATGGAATCATCAGGTCCCATGGAATCATTCGTTTCACCGTAAAACACGGGTGCCGAAGCCGAGTAGCGCTCGCCGTTTCCGAGAATTCCGGTGCAGGAGGAGATTCCCAAAGTGCTGATTCGGAGGTGGATGAAGTCGTCGTAATCGGATGCGCTGTCCGTCACGGAGCCGTTGAAAACCATGTTGGAGCTGAGGGGCACTGGGCGAAGTTCACCGAGATTGCGAAGTTCGTTGTTTCCTCCATCTGGATCAGGAGAACTAGAATAAGGGCTTTCGTGAGAAAATAGGACTACCGTTGTGTCTGCTTCGGTTCTGAGAGCGAGGCGAACGCTCAGAGAGCTCATTCTTTTCGTCATTCCGGCACTGTCTCGAGATTTCAGCGGGAGCTGAGGTCGAAACGAAAGTTCGGTCGTGTTATCTGCATTGAAGCGGGTGGTGAAGGGGTATAGTTGGCGACCGACACGCAACTTACCAGAGATCGAGCCGGTTTTGTTGACGGTGACAGTGAGAATCGAGAGGGGGATGTCGAAGTTATTCATATCGGCACTGTCAACTTCGAACACTCGACGCGTGAGGGTTACGGGGCCGGTCATGAAGCGGAAGGGGTCTGGTTCGAAGATTGGCACGATGCGGGTTTCTCCGGCGACTTTGAGTTTGAGGGACGTAGCGGTGACGCGGTCCAGTTCTTCGCCATCCATGTAGATTTCGAAATGGCGGAAGACCCAGTTTTTGGCTGGAGTGACCTTGATGTCGATGGTTGTTCCACCTGCGACGGTTGGTCCCGATGCAGTGGAGGTGACGACGCCTTCGCCCTCTTGATCGATGGTTACTGCGTACTTGATTTCCGCTTGGATGGTTTGAGAGGCGGGTTTGTCAGTGGTTTGTCCCCAGGAGTCTACGGCGGAAGCGGTAATGACGTTTTTTCCGGCGCTGAGCGGAACCCAAGCTTGCCAAGTGTAGATGCGGTTGCGGTCGAGGGATCCGGGTTGCTCCGTGAGGACTCCATCGACGACCTCCTCGCGTCCGTCATCGGACTT
>JBEEPE010000368.1:0-4412 GCA_041191265.1 Verrucomicrobiota bacterium | reverse complement strand
GAGAATCAGCAGAGGTAACTTAAACTCGAGTCTGCCGAGGCAGTCACGCCAGAGTCGCTTCAACGCTTCGCGCAAAACGAGCCGGGCAGTCTTTAGGCGTTCTTCGTAGCTACCGGATTGGTTCCGAGGAATGTGTTCATCAAGTGCATCGTAGACATCCTGCGTGTCGAAATCGCGAAGTGCTTTAACTACCAACTCGGGCACCGGGTCATCCCCATCCTCAGGGATGTAGCCGTGCTTTTTCATGACGGTGAGCCACTTCTCCGGTGGTGCATCGAGGAGCTCAGGGCAGAGGTCAGGGTGCCGCGAAGTGCGTGATGTCACCTCAACGAGTGATGCCGCACAGCGGCGCACCGCATCACGAAGCCGAAAATCACGACGGCGGAGGAGCGCGCGATGGATGATGGCCAGACGGACCCATCCGTCCGTGAGGGTGCGGGACATTGCGCCGTGGGTAAGGAAAATGAGCGAAGCTCGCCGTTCGGGCGCGTCGTCAAGGCGCTTAAGGAACTCGACACCTGTATCTGCGGAAGTCGCTCGTACATCCTCGCGCAACTCAGCGGGCAGGCATTGCTCTGAGAACACACCGAAGTCGCGTGGCCATTTCTGCTTGAGGCTGGGCGGCACCATGACGACCACCGGTCGCTTTCGATCGGACAGCGTCACCGATACTGCCACTGCGAGCGCTACGAACGTCTTACCCATTCCCACCTCGTCAGCCAGCACCAAGCCGGGACGCTCCGCGAAGCGAGCGAGGATTTCTCGGGCGGTCGTCTCCTGCCGTGCTGAATCGTCCGCGGAGATGCGCCCGGGCACATGTAGTTTGATGCGGTCGTGGAAGGGGTGCCAGTTGCTCATAGCTTGGTTGCGTTCGCGGCGTCGAGATAAGCGCGAAAATCTGGGTTGGTGGGAATCGATTCAACGGCAAGGGCCGTTCGCAACTCGTCAACCATTGCACTCAGTTCGCTTTTGACTTCCGATAAGGGAAGCCCTCCCGGGCTCTCTGACGGGCGAACACGTCCTAGTTCAAGCATCAGTTCAACGAGAAGAAATGTTCGCTCCTCGCCACTACGGGCTTCTTTCTCAATCGCGCTGCGAATCGCTTGCACACCGATTGGTCCGCGCAATCTCCAGTCAAGCGCCTGCCTTGAAGCGTAGGGCCGTTCAAGCCGATTGCGCAGTTTGATTAACATCTGACACACCCGCCGAGTGCGTTGGAGGAGGAATGTCGAGGTATCGACGCGCGAGTGGGGGTCAAGCGGGTCCTTGGAGTTACCCTGAGGCGCCTTACTCTGGCGTTTCAGCCAGTGCTGGAGTGCGCGGTGGGGCGGTTGTGCGGAAGTGAGGAGGTGGATTAACCCTTCCAGTGAAAGCTCACTCAGTTCTGCGGGTGCCGGTATTGAGGCGCCGTCGCGAACATTCACCGGCCACCATGCTGCGCCTTCGATCGTGGGTCCTATCATGCGGAATCCCACGGGGGGACGACTATTGGTCCACGGCATCTGCAGCGTTTCTGGTGCTCCGCAGCCTTCCCACATTCTCTCATCCAGAAATACCGTTGATTCGTCATCTGGGAGCGCCTGCCAGCCTGCGGGTGGCTTCCCGTGAAAGGTGAAGTCGATCCACGATTCACCGTTTTGTTCTCGAGCAAAAGTGGCTGAGCCGAAAGCTGTTGGTAGACGTGAAAAGTCTCCATTTGGGCTATCTTCGCTGTTGTCTGACGCCGTTAGGAACTCTATCTCCCCGCTCGGACGTTTGTGTTTCAGCCATGCTTGATTGCATGAACGAGCGGATTCCTTATCCCGCTTAAAGTTCACTGCGTAGGCCAGATTTGCCTCCAGGTTGCGTGTTGATCCAATGCCGAGTCCGGCACTGGTGAAGTTACTCGACCCACAGACGTAAACGAACCACTCGGCGCCTTCGAACCAAAGGCACTTCGCATGTAATGGCCGAGAGGGGTCGGTTTCGAGTTGATCAACCGTGACGGTGACCGAGCGGTTTGCCGGCTTCCAGTTAATGGTCTTGGGAGCGTGTAAGAGCACCTTCTCGGTACCCGCGATTTCTTCTCCCGGCACCACGTAGCAAACCGATGCAGTTCCCCGCTGCCGGAGGTGTTTCCAGATTTCTTGAGCGGGGGCGTTGCTCGGTGCTTCAGGGGGGTCGAAGAACGGGCTCACGATCCAAGCGTTTTCGGGAGGTGTTGATTCGCGCCATGCAGTTCCCACTCCGTCGAAGACGCTGCCCCGGCCGGGTCCGGTGAGAATCGCGTGAACTCGCGGGGAAGTTCCGCGGGGAAAATCGCTGACGCCCCACTCGCGAGTTGAGTCTCGAACACGATCTAGAAAGGTCCTCCAGCGCTTGATTGCGGGATCCGGTGCGGTGGCGTTTGGATTGACGTACCGGGATGCATCTTCAAGGAATCCGATAACATCGATGAGCACATTGAGGGGTGCCGAGCTGCCGGGGCGGTATTCGATCACGCCGAAGACCTCTTGATTACGTCGGTAACCATCCTCGGTGAGATTTGCCGATGCGACGATGAGCCGAGCGGCTTGCGTCCAAAGAAGTAGAGATATTTTGGCATGGAGGATGCCCGAAGGCAGGCGAGCGGCGAGCAAGTCCCAGCGCAGGCTGCGCAATCCTCGCGCATGCCGCTGATCTACGAGCGCTGCAGCACAGATGAGTTGGGAGAACTTCTCCTCTCGTTCAACGAGGAAGGCCGCCCCGTCTTCGGCTGCATCGGAGTCGAGGCTAACAAAGCGACCGATGCACTCCTCCTCGAAGAAGGTCGACGAGAACGTATAACTCGTAGCCACACAACCGAGGGGCTCTCCCGCGTCGGGAGGCGGCGTCCACGCATCCAGAAGTCGGGCATAACCGGGATTCTCGTCTTTTCGACGGTTCATATGCAAATCAGGTGAAGGTCGCGTGCGAAGGAGTAGAGTGGTCCAGTGCGGTATGCGTGGAGGTAGCTGTCGTCACCGCGTCCGGGCTGATACCTGCGGTAGAGCGGCCGGATGACGGCGCCACCATCGTCGAAGCGCTCGAACCAGGGGCTCTTGCCTAGGGGTGGTTTTTTTCGCTGAATCGCAACGTGGTGCGTTAGCAACCGGTCAGCCCAACTGGCAGGATCAGTCCGCTCTGCGAGATGTTCGAAGGTGTCTGCGAAGCGGGCGGTCTCGACCAAGAAGGGTTCCAGACGTTCCAAGAGGGCGCCGAAGATTTCCGGCACGCGTTTGCTCGCGGTCTGAACCGATTCGACTTTGCTGAGCTCCTGCGGCGTGACCTTGCTCCCTCCCCGCAGCGTCATCTCCAAAAGCACATCATCAAAAGCATCTTGGCAGGTGCGGGAGAACGTCTCGTAACTCGCAATTGCATCCAGCAAAGCGACAAGGTTTGGATCTGCGGAATGGCGCAGCGCGGCATGGAATGAACGTTCTGACTGCGTGTCCTCGAACACCGATTTACCCTGATCCACTAGGAAGCGTAAAACATCGCTGCGGAATCCAACTGCGTCAGAAAAAAGAGCGTCGCGCAAAATTCCGGCCTCGAGTGGACCGGCTTGGTGGGGCGCGAGGTGATTTCGGAAAAATCGCCACTCCTGCCAGTTATCGCTCCGCGCGACTGCCCCTGCCTCAAGGCTTTCCTGTACCGCCGAGCAGAGTCGGTCGCGAAGGTTAGCGCCGGCGCCGCCTGCCGTCCCCGTGAAGCCATGGAGATTCTGCTCTTTGGCCCACGTGGTGAGTAACTCATAACCCGTGTCGCCCAGTCGTCCAGAGTGATCGACGCCGAGATTGCGCGCGAGTGCGCGATATACACCATGAAATCCGAAGACATTTGGAGACTTCAAATATCGAGCAGCAGAAAGCGGCACTCGCTCCCGAACCGCTTTAGCCGCTTTCTCGCTACCCGGAAGTTTGAACGGATTGGGCCCATCCCGTGTGCGGATAAAGCCCTCCACCGCAATCCATTCAAAAACCAGCCACGGGGGACTGATGCCGTCGCGCGCTACTTTCTCCTCGGGGAACTTTCGGCACACTTCCATCGCCACCGCCATGGCGGTTAAATACCTTGGATGGGTCATGCGCTCGCGGACGCCTGGGACGAGGCGGACGGCTAAAGCTTCCGCAACTTGAACAAGCCCGAGGGGGTCGAGACCGCCTTCGCTGGTTTCGCCCTTATCTTCATCGCTGAGTAGCGGAAGCAGTGGGAAGTCCATATGCCGTTGCAGATTGTACGTCCGACTCAGCAAGGGCAAGAGTTCCTCTGCGTCAGGGCATTGGTCGCCCGTTGAGTGATGGGCATCTGTTGACGCGTTCCCACGGACGGGCTTGTAAGCTGCTTGGGGTGGGGGTTATGGCGGAGAATGAGCAGAGTGGGTTTCATGAGGGGGTGACGATACCGGTGAAGCC
>JBEEPE010000367.1:0-4131 GCA_041191265.1 Verrucomicrobiota bacterium | reverse complement strand
TCACGGGTTTGGACGCCTACAAGGACATGTTGAAATCTGATGTGGATGTCGTTCTTCTGGCGGCACCTCCGGGGTTCCGTCCGCTCCACTTCGGTGCGGCGGTGGAGGCTGGAAAACACATTTTCTGTGAGAAGCCGATGGGCACGGATGTGACGGGGGCGCTTTCCATCATGGAGAATGCGCGCAAGGCGAAGCAGAAGGGGTTGGCGGTCGTGGCGGGCTTCTGCTGGCGTTACGATCAGGCGCGTCGAGAGATGTTCGACCGTGTGCATCAGGGAGACATTGGTTCGGTGCGATCGCTGTATCACACCTATCTGACGGGTCCGGTGAAGCCCATGCCGCCGTTGGATTCTCGTCCAACGAGCATGAACGACGTGGAGTGGCAGTTACGCAACTGGATGAACTTTGTGTGGTTATCGGGGGACGGATTCCTAGAGCAGGCGTGTCACAGTGTGGACAAGATGATGTGGGCGATGAAGGACGAGGCGCCCGTGCGGTGCACGGCGGTGGGTGGGCGGGTGAATGCGAATCCTGGGGGCAATATTTTTGATCACGTCCATGCGTGTTACGAGTGGGCGAGCGGAGTTCGTGGATCGGTGGTGCACCGCCAGATTTCGGGGTGCTACAGTGAGAATCACGACTATGTGACTGGCGAGAAGGGTATTGCCACAACGAAGGGCGGTGTGCAGGTCACGGGCGACAAGGCGTGGAAGCACAGCGGCAGTTACCCGAATATGTACGATCAGGAGCACAAGGAGTTGTACGCTTCGATTCGTGACGGAAAGCTGCGGAATGATGGGGAGTGGATGTGCCAGAGCACGCTGGCGGGTTTGATGGCACGCGCGGCTGCTTACAGTGGCGGGTTGATTACGTGGGACGATTTATTGAAGGCGAAGGAAAGTCTGTTCCCTGAGAAACTTGACTGGAACATGACGTTGCCAGTGGCGCCGATGGCGGTTCCTGGGAAGACGCGGTTTGCCTAACAGAATGCACAGCCCCGGTGTTCGCGCGCCGGGGCATTTTTATTTTTTATGAAACTGAAGACGATTATTGCCTCTTTGGCGGTTGCGGTGTCTGGGATGGGAGCGTTGCAGGCGCTGTCTGTGCCCGAGGGTTTTGTTCCCTTGTTCAATGGAAAAGACTTGTCTGGTTGGCGTGGGGGAACGACGTCCGATCATCGGAAGTTGTTGGAGATGAGTGATTCGGACCGTGCTGAGCAGATTCGGAAGTGGACGGAGTCCATGCTTGAGGCGGGGAAGACCTCTGGGAAACCGCATTGGACGGTTGAGGGTGAGGAGTTGGTGAATGACGGGTTTGGCGCTTACGCGACCACGGAGAAGGACTACGGCGATTTTGAGTTGCTTTTGGAGTACAAGACGGTGCCGAAAGCGGATTCAGGCATTTACTTGCGCGGGGTGCCTCAGGTGCAGATTTGGGATTCCACCGAGAGTGATCCGTCGGCGGTGAAGCTAGGTAAACCGAAGGGCAGCGGAGGTTTGTGGAATAATGGTCCGGAAGGTGCGCCTGGCAGAGATCCGTTGGTGAAGGCTGATAAGCCCTTTGGCGAGTGGAACAAGTTTCGGATTGTGATGGTGGGGGCCCGCGTGAGCGTTTGGCTGAATGACCAGATGGTGGTGGATCACCAGATTTTGGAGAACTACTACGATCGCGGTTCTAAGGATGCTGCGATTAAGGCGAATCCGCGGCCGGTTCCTGCGAAGGGTCCGATTCAGTTGCAGACGCATGGTGGCGAGATACGCTGGCGCAACATTTTCTTGCGCGAAATCGGCGGAGCTGAGGCGAACAAAATTCTCGCATCGAAGGGAGTGGGAACGGACTGGAAGCACTTGTTTAACGGCAAGGATTTCACGGGTTGGAAAGGGCCTGTAGACAACTACGAAGTGGTTGATGGGGCGATTGGGTGTAAGGCCGGCAAGGGCGGAACCATCTACGGTGAGGAGGAGTACGCGAACTTCAAGGCGAGGGTGGAGTTTCAGGTGCCTGCGGGTGGTAACAATGGGTTGGCGATTCGTTACCCTGGGCAGGGCGACACGGCGTACGTTGGGTTGTGTGAGCTGCAGGTTCTTGACGATAGCTCGCCGAAGTACGCGAAGCTGGATGCCAGACAGTACCACGGGTCGGTTTACGGCGTGGTGGCAGCGCACCGAGGGTATCAGCGTCCGGTGGGTGAGTGGAATTTTCAGGAGGTGACAGTCGACGGATCAAAAATCCGTGTGGAGTTGAATGGCAGCGTAATTGTGAATGCGGATGTTTCGTCGGTGACGGATTTCATGGGGGGAAAACCTCATCCTGGGATTGGTCGCACCTCTGGGTTCTTCGGATTCGCCGGTCACGGGGATGCGGTGAAGTTCCGTAATATCAGTGTAATGAAACTTCCATAACCTCGGGGCATTCCTGAAAAAAATGAGGGCCGCTCTCCACGGGGGGCGGCCTTTTTGTGCTTTGGGAATGACCAGTCTGAACAGTGGAAACTGAGGCCAACTATTCCGCGCCATTCGACGGCACACTCATCTGCGGGTGGAGCGGGCCGCCGCGCTGGCGAAGGATTCCGTTTAAGACGGCATTCGCAATGCGTTCGCGTGTTTCGGGTTTTGCGATGGTTGCGTTTTCCTTTGCGTTGCTGAGAAAGCCGCATTCGACCAGCACTGCGGGATTTTCATTTTTCACGAGCACACGGAATCGGGCTGTCTTGACTCCGCGGTCCGCGAACCCGCAGCCCTTCACGAGAGAACTTTCGATGTTTCGGGCGATCTGGCGTGCTTCCGAGTCGTGGTAGTAGGTCTCGAATCCGTTGGCTTTGCGGTTGGTGCTGTCGTTGAAGTGGATACTTACAAAAATGGCGTTTTCTTGTCGGTTTGAGATTCGCGCACGATCGTCGAGGGGGATGAAGACATCGCTTCGGCGGGTGACGACGGTTCGGAACCCGTTGTCATGTAGTTTTCCGTCTAGTCGGCGAACAACGTCGAGCGTGAGATTTTTTTCCATGAGGCCGCGTCGTGTTGCGCCGTTGTCATGTCCTCCGTGGCCGGGGTCTAGGACGACGGTGGTGAAGGTCCGACTGGTGCGTCGGACACGGGAGACGCTGAGGGATTCGCAGGCCGTCAGCGAGAGGAGGAGGATGAGAAAGAGAGGGGCGAGCGGGAAATGGCTGCGTTGATTCATCTTGGATCGGAAAAGGGGGAGGATGGACATAAGGTGGATGGGAGACAAGATGAAGCGATGACTGGGATTTATGCGGGACTGGCGACGGCGCTCGGGGTAGGGATTTTTGCGATGGGGCAAACTGACGTCATGGCGGCTGAGAGTAAGAGGGCGGTCAATCACCTGGCGGGAAGTTCGTCTCCCTATCTGCTCCAGCACGCGCATCAGCCGGTGGAATGGTATCCGTGGGGTGAGGAAGCGTTTGCGAAGGCACGCAGGGAGAATAAGCCGGTGTTTCTTTCGATTGGATACTCGACGTGTCATTGGTGCCATGTGATGGCGCGTGAATCGTTTGATCATCCGGAAATTGCGGCTCAGCTGAATCGCGACTTTGTTTGTATCAAGGTGGACCGAGAGGAGCGTCCGGACGTGGATCGGGTTTACATGACCTTCGTGCAGGCGACGACGGGAGGGGGTGGTTGGCCGATGTCGGTTTGGTTGACCCCCGAGTTGAAGCCATTCTTCGGGGGCACGTATTTTCCGCCAACGGATCGGGTTGGGCGCGCGGGATTTCCGACGGTATTGAAACGGGTGACCGAGGCTTGGAGGGACGGGGCCGACAAGTTGAAGGAGACGGCGGACGGCGCGATTTCGACGTTGAGGGAGCGGGTGGGGGTGATTGAGACGGGGGCGGAGGTGAAAGTGGCGGAGGGGTTGGAGGGGTTTCAGCAGGCGTTGGTTCGAACGTTTGATTCGGACGAGGGCGGATTTGGGAGGGCGCCGAAGTTTCCGAGACCCAGTCAGCTGAGTGCGTTATTGAGGGTTGGGAAACGTTGGTCGGTGATTGAGGGAAAGGAGGCGGATGGGCGAATTGCGGCGGGGATGGCGCTGGCCACGCTGCGGAAGATGGCTGCTGGTGGGATTCGAGATCAGCTGGGGGGCGGCTTTCACCGGTACTCGGTGGACCGG
>JBEEPE010000366.1:0-4674 GCA_041191265.1 Verrucomicrobiota bacterium | reverse complement strand
TCAACACCTCATCACCAAACGACCGAAACGCGAAAAACTCCGCCCCACGGTAACTCATCTCCCGCATCCCATAGTACAACCCCGTCCGCCCTCCCCCCTTTCCCGACCGCCTCACGAACTCCTCCAACCGATCCCACGTCGCATACGGATAGTTGATAAACGGATTCAACGCATTCCCGTGATGCACATTCACTCGATTCACTCCACCCGCCCACACCGCCGATCCCGGCACCCCCTTCTCCTGATACATCCGATCACCCGTCTGCACGACCACGTCCAGCGGACGAAACGGCGTCACTGAGAGGTTAAAGTCGAAGTCCACCGACTGCCCCGGCGCAAGCCGCCGCGCCCCACTGAAAGCAATCCAATGCACCACATCCTCCTGATCCGCCCCCGCTCCTCGCTCCATGTGCACTCCCCCATTGCCACCATTCATCCAAGAATCAGGCCCGCGCACCGTCTGAACCCGATAATCAACCCCCTCCAACGACCGAGCCGTCAGACGGTCACGTAACTGAACACGCAACCCCGCATTGGCCGCCCCCATCCAAAATGCATCTTGGTTCTGCACCACCGGACGCCACTGCCACTCGAGAAAGTCCGGCCGCTCACCACCATACAATCCAAGCCCCGCCGCAAACCGACTCGTCACCAGCGTGCGGTGAACCTCCAACCGTACATCCCCTAGTCCAACCTCACCGACATTCGCTCGGTCAGCTTGAAGACGGCACCGAAACTCCAAGTTTCCCTCAGCCTCCAAAGAACCGTTCACTTCGAGAAAAATGCGCCCCGCACCCACATGCCCCGCCCAGCGAGATACCCACCCAACGTCCCCCCCAACTTCCCCAGATTCCCGCGGAGTAAACCTCACCTCCTCCGCAAACAGCGGCACCAAAAAACCGTCCTCCCCTTCGATGAGAAACTCCATCGGCCCCGACAAAAGCTCCGTGCGCTGACCACCAATCCGCGTCACCGACGGCTCAAACCAACTTCCCAAAGAAATCGGGAGCCCGTTACTCCCTAAAACCACCTCGCGCCCCAAAAACCGTAGCGTATTTCCAACCCGTTCAATCGGCTTGTAGGGCGCCAACGGAACTCCCCCATGCCCGCGCTTGGAATCCAACCACGCCAATCGCGAATGCCGCCACGGCTCGGAATCCCCACTCTCCTCAATAAAGTCCTCATCCACATAAAGCTCAATCGGACACTCCGCAAACTCTGCCCCGCTCAGACGGACCGTCACTGTTCCTTTGTAGACCCCTGGCACCGCATCCATCGGCACATTCACCGAACACCAAAAGTTCCCAATCCTGCCCTTCGGAATCGTCACCGTCCGCCGAAACGGCGCTCCCAATGCATCCACACCCTCCAACAAATGCGCCCGCGCCGCCTCCCCAGAAATCTTCGCACCCTGCGCCCCACGCAAATCGGAAAACTCCACCGCAGAAACCTCCTCCGTCAACCGAAAGGCCCACACCGCCACCTGAAACGCATACCTCTCCCCCCGCCGCGCAATCCAAGCCTGGCGCGGCTTGCTCGCCATCCATCGCTCCGGCACCTCATCGTCCATCCTCACCGGCGATAGCCGATCCTCGGTAAACACCCCCACCCGCTTGTTTTGATTCGCTCGCATCCACAACCTCTTCTCACTCTCCGTCGCGATAATCTCCATCTCAGAAAACCGGTCGTACACCGTTCGAGCCTCCCATCGCACAACCTTCACCTCCGAAACGCCGCTACCCGCCCGTACCCGCCTCTCCCAGTCCTTGTCCTCACAGGGAGCCACACCCAAATACTTGAAAATGCCCCCCACCTTGGACCCAGCCAAAAAGTGCACTCCATACTCCCCAGGGCCCCACTCAGGACGAAAATACACCTCGCCACTCTCCCTGCCCAACTTCCCATACGCCAATACCGAAACCCTCCGCCCCGTCTCAAGGTGCACCACCACAACCCCCTTTTTCTCCACGTCGCGATCCCGACGCCGCCATGGCATCCGCACAAAAATGGCCTGTCCCACGCTCTGAACATCCACCACCGCTCGGTGACTTCCAAAATCCTCCGCCCACGCCTCCGGGGCCACCTCATACTCAAAGCTCTGTCCGCTCACCAATCCCGCCCCCTCAACAAAAACCAACCAACCCGTCAAGAAGAGTGCAAGCCAGCGTCGGATTCCCATCGCCGCCTCTGAAAGCAGACAGAGTGCCCACGCCGAGAAGTCTCATCCCTACACCGCCAAAACCGCCCCAGTTTTGCTGGCAAACACACCGCCATTGCACCACCTTCTCCCCACACCGCCATGAATATCCGCAGCCTCCTCGCCGGCAGTCTCCTCCTCGCCCTGGGTCTCCCACAAACCCACGCCGCCACCGACGCCTCGAAGGTTCGAAAAAGCCTCGCGCGCATCGTCAACAGCACCCTCGAGCCCAACTACAAGATGCCTTGGCTCCCAGGCGCAACCGAAACCGGGTCCGGCACCGGATGGATCGTTTCAGGAAAAAATAAGCGCGTCGTCACCAACGCCCACGTCGTCTCAAACGCACGCTTCCTCACCCTCGAAAAAGAAGGTGACCCAAAAAAATACATCGCAACGGTCGAACACGTCGCTCACGACTGCGACCTCGCCGTCCTCAAACTCAAAGACGAATCCTTCTTCACCGACACCCTCCCCCTCGAACTCGGTGCCATTCCCGAAATCGAATCCGAAGTCAGCGTCTACGGCTACCCCATCGGCGGCGAACGCCTCTCCGTCACCCGCGGCATCGTCTCCCGAATCGACTTCCGACCCTACGCCCATTCCAACGTCGACTCCCACCTCACCATCCAAATCGACGCCGCCATCAACCCAGGCAACAGCGGCGGCCCCGTCCTCCAAAACGGAAAAGTCGTCGGCGTCGCCTTCCAAGGCTTCAGTGGCGATGTCGCTCAAAACGTTGGCTACATGATCCCCACCCCCGTCGTAAAACGCTTCCTCAAGGATATCGAGGACGGCACCTACGACCGCTACATGGATCTTAGCATCTCCACCATCAACACCCTCAACCCCGCCCTCCGAAAAGCCCTCAACCTCCCCGGACAAGACACCGGACTCCTCGTCACCCGCGTGATGGCCGCAGGCGCCGCCGACGGTTCCCTCAAACCCGGTGATGTCATCCTCTCCATCGATAAAATACCCGTCGCCGCCGACGGCACCGTCGAACTCGATGGCGACCGCGTTCAGATGGCCGAAATCGCAGAGCGAAAGTTCAAAGGCGACACCCTCACCTTCGAACTCATCCGCGACGGCAAAAAAGTGGAGCAAAAACTCACCTTCAACAGCCCTTGGACCTTTGACATGCAGTCAAATCGGTTCGATATCGCGCCCAGATACCTCATTCACGGCGGCCTCATGTTCCAACCCCTCTCACGCAACCTCATGGCCGCGTTCCAGTTCCAAAATCCGCGCCTCGATTACGTCTTCAACCAATACATCAGCCGCGAGCTGTACAAAGAGAACCCCGACGTCGTCATCCTCAGCGGTATCCTACCAGACCCCATCAATGTCTACGCCGCCGAGTTTCGCGAAGCGATCCTCGACGATGTCAATGGAGTCAAAATCAAGACGCTCGACGATCTCGCCTCTGCCGTCGCCAAAGAAACCGAGTTCGATGTGTTCACTTTCCGAGGATCAGGACGTCCCCTCGTCCTCGAACGCAAAGCCGTCAAAGACGCCATTCAACGCATCCAGTCCCGCTACGGCGTAACCTCTGACCGAAACCTTTCGGAAGCCCATCGCTAATACCGCTCAACCCCCGCACCACTCCCACCCCATGAAAACCTGCGCCACCCTCGGAGCTCTCCTCCTCGCTTCCGCCCTCCACGCTGCGGTCTCCACGGATTCCTCATCCAACACGGGCTCCCCATCCCAGCAACCCACCCCGCTGGCTGCAATCAAAGCACCAAAGAAAACCGACACGGAAAAGGACGGCGAAAAGGAAAAACAACCCCAACCGGCGCCCCCCGCACCAACGCCGCCACAGAAACCCGCCGCCCCAGCAAACTCTGCTCCCCAAGGCGCACCAAAGCCTTCGGCAAATATTCAATCCAGCGTCCTCCGCATCAACGCAACCACTCAGGCCTTCGATTTCGTCCGCCCTTGGTCGAAAAAGAACCCCGCCACCCGACGCGCCATCGGCACCGTCGTTCTCCCACGCGCCGTCCTCACCACGGCGGACTTCCTCGCAAACGCAACCTACATCGAAATGGAATCCCCTCGGGGCGATTTCCGCGTTCCCGCACAAATCGTCGCCATCGATTACGAAGCCAACCTCGCCCTCCTCACCCCCGAAGACTCCGCCAACAACTTTCCCTTCCAACCCGTCGAACTCGCCGAAGTCAAACGCGGCGACTCCATCGAAGCCGTCCAACTCGAACCCAACGGAAATCTCAGTTCCACCAAAGGGACCACCGCCCACATCGACGTCGCTAGGTACTGGCTCGAAGACCAAAACTTCCTAGTCTATCGCTTCAGCGGTGCCCTCCAAATCCGAGACGGCTCTGCCACCCTCCCCGTCTTCGCAAATAACCGCCTCGCCGGCCTCCTCATGCGCTACGACCCCGCATCCAACATCATGGAATGCGTCTCAGCCCCCGTCGCCCGCCACTTCCTCCGCGACGTCGCCGACGGGAGTTACC
>JBEEPE010000365.1:0-10467 GCA_041191265.1 Verrucomicrobiota bacterium | reverse complement strand
TCCTGGCGGACCTTGCAGGACGAATGTGGCGCCGTGACACGCGGACAGGACAGCTGCGGTTTGAGAGCTGTCCGCTGGGAGGGGTAGGTGTAGTTGGTTGAAGTTGCATAGGTTTTCCACTTGTTGCGGCAGTACCAGTGATTGTTTGTTAAGCGTTTCCACGCTCTGCCGTTCTAGGAGAGATCGAACGATTGGGTGTTCAGAGAGCACGTGCTCTCGCTCTCTTAGCTCCTCGAAGAGGGGGAGTTTTCTGAAGGCGTAGATTCCTAGCTTTGCCACCGCATGAACGCGCGCTTTCGGGAGATTTTTGATGGCCGTTCGGACTCGTTCGAGGATGGCAGGAATGTCGAGGCCTTTTTCATCTTCATCGAGTTCAGAGACTCGGCCACTACCGATTCCGAGGTCGACCCCTTGAGATGTTTTGAGCGACTCGATCAGCGCGACATTGGGCACGGGGTCGTCCGATGCACCGCGAAGTTTGAACCCTTCGGAGCGTGAAACCTTTTCCAACTCCACGGGGACAAGGATGAGCGGAGCGAGGACGGTTTGTCCGAGCTGATCGGCGGAATATTCGAGAAAGCCGATGGCAATGAACAGGGATCTTGCGCCGGTTTCCTCAAGCGATGATTTGCCGGATCGGTACGCTTTTTTGGCACGTTGGTCTAAATCGCTCGCCGTGGCCGGCGATCTAAGAGTCCCTCGCGTTAGTTCATCAATCGCGGCCTGAGTTGTGAGTTTTTGTCTGGCGTGAGTTGGGGTGAGGTGGAGCCATCTCCCCTCCCACAGCAAGTCTTCGAGTAATGAGATAACCGATTCGTCCTCTATAAGAAGTGCGCAACCGTTTCGCTCCGAATCTTTAAGCAAGGGGTTGCGCATGGATAGATCGAGTAGGCGCTTTCGCCATTTCTCGAGTCGCAGTTGGTGGGGGGCAAGTGTCGAAGCTGGGCGCGTTGGAAGGTCGGATGGTTGTGCCACTTTCCATGCTGTCTCTGGCGGCAGACGGTTGGGAGATTGCGCGGCCTGATCGAGATTCTGTAAGCGGTCGGGTAGTGGATGAAACCCACTTCGACGTGATGCAACGATGTCTACGGCAATGATGTTTGAATATTCTGAACGGCACCACTTTGTTCCTTTGTCCAAGGCATCTCCAAAACTTGTGGCAGCGTCGCAAATGGAGGTGGCCTCAATAAGGCGTATTTCTCTCAGATCTAGGCGATTGATGATTGACGAGCCACTGAGCACGGAATTGTCGGAGTTGTCTTGAACATGAAATCCCACGATGGCGTGATCGGCTCCCGTGATGATAAGAGGGCTCAGTCCGCACGCTTCCATGAGAGCCGCTAGGGTTACACTGAGGTCGAGACAGTTTCCCAGTCCATCGGATAGTACGTCTGATGCGTTGCGGACTTTCTGTCCTTGGGTTTCGAAGCTTGGCTGGCCGGATACATACCTAATGGCGCGTGCCGCAAGTGATTTGAAACAGGCTTCCGCGAGAAAGTGCACGCGGTCAGCACGCTTCGACTGGTATCCGTCGAGAGCGCCATCTCCCGTTTTAACTTTGATGAACGACGATGCGTCTCTCAGGCATTGCGCGATGGCTGGGGAGTTTGGGGTTACGAAGGATGCAATGGATTCTGGATTTGATTCGGTCCCAATCCAGTGTGACGCGGGGATGATGGATAGTGGGTGTCGCGCCTCGGTAGTTGGGGCACCCTCGGGGGTAGTCAACGATGCGATGATGTCAACTCGTTCACGCTCTGTGGATTGGCGTAGGAGGTAGCTTGGGAGGTGAACACCCGATAAATCCACTGAGAGCGGCTCGTTTGGTGAAATAGGTTCGAGGCTGCGGACGAGAAGTGGTGCAGAGTTGCCTCGTTGATCCAAAAGCGAGAGTTTGATTATTCCTCCTCGGAGAGTTTGAGAGGTGTGAACTTGAATCGAGTGAAGGAAAGAGACCCCATTTAGCTCGAGCGATGCGCAGGTGACGGTGCTCGCGGTAAATGTTAACTGCGGCTGTGGATGGCTACGTGGCGACTCCAGAGGTGTTTCCATCAGTGTTATTCGGCTCGTAATGAGCCATCCTTAAGAGCAAGCGAAGTGGGCTGCGGTCTGGTTGAAATCGGGCGTATTGTTCGCAGCGCTCCTTTGCTCACGGTGCGGTTCATGAAAGGTTAAGCTCAGTGCATTGGGTTGAATCGCCAGAGGTGCGACTGAAGGCGCGGGGTGATACTCGGGCTCCAGAGTGTCAAGCGCGGAGTTCTTTGAGCGTGCCGGAGCTGTCGCCGTGGCGTTCCAAGGGGATGCCGCTTCCTTGGAGCAGGGTCAGCCACGCGTTGCAGAGGGGGGTGTCCTTTGCGACCACTAGGTGATATCCGAGCCGAGTTCCAGAGCCTCCGCCGGCGATGAGTGTGGGACAGTTGGTGAGGTTGTGAACGGTGCTGAGGTTGCTTCCGAACACCACGGTGGTGTGGTCGAAAAGGCGGGTTCCGTCCGCCTCTTTGACGCCTTTGAGACGGTCCAGTAATCCTGCGAGCAGGTCGCTGTTCGCGGAATCGCGTTTTTGGGAGGCCTCCTGACGTTCGCCGGGGCTGTAGTGGCTCATGTCGTGTGCGGCGACTTTGACGCCGAGGCTTGTCAGCAAGTTGGCGATGGGGAGGCGGTAGGTCAGCACGCGAGTGCTGTCGGTCTGAAGTGCTGCGACCATCAAATCGTACATGACGCGGATTTCTTCCGTGCCGGAACGACCTTCCGCGGGGGCGGCCATGGCGGCTGTGGGTTTTGGAATGGATTGCCACTGATCTTCCTTTGCGATGCGGAGCTCAATCTCGCGGATGCTTTGAAAATATTCGTCGAGTTTCTCCACATCATTTTTGGCCAGTCCACGCTGAAGATCGCGTGCTTCGACGGTTACGGCGTCGAGCACGCTTCTTTTCCGGTTCATTCGCTGGCGCAGTTCTTCTATCGGCAACTGTTCTGCGGAGAACAATCGGTGGAATGCGGCCAGAGGAGTGTTGAGTCCGGCGATGGGTTTGCCTCGGTGATCCCATGCGAGGGAGAGTCCTGGACCGTGGCCCGGTCCGGACAGGTCTTTGTCGCTGCCGTTGAGTTGAAGTGACGAGAATCGCGTGTCTTTTCCGAACGCTGCGGCGGCCACTTGGTCTGCGGAGATGCTGTTGTGAAAGGTTGCGCCGCCTTCGTGGGGATTGGCTCCGGTTAACCAAAAGGTGCTGCCTGAGTGGGCGTCTTCGGCGTACCGGTTCGAGAGCCCTTGGATGACGGTGAAATCTGGTTTGTGGCGTTCGAGAGGAGCTAGGCCGGGGGGCAGTTTGTAGTCGGAGCCGGTTTGTTTGATATCGGGGAACCATGTCTCCTGAGTAACTCCGTACCCCATGCCAATGAATACCATGCGCTTTTTTGGCGGGACGGGTGCTGCTGCTTTTGCGAAGCGGCGTGTCCCTGCGGATTCGAGCAGGGGAAGCGCGATGATGGCGGAGGTTGAGCGGAGGAAGTGACGTCGCGTTTGCATAAATCGGAGTGGGCTGAGGAGGGCGGGTTAGACTGACGTTAATGGCTCACTTGGTTTGGAATGGGCGGCTTTGGACCAGAGAGTGGATGAACGATCGGAGCGACAGGTCTTTTTGAGAGGCGTCGTTGACCATTTGTTCGATGAGCGGTTCGTCAGAGAACCCTGCGGGGTGGCCGAGAGCATATTCGACCAATGCGGTGCTGAGCCCTTTTGCAAAGCGGTCAGCGCGGCTGTGAATGTGGTCGCGAAGTTCGGTGAAGCTCGCGAAGGAAGGCCCTTGATGGAGGGTGCCAGCGGGATCGATTTGCCACGTCTTTTTTCCGAGGCCTGCCCGCTCGTAGGCGTCCTCGGTTCGCCAGCGTCCGGTGGCATCAAAGTTTTCTAGACCGAATCCGATGGGATCGATGCGGCGGTGGCAACTTGCGCACTGGGGCTGTTCTTGGTGGAGCTGAAGGCGTTCACGGGTCGTGAGGAGTTTGTCTTCGAGGCGGGTGAGTTGGGGAACGTTTGCCGGGGCTGGTGGTGGTGGTTCGTTGAGTAACTTGCGTAACACCCAGGCCCCGCGTTCGACGGGACTGCTGTGTTCACCGTTACTCCCCATCGCGTGAATGGCGGCCATGCCGAGCAGGCCGCCGCGCGGGGAGTCTGCGGGCAGTTCCACCGGTCGGAACGTGTCACCGTTAACGCCCTCGATGCCGTAGTAGTTGGCGAGGAGTCCGTTGACGACGACGTGACGCGATTTGAGGAGTTCGCGGACGCTGAGGTTGTTCCGCAGGAGGTGGGCGAAGGTGGCGTAGACTTCTGAACGGGCTGCGTCTTTGGTGCTGAGATCGAAATCAGGATAGCGGGCGGTGTTGAATCGGAAGAAATCGAGGCGATCCATTCGGAGCCATTGGTGAAGGAAGGGTTGGATGAAGCCGTCGGCCTTTGGGTCATTGAGGAGGCGGTCGGTTTGTTGTTGGAGGACTTCGCGTTTTGCGAGTTCGCCTGATGTTGCAAGGGAGAGCAGTTCGCGGTCGGGCGGCTGGCCCCAGAGCAGGAAGCTCAGGCGCGCAGCGAGTTCGCGCGGGGGTATTGTTCGCGGTGAAGCGGTGTTTTCCGTCGCGACTTGGTCGGCGGGCTGCGGCTCGTTGAGATAGAGAAAGCGTGGTGAGGCGAGCGCGAGGGCGAGCGCTTCTTTGAGGGAGGTGCGGTGATCGGTGCCGCTTTTTCTGTGATCGTCGTAAACGTGGACGAGTCGGTTCACGAACTCTTCGGAGGGCTTTGCGCCTCGGTAGGTCTCGGTGCAAAAAACGTGGAAAGCTTCGCGCAAGTCCGTGGGCGGTGGGGTGCTTCTTGGGTCTCCGATGATTTTTTGAAGGGCAGCCATGCCTGGGGATGCTGGTTTGGCGGGAAGCCGCTCGATTTCTGCCCAGTCCAGCCAAATGGCGAAATCAGGGCCGACAGTGTTTTCCGAGATACCTGCGCCTTGCTTGCGAACCGGTTGGGAGTCGTCGTCTTGAGTGCCGCGTTCACGTATGAAGAAGGAGCGTCCGCCTTTTGCGTTTAGGGTGACTGGGATTTCGATGGTTTGCGGGTCGGCGAGGGTGCCGGTGACCATGTGAGCGCTGTCGTGATGTTTGGGGTTCCCGTTTCCCATTCCGAACTCGATGAAGCGGCGTTGTGGGTCTGCTTTCTCATTGCCAGCTAGGCGGATGCGGATGACGTAATCGCCGGCGGGCCAACCGTAAACGTGGAAGGAGAAGTACGAGTTGACGGAGTTGTCTCCGACGGAGAGCCATCCACCCGTTCGGTTCTCGGGTTGGGCGAGAAACCATGACTGGTAGGGGACGAGGTTCCACTGACCGAGTCCGACGTGGAAAGCTGCTTGCGTATCGGTGAAACCGTAATCGTTGGGAGAGGGTGCGCCTTCGAGTTTGGACCAGAATCGGTAGATGTGGAGGGGATCTTCCTTCTTTTCGGCGCGGATGGTTTGAGCAACGTCCTTATTTTCTGGTTTTGCGATGGCCAAATCGACCGCCCGCTTCCAGCGCATGTAGTTTCTGCGTCCGTCGATTCGTTCTTTGAGGGTTTTCGCCACGCGTTCGAGGAGGCCGTTTTCGGCTTCGAAGCGTGATTTTTTTTTGGTGTTGGCGTTGTCGTGTCGTTCGAACGCTTCGGACAGGGCTTCGCGGGCGAGTTCGAGGTATTGTTCGAACTGGTCGCCGGACATGAACAGGTTGGAACCAGCGGTGTCGAAACTGTTTGCGGCGGTGTCGGCGGGCAGTTCGTTGACGTTAATTCGGACGCCGAGCAGATGGTGAAGGGAGTTGCGGTATTCGCGTTGGTTGAGGCGACGCATGGTGGTGACGCCGCGCGAGTCGCCCAGATTTCTGCGTGCGGCGACAATGGTTTGCGCAAGGTCGTCGAGGAGGTCCGCTTTGGCGGCGGAAGGCAGTTGTTTTTCGTCCTCGGGGGGCATTTCGCCTGAGTTGATGGCGTTGAGGATTTTCTGCCACCGTTCAGCGGAACGGCTATCGGCGATGGATTGCGGGAGATCGTCGATGCGGAAATTGCCCTTTTGTTTTTCTGCGTTGTGACAGTTTGAGCAGTGTTCTTCGAGGACGGCGCGGTGTTTTTGAGGAAGAACGGCTGAAGGTGCGTCGGTTTGCGGGGGCTGATTCGCATTGGCGAGCGCGGACATCGTCCAGAACGCTAGGAAGGTGAGAAACCGGGAGCAGGAAGTCGGGGGCATTGACGGGAGGTGGATCGGTGAGGAAGCACGCTTGGTTAGGGCAGGAATCTTCCCAGAGTGTGACCCTAGGGGTTTGTTGGGGTTGGGGACAAGGTTGCTAGCTTGGGGCATGGGTTCGGTCGGCGAGGGGTGGGGCGTAGGTGGGTTCGAGGTCCCACGGGAAGTTGAGCCAACAGTCCTGCGGAAACTCTTGAACGAAATGGTCGAGAGCACTGCGGCCTTCAGGTTTCGTGTAGATTGCTGCGTAGCAGGCCTTGGGAAGGTGATTGCGGATGGTTCGAATGGTTGCGCCGGTGTCTGCGAGGTCATCAATGACGAGCCAACCCGAGCCATCACCGGTTGGGATGGGGCTGAGAAACTGTACGTCGTCACGGCGGTTGGCGGGTCCGGATGCGGTTTCACCGAGGTAGCTTTTTACGCAGAGCACGTGAGTTTCGCGGATGTCGAGTTCGCGGGCGATGATGCCGGCTGGAATCAGTCCGCCTCGCGCGATGGCGAGAATGCGGGACCATGAGCGCACGCTGGAGAGCCGGTTGCAAAGCTGACGCGAGTCACGGTGGAACTCGTCCCAGTGGATGGAATGGGTGGTCGTCGGAGGCATGACGTCGAGAGGCGTGCGGTGAGGGGGGCGGTGAAGTCGATGCTCAGGAGTGGTCGGGTGGGGGATGGACGTGGGGGAAGGCACCGGGAAGAAGTTTAGCGATGGTTGAGATGCGTGTTTCTCCGTGGAGATTGGCCATCAGGACGGGGGCATCGGGAGGGCAGAACTCGGCGAGGACTTGCCGACAGGCGCCGCACGGCGCGATGGGCTCGACGGAGTCGGCCACCACGACGACGGCGGTGATGGAGCGCGCCCCTTCGGAGATGGCTTTGAACACGGCGGTGCGTTCCGCGCAGTTGGTGAGGCCGAATGCCGAGTTTTCGATGTTCGCGCCGGTAAAAATGAGGCCATCGGCGAGGACGGCTGCGCCGATTTGGAATCCTGAGTAAGGAGCGTGGGCGCGGTCTCTGGCCGTGATGGCGTGGGGCAATAAGTCGGTCACGCGGGCTGGTGGGTTCATGGCTTGTGGTACCTCGATTGGGTTAGGCGAACCTTTGTCGTCGGCAAGGGGCTCATGGTTTTTTTGAGGAGGTTTCCAGAAGATGAAGCGCCTTCTCGAACCATGCGGCAGAGGGCATTTTATGGCCGATGTCTGGAACTTGGAGAAGTTGCACATTGGCAAATCCCTCCGCGCGAAATCCTTTCTCGAAGACGATGTTAGTGTCCGCTCGGTTGAAGTCCTGATCGGAAGTCACCAATACGTGGCGGGTGGCGCGCTTTGCGAGTTCGAGGACAGAATCATCTGGGATGTATTGGGGCGCGTAAGTTTTCCGTCCGTCGGCGGAGGGGAGGTCGGTATAGAAGTTCACTCCCATGAACGGGACACTTCCACTGAACATGTCGGCCCACGCGACACCGAGCATGCTTGCTACGCGGCCGCCTCCGGAGAATCCAGCGGCGTAGACGCGGCGTCCGTCGATGTGGAGTTGTTTGCGGATTTCGGCATTGATGGTGACTGCCATTCGTAGGCGATCGAAGATGTTACGCGGGTTACCGCAGCGGTTTGCGCCGGCGAAGACGATTTGTTTTTTGGCGAGTACTTCGAGCCACTCTTTGGGAAGGCGGGGTGAATCGGTGGGAGAGATCCAGATGAGAAGGCCGTGCGGTTGAGAGGGGGTGTAGGAGGGCGGAAGGTGGAGGATGACCGATTCGTTTGCGGGGTTGAAGGGGGGCGGGTTTTCGATCGAGTGAAGTCGTGCTTTCACTTCGTCCGCAGCGGCTTGGGGAGGAGCTGACGGGAGGGTGAGGGTGGATTCTCCGATGGGGATGGAGGCGGCTGCCGTGAGGAGACTGAGGCAGGCTGCGATTGCGAGCGTCAGGGGGGAGGTGCGGTGGATCATGGGACGCGTTCGGCTTTGGGCGGGGGTTTGGGAACGGTCGGGAGCGCTTTGGGAACGTTGGGGTTGGGGGATGGCGCTTTGGCTGGGTTTGTGAAGGGGGCGGCCGCCGATGGTTTCTCGGGGGTTTTGGGGGATGAGGTTTGATTTGAGGAGACAGGGTTTGCTCTGACGTTGAACAGCACGGCTTCCGGCTTTGTGACGATGTTTACACTCCGTTTGAGGAGGTATTTTTCCCGTTTGAGAGTGGCCATGAGCGGGTTGAACCAATTGAGGACTGGGGTTCTCACCGCTTCGGGGATGCGAAGCGTTCCGATGGAGATTTCGGTGATGGAATAGCTAGTGTCTTGGCTATCACGGTTTTCCTTTGGTGTGCGTGATGCGGTTGCGCGAAGGTGCAGTGGAAAGAGTTTCCAGCGGAATCGGGCGGCAATTTCCGGTTGGTTTGCATGACCGGACACATGGACCGCTTCGAGCGAGGGTGATTTTGCTCCGATGGCGGGGTGGGCGAGAAGGTGGCGTGCGAGGTGGCGATTGATGTCGATGACGGAGACTTCGAGGGTTGATGCGCGGTCGGTGCTGAGCGAGTTGTAGAGCTTTTGTTCGAGAGGCCATTGGCCCACCTCTGCCAACGGGAAGAGCGGCCAGTTTTGAGGCGTCTGGCAGAGACGGTAAGTGAGGTATCCCGCCGTCGCGCAAAGCGCGATAGCGCTCAAGGCAAAAATCCGCAGTTGGTTCCACCCGTGGCTTTTGTGGCTCGGGGGAGGGTCCGCCGCCGACGGCCCCTTTTTTGGAGTGGCGTCTCCCCTGAGCTTTTCTTTGCGCGGTGGAGTTCGGGGGAGGCGCGGCATTCCTTTTACTCGGGTTTCGGGGTGCTTTTTTTGGAACCGGAGTCTGATTTTCCGGAGGACTTGCCGCCGGCTGATCCGCTGTCAGAACTGCTTCCGCCTGAGGCGGCTGCGGAGTCGGTTTTCGATGCCGACTTGTAGCCTTCGGAGCGGTAGTCGGTGATGTAGAAGCCGCTGCCCTTAAAGATGAGGCCTGCGCCGGAGCCAAGGCAGCGTGAAACCTTTCCTTTGCCCCACGAGCGCATGCGGCACTTGTCTTTCGGGCAGGTTTTGAGTGCGTCGTCCTTCATGGACTGGAACGTTTCGAACGTCTTCTTGCACTTTGTGCATTCGTATTCGTAGGTCGGCATGTCGATGGATGTTGATTGAATGGAATGGGTTTGAATCTGTTGCACGCTTCAAGCGAGGCACTCTCGCATCGATTCGTGGACGAGTTCCCAGGGGATGTCTTCTTCCTGTTTCCACTCGCCGGGGAGCGTTGGAAGGACGAATACATTTTTCCCGTCGCGAAACTTTTTATCGAGACGCAGTGCGCGGTCCATGCGTTCAAAAAGACCTTCAGACGAGGGAAAGGTGGAGGGCAGATTTGCGGTGGAAAGAAGGTTTTGGAGGCGGCTGAGGATGTCGGTTCCGCAGCGGCCCAAGCGGATGGAGAGGCGTGTGGCGGCGAGCATGCCGATGGAGATGGCTTCTCCGTGTGTGAGTTGGTAGTCGGCACTGAGTTCGAGGGCGTGGCCGATGGTGTGTCCGAAGTTGAGGACATTTCGGATGCCGAGTTTGTCGAACTCGTCTTTCGCGACGACGGCAGCTTTGAGCGCAACGCAGTCGCGGATGATGGAGGTGACCGTTTCCGGTTCGCGTTGGAGCAGGCGTTGGAGGTCGCCGGATTCGAGGCGGTTGAGGAGTGCGGCAGAGCAGACGAACCCGTATTTGATGACCTCGGCGCAACCTGAGCGGAGTTCGCGATCGCTGAGGGACTGGAGGGTATTTGGATCGCACAGTACGAGGCGGGGCTGGGAGAACGCGCCCATGATATTTTTTACGCCGCCGAAGTTGACTGCGACTTTTCCTCCGACGCTCGAATCAACTGCGGAAAGGAGCGTGGTGGGTATTTGGACGAAAGGCACCCCGCGTCGGAATACGGCGGCCGCAAACCCGCCGAGGTCTCCGATCACGCCTCCCCCCAGCAGGAAGACGACCGGTGTTGAACCTGCGTCGGGAAACTCCTCGAGGAGCGACGCGCAGCAGCGAGAAAACTCGTCCCAGTTTTTGCCTGCTTCACCGGCTGGAACAGTGTGGGTTGCGATGGCGTTGAACCCTGCGTGGGAGAGTGCGTCGTGCAAGGTTCCGAGGTAAAGGGCCGAGATTTCGGGACTCGTGATGATGAAGGCGCTGGACGCACGAAGTCCGGCTTCGCGCAC
>JBEEPE010000364.1:0-20997 GCA_041191265.1 Verrucomicrobiota bacterium | reverse complement strand
CGACTCTTTTGACTCATTTTTAAAGGCACCTCCCCACGGTGTCCTTTTCATTGAGGCAACGTATCCTTTTGCTACCTGTCTGAGACTCCCGCTCGGTGTCTTTTCATTTGAGTCAATTCGCTAACTCCCCCCCGCCCCCCTTTTCCTCGACGAATCCCCTTACGGAAGAGAAACTCCTCGATTCCACCACCGACCCATGACTCCGGCGCTCCGTACCTTTCTTTCGCGGCTCACCAGTACCGCCGGACTCTGGCTCGCCGCCGGCTCCATCATGGCCACCGCCTATGAACCCGGCTTCTGGGCGCTGTTGGTCATCCTTCCCTTCATCGGCACCCGCGAATACTTTCGCGCGCTCGACGCGGCAAAACTGCCTCACAATGGCCGACTCGCCCTCGCCCTCGGCACCGTTTTGATCTTAGGCGACCTCTTCCTCACCCAAAAACACGGACAAAACGCCGCGCTCCTATTCGACGTCGTCTTCGTCTCATTCTCGATTCTTGCGGTCTTTTTCCGCCGCCTCGCCATTCAGTTCCGGATCGAGGATTCGCTGCATGCGGTTGCACTCACGGTTTTTGGAATCCTTTACGCCCCCCTGCTTTTTTCCTTTTTTGGAAAAATCCTCTACATCGTTCCTCGGAACCCCGACGGCTCCCTCGCCGGCCACTACTACCTCCTGTTTCTCTGTATCACGACCAAGTTCTCCGACTGCGGCGCCTACATCACCGGCTCGCTCGTGGGCAAAACGCCGATGATTCCCCATGTGTCCCCGAAGAAAACCATGGAAGGCTTCGCTGGGGCGCTGGCCTTTTCCGCCCTCGGCGCCTGGGGCCTCATCACCCTTTTTCCGGAACGCCTTTCCCTGCTGACCCCGGGCATCGCCATCACCCTTGGCACCTTCTTCGGCTTCGTCGCCGTGATCGGCGACCTTGCCGAATCCCTCATTAAACGCGCAACCGGCATCAAGGATTCCGGCTCCATGCTTCCCGGAATCGGGGGCGCCCTCGACCTCATCGACTCGCTCCTTTTCACCGCGCCCCTCCTGTACGCCTACCTCGTTTACGCCACCCGCCCCGCATGAACCCCCCGATAACACCCCCGCGCCAGCGCAACGTCGCCATCCTGGGGTGCACCGGCTCCATCGGCCAAAGCGCACTCAAAGTCGCCGCTGACCTCCCCGAACGCATGCGCGTCACCGCCCTCGCGGCCCTGCGCAGCACGGACACCTTCCTCGAACAAGTTCGCCTCTGGAAACCCGAAGCCGCCGCGCTCGTCGACCCCAAAGCCGCCGCAACCGCCCGCACCGCGCTCGCAGGACACCCCACACCTGTCCTCGACGGCCCCGAAGCGCTCACCACCCTCGCAACCCTTCCCTCCGTCGATCTGGTCCTCATCGCAATCGTCGGCACCGCCGGACTCCACCCCGCCCTCGCCGCAATCGAAGCGGGTAAGGACATCGCCGTCGCCAGCAAGGAAATCCTCGTGATGGCAGGCGGCATTGTCATGGAAGCAGCACGCCGCAAAGGAGTTCAAGTCCTGCCCGTAGACTCGGAACACAACGCCATCTTCCAGTGCCTCGAAGGACGCCCTGCCTCCCACATCCAGCGCCTCATTCTCACCGCCAGCGGAGGCCCCTTCCGAAAAACTCCCGCCGAGGAACTCGCCCGCGTCACCCCAGCCCAAGCCCTCCGCCACCCCACGTGGACCATGGGCCGCAAAATCACCGTCGACTCTGCCACCCTGTTCAACAAAGGCCTCGAAATGATCGAGGCACGCTGGCTGTTCCAAGTTGAAATGGACCGCGTCGACGTCGTGGTCCACCCACAAAGCATCGTCCACTCCATGGTCGAGTTCGTGGACGGCTCCGTCCTAGCGCAACTGTCCACCACGGACATGTGCTTCCCGATTCAATACGCCGTCACGTGGCCCGACCGACTCGCCAATCGCCTCCAGCCACTCGATTTCCCCGCGCTCGCCAAACTCGAGTTCGAGGCACCCCGCCACCTCGACTTCCCCGCCCTCAACCTCGCGCGCCACGCCGGTGCCTCCGGCGGCACCTACCCTGCCGTGCTCAACGCCGCCAACGAAGTCGCCGTCGAACGCTTCCTCTCCGGTCAATGCTCCTTCCCCGCCATCTGGGAAACCGTCGACCGCGTCCTCCAAGCCCACACCCCCTGTCACGAACCAAGTCTCGACGCGCTCATCCAAGCAGATCACGACGCGCGCCGCTCCGCTACAACCGTGCTAGACTCCTAACCACCCCCCTTCCCCTAGGCCTCCCATGCTCCCCAAACTTCTCAACATTCTGACCACCGCAGGCAGCGTCGTCCTGCTCTTCAACCTCATCATCATCGTCCACGAAATCGGGCACTTCCTCGCCGCTCGCTGGCGCGGACTCCACATCGAAGAGTTTGGCGTTTGGTTCGGCAAACCGCTCTGGAAAAAGCAGTTTAACGGCGTGTGGTACTCCTTGGGCTCCATCCCTGCAGGCGGGTTCGTCAAGCTCCCCCAACTCGCCCCGATGGACCTCATCGAGGGCGAAAGCGAATCCCAACCCGATGGAGAAAACGCCGCCCCCGCAGAACCCCTGCCCCCCATCTCGGCTCTCGACAAAATCATCGTCGCCTTCGCCGGACCGCTCTTCTCGTTCCTCTTCGCCATCGCCCTCGCCGTTGTCGTGTGGTCCGTCGGCAAACCCGTCAACGATTTCGAAAACAGCACCGAAATCGGCTTCGTCGACCCAAAGGGCCCCGCAGCCGCTGCTGGACTCCAACCCGGCGACACCATCAAAGCCGTGGACGGACACCCCGTCGACCGCTTCATGGGCCCGCTTCGCTCCGTCAAATGGCACATCGTTCGAAGCGAAGGCGAAACCATCCGGTTCGACATCGAACGAAAAGGCGAACCCCTCGCTATCCACTCCGGTTGGTCCAAAGCCGAAGGACCAGGCTGGAAACGAAAAGAACTCCGTACCGTCGGTATCGGCCCGCGCCAGATTCCCAACATCGACGGCGTCCTCGCCAACTCCCCCGCCGAACAAGCCGGTTTTCAGAAAGGTGACTTCCTCCTCAAGGTCAACGACACCCCAGTGTTCAACGTCCTCGACGGGTACAACGAACTCGCGCGGCACACCGGCCAACCCAATCACCTCGTCGTCCGGCGAAATCATACGGAAACCACACTGACCCTCGTCCCAACCCCGCACCCGTCCCAACCCAACTGGATCGCGGAACCCGGTCTCCAATGGGGACACCGCTCCATCATGCATCCGCTACCGTCCGACCAAATCCGCGACGCCGTCCTTTCCATCGTCAACATGCTCGATGCGTTGTTTGCGAAACGCAGCGACGTAAGCGCCCAACACTTCAGCGGACCCGTCGGCATCATGAAGGTCTATTACAGCATTTTTGAAAACGAAGGAGGCTGGCTCCTCGCGCTCGCGTTCTCCGTCTTCTTCAACGTGAACCTCGCACTCGCCAACCTGCTTCCCTTCCCCGTTCTCGACGGCGGCCACATCACCCTCGCCCTCATCGAAAGCATCAGACGGAAACCCTTCAACCCAAAATACCTCGGCTGGCTTCAAACGAGTTGCGCCGTCGCAGCCATGGCCTTCATGGCCTACCTCACCTTCTTCGACGTCACCGATTTCTTCAACCGCCGCAAGGACAAGTCCGCAGCACCGGCAGCGGCGCCCTCCGCCACGCAACCCGCAGCGGCACCCACCGGAAATCAAACCCAGCCGGCCCCGTCAAAATGACCCAGCCCACGCAACCTCCGCTGAGCCTCTTCCCACGCCTTCGCCGCCCCACACGCACCGTCCGCGCCGGTGACGTTGCCATTGGCGGAAACAACCCCGTGCGCATCCAGTCCATGCTGACCTGCGACACCATGGACACGGCGGCCTGCATCCAGCAAACCGTCGATTTGGTGAACGCAGGTTGCGAAATCGTTCGCATCACCGCCCCCACTGTCAAAGACGCCGCGAACCTCCAACACATCGCGTCAGGGCTCCGCAACCTCGGCATCACCGTGCCCCTCGTTGCGGATATTCATTTCAAACCGGAAGCCGCTGCAGAAGCGGCGAAGTGGGTCGAAAAAGTTCGCATTAACCCCGGTAACTACGCTGACAAAAAGAAGTTCGACGTCCGTGAATACACCGACGCTGAGTACGCTCTGGAACTCGATCGCATTCGCGAGCGCTTCATCCCACTCGTTCGCCAGTGCAAAGAACGCGGAGTCGCCCTTCGCATCGGCACCAACCACGGCTCTCTGTCCGACCGAATCATGAACCGGTACGGCGATACCCCCGAAGGCATGGTGGAAAGCGCCCTCGAGTTTGCTCGGATTGCTCGCGACGAAGGCTTCCACGACTTCGTGTTCTCCATGAAATCCAGTAATCCAAAGGTCATGATCGGCGCATACCGCCTGCTCGCAGCGCGCCTCGACCAACTCGGCCACGACTGGAACTATCCACTCCACCTCGGCGTCACCGAAGCAGGAGACGGCGACGACGGACGGATCAAAAGCGCCGTCGGCATTGGCAGCCTGCTCGCGGACGGAATCGGCGACACCATCCGCGTGTCTCTCACCGAGGATTCCATTCACGAAATCCCCGTCGCCCGCGAACTCGCCCGCATCCGAGAACTCCCGCTCGAAACGAACGCCAACCCGCTTCCGATGGCGACGCTGCCCTTCGACCCCTTCACCTACCAGCGGCGCGAAACCGCGACAGCGCCCTTCAAAGAGTACCCCGTCGGAAGCGCTCACCCGATTCGTGTCGTTTCACGTGTCCCGCGCGAAAGCCTCCCATCTTCGGGTCCCGACGCACCCCTGCTCCCCGAACTCACCCCCGAGGACATCGACGCGCTACCGGTCAATCCCCTCGACCCCAGCAGTATCGCACTTGCACTCGAGGCCGGCGACCAACGCGTCATTACCGTCGCCGACCACACACCGCTCCCGCTCATCGGAGCATTCCGCCTCCTCGCCGCCCGTGTGCCGACACGCCAACCCATCCTTCTCAAAGACACGCTCGACCCGAGCTCCCCGCCGTCCTGCGACATCATGCTCGACGCAGCATCCAACCTCGGAAGCCTCCTCTGCGACGGAATCGGAGACGCCCTGTGGCTCCGAACCGCAGGCAAAGGCGTTCCCTCGCTGCGCCTCGCATACAACATTCTTCAAGCAACGGGATCCCGTTCCTTCAAAACCGATTACGTCGCATGCCCAAGCTGCGGAAGAACGTTGTTCAATCTCCAGGAAACCACCGCCCGAATCAAATCCGCTACCGCCCACCTCAAAGGGGTCAAAATCGCCATCATGGGCTGCATCGTCAACGGCCCCGGTGAAATGGCAGATGCCGACTTCGGCTACGTCGGCGGCGCACCCGGCAAGGTCAACCTCTACGTCGGCAGATCCCCCGTAAAGTTCAACATCGCCGAAACAGAAGCCGTCGAACGCCTGCGCGACCTTATCCAAGAACATGGCAAATGGGTCGAGCCCGATACCGAACCCGCCCTGTCTTAACGCGGCTTCCCGCTTTCCCTGAACCCCAGCCACCGCCATCCTCTTTCCATGTCCAAGGCTCCCGATCCCAATACCGGCCCCTCCTTCGAAGACGCCCTCCAGCGACTCGACGATATTGTCGCCGATATGGAAGGTGACCGCCTCGCGCTGGACGAACTCCTCGCCCGATACGAGGAAGGAACACGCCTCGTTCGCATCTGCATGGAACGTCTCTCCGCCGCGGAACGCCGCATCGAAACCATCACCCGCGACGCACGCTCCGAATCCGCGACCGCAACCGCAACAGCCCCAGCCGAAAGCTCCGAAAAACCACGCGCCCGCCGGCAATCTCAAAGCCCCGCCGAGGATTCATCTGACGAAATCCGCCTCTTCTAAAACCGTCCCGACCCAACACCATGTCCCGCCCCACCCTGCTCAGCGGCATCTCCTCACCCGCAGACGTCAAAGCGCTCGCGCAAAACGACCTTCCCCAACTCGCTCAGGAAATCCGCGACGAACTCATTCGCGTTCTTTCCGAAGAAAATCCGCGCTCCGTCGGCGGACATCTCGGGCCCAACCTCGGCGTTGTCGAATTGACCATCGCCCTCCACCGCGTCTTCAACACCCCAAAAGATCGCTTCGTTTTCGACGTCTCCCACCAAGGTTACGTTCATAAAATGCTCACCGGTCGCCTAGACCGGTTCGACACCATCCGGCAGTACGAAGGGCTGAACGGATTCCTCCTCCGCTCCGAGAGCGAACACGATTGCTACGGCGCCGGACACGCCGGAACCGCTCTGTCCGCCGCCGTCGGCATGGCCTCCGCACGCGACCTCCTCGGCGGCGATGAACACGTCGTGGTGGTCGCCGGCGACGCAGCGTTCACGTGCGGCGTCAGCTTCGAAGCCCTCAACAACGCCAAGGAACACACCAAACGACTCATCGTCGTCCTCAACGACAACGAATGGTCCATCGCCAAAAACGTCGGGGCGATTGCCGATTACTTCAGCAAAATCGCCACACACCCGACCTACCACCACCTCCGCGAAAAAGCCGAACACTTCGTCAAAATGATCGGCGGCCAAAACGCGCTCGACTTCGCCCACCGCATCGAATCAGGAATGAAGAGCCTCCTCGTTCCCTCCGTCATCTTCGAAGAACTTGGCTTCCACTATTACGGCCCCGTCGACGGGCACGACGTCAATCTCCTCACCCGAACGTTCGACTTCCTCAAAACCCAGAATCAACCGGTCATCCTCCACGTCCTCACCCAAAAGGGACGAGGCTATGCACCCGCACTCGAAAAACCCGACAAGTTCCACGGCCTCGGTCGCTTCGAACCTGTCACCGGAGCCACCCAGCCCACCTCCACTCCGACCTACTCGGAAATCTTCGGACGCACCCTTTCCAAGTTCGCCGAATCTAATAACCGCCTCGTGGCCGTCACCGCCGCGATGCCAACCGGAACCGGACTCGCGCACTTCGCTAAAGCGCATCCTTCAAAGTATTTCGACGTTGGAATCGCAGAGGAACACGCCGCGCTCTTCGCCGCAGGTATGGCGACGCGTGGCATGAAACCATTTCTCTCAATCTACTCCACCTTCATGCAACGCGCGTACGACATGATCGTGCACGACATCGCCCTGCAAAACCTGAACGTCGCCATCTGCATGGACCGCGGCGGCCTCTCCGGAGACGACGGCCCGACCCACCACGGCCTCTTCGACATCGGCTACCTCCGCCACGTGCCCAACCTCGTCTTCTGCACCCCCAAGGACGAAGCCGAGTTCGTTGACATGCTGTGGACGATGAACCACTACAATGCCGGCCCCATCGCCATCCGCTACCCACGCGGCACCGGCACCGGCGCCACCCCGTCCGCCCAACCAAAACTTCTCGAAGTCGGCAAAGCGGAAATCATCCGGCACTCCCCCGTGAGTCACGATTTCGTCGCCCTCCTCGGCCTCGGCAACCTCTGCTCCATGGCCTCGGAAACCGCTCGCCTCCTTGAAGCGGAAGGGATTCCCGCCGCCGTCATCAACCCGCGCTGGATCAAACCCCTCGACACCGGAACCCTCGAGTTCTTCGCCCGCTCAGCAGCCGTCCTCTGCACGTTCGAAGAACACACCGTCACCAACGGCTTCGGTTCCGCCGTCCTCGAACACCTGTCAAACGCCAGCATCCAGACCCCCGTCGTCCGCATCGGCTGGCCCGACGAATTCATCGAACACGGCGCCGTCGAAATCCTCCGCAAAAAACACGGCGTCACCCCGGAAGCTGCCGTCGCAAAAATCAAAGAGTCCCTCGCACAAAAGAGGGGACGCGACACCGCACGCGCGCAGGCCACCTCCTAAACCCGCCATGGCGCAACCCGCCATCTCTGTCCGCGACCTGTCCAAGGTCTACCGCACCTACCGGAAAGCGCCCGGCCTCCTCGGTGCAGTCAAAGGCCTCTTCCACCGCGAACACACGGACACTCGAGCCGTCGACACCATCTCGTTCGACATCAACGCCGGCGAAACCGTCGGGTTCCTCGGCCCAAACGGCGCCGGTAAAACCACCGCGCTCAAGATGTTGTCCGGCCTCCTCCAACCCTCCTCAGGGACGGCCTCCGTACTGGGCTTCACCCCATGGGACCGAAAGGACGCGTTCAAACGCCAGTTCTCGCTCCTCATGGGCCAAAAAAATGCCCTCTGGTGGGATCTCCCCGCTCGCGAATCCCTCGAACTCAACCGCGTCATCTACCAAATCCCCCGCCACGACTTTCAGTCCACCGTCTCCACCCTCGCGGAACTCCTCGACGTTGCCGACAAAATGGACGTCATGGTCCGCGAACTCTCCCTCGGAGAACGCATGAAAATGGAGCTCATCGCCGCCCTGCTCCATCGCCCAAAAGTCCTTTTCCTCGACGAACCCACCATCGGCCTCGACGTCACCTCGCAGAAGCGCGTGCGCGACTTCCTCAGCACTTACCATCGCGAACATCCCATCGTCACCATGCTCACCAGCCACTACATGGCTGATATCGAGGAACTTTGCCAACGCGTCATCATCATCGATCACGGAAAACTATTCTACGACGGCCCTCTCGCCACCATCGTCGACCGGTTCTCCGCCCACAAACAAATCGACCTCTCCTTCAGCCGGGACGTGGCACGCGCCGACCTTCCCGAAGCATCCATCATCGAACACTCCGGCCTCACCGCACGACTGCGTATCCCCCGAGCAGACGTTGCAGAAACGTGTCGCAACCTCCTCGCGCAACTGCCCATCACCGACTTCAATGTTCAAGACCCCAGCGTCGAGGAAGTCATTCGCGAACTCTTTCACCATCGATCCCTCACCAACTCCGCGCCGGATTCGCCCGCCCTGCCCTAGCTGCCAGCGCGCACAACCACCTCACCTGCAATGTCCAATCACACTGAACCGGACGCAGCGCCCCACCGAATTCTTCTGATCGATGATGACCGCAAACTGTGTCGCCTGATCAGCGATTACCTCGCCCCCATGGGCTACCACGTCTCCACCGCCCACACCGGCACCGACGGCCTGCAGGCCGCTCTAACCGAAACGTGGGACGCCATCCTTCTCGACATGATGCTCCCTGGCATCGACGGCTTCGAAGTGCTGAAACGCATCCGCAAAGAAAACGACGTTCCCATTCTGATGCTCACCGCCCTTTCCGAGGAACCCGACCGCATCGTCGGACTCGAACTCGGAGCAGATGATTATCTCCCGAAAACACTTTCCCCGCGCGAAATGCTGGCACGCCTCCGGGCCGTGACACGTCGCGCCGCCCGGCGAGAACGCCCTACCTCAGAACCCGCGATTCGCGTCGGTAAACTCTGGATTTGTCCCGCCACACGCGCCGCCCAACTCGATGACACCCCACTTCAACTCACTGCAGTTGAATACGATTTGCTTCTCGCACTTGCCAAAGCACCGGGCCGCGTGAAAACCCGAGAGGCCCTTCTCGATGAAATCCGACATCGTGATTACGAAGTCTTTGATCGCTCCATCGACGTGCACATCTCACAGCTGCGGAAAAAGTTAAACGACGATCCCAAGGAGCCGCGCCATATCCGAACCATTCGTTCCGTTGGCTACTCACTCATCGATCCCGATGCCGCCTGAACCCACGCCACTGCCTCCCGCCAAACGCCGGTTTTTCGCGCTTCCCATCGGCCCCCAAATCATTGGGTGGTTCATCCTCAACGCGTTGCTTCTCTCCGCAGCAGCACTGCTCATCCTCGCCTCCAAAATTCAACCCGTGCTCGGCGCGTTGCTCGAAGGTGAAGCCGGAAATCGCGTGAGCGCACTCGCAGTCGAATGCTCCGACGAAATCGGAGGACTCCCGCGCAACCGATGGAGTGAGCCGCTCGAACGAATCGCTGCCACCTACGCAGCCCGAGCCGGACTCTGCCGCAACGACGGCTCCCTCCAAGCCGGCTCCCTCCCAACCATTCCAGAATCCGTGGTGAAGAAAATTCGCGAAGCACCCCCGCGTCCCCACGACCCTCCGCCCGAAGCACACCACCCCCCCGAAGGTCCTCCCCCACGCCACTTCGCCATTCGTGCGGACGGACTCTACTGGATCGGCGCCCGCCTTCCACGCGCCGAAGAAGGGCACACCAACCGCGGTCCCACCACTCTGTTGCTGGCATCCGATTCATTTCGCGTTGGCGGACTCCTCGTCGAGCTGACTCCGCTCTGGATCGGCATCGCGGTACTCCTCGCATCAGCCCTTTTCTGGATTCCACTCGTGCGCCGCATCACAGTGCCTCTCAGAGAAATCCGCCGCTTTGCCGGAAACATCGCGTCAGGCCATTTTGACAGCCGCGCCTCCGTCCGTGGCCCCGAAGAGCTATGCAGCCTCTCCGACTCACTCAACCAACTCGCCGACCGCTTGGAAGAGTTCGTCACCGGACAAAAGCGTTTCCTCGGCGACATTGCCCACGAACTCAACTCACCCCTCGCGCGCATGGAGTGGTCTCTCAGCGTTCTCGAACAACGCGCCGGCCCAGAGCTCCAGCGTGAGATTCAGGATGTTCGCGAGGAAACCGCCGCCATGACACGTCTTGTCGAAGAACTGCTCACCTTCACCCGCGCCGGATTACGCGCCCAACTCAACATTGAAACCCTCTCCCTCCGAGACCTCGTCGCCGACGCCTGCACCCAAGAATGCTACGGGACGCCCGTGACGATTGCCGTTCCGGACCACCTCACCGTCGAAGCCGACGCTCGCCTCGCAAAGCGCGCCATCGCCAACGTCTTACGAAACGCCCTCCGTTACGCAGGCGAACAATCCGAAATCCATATCGCCGCAACCCGAACCCAGCGGCGAATCATTCTCTCCATCCGCGACAATGGCCCAGGCGTTCCCGAGCATCTCTTGCCCCGCCTCTGCGATCCCTTCTTTCGGCCGGAAAACGCCCGTAGCCGCGATTCAGGCGGATTCGGGCTCGGACTCGCCATCGTCCAGCGGTGCATCGAAGCCTGCGGAGGCACCGTCGCTCTGCGCAACGCTCAGCCCCACGGACTCATCGTCGATCTCACCTTCGAGACGAGGAACACCACCATCCCGCTCACACCAGCCCGCCCAGCCTGAAACGTCACACAAAAAAATAACCGGCCGGTCAGCGCATCCGCCAACCGGCCAGTCCGTTCCCAAAACAACCTCCCTACAAGGTTCCCAGAAACTCCAGCAACGCCGCGCGGTCCGCTTCCTTCAGGGCCACGTACCGCTCTTTCACCATCCGCGCTTCGCCATCATGCGCCCGAATCGCGGAGTCCACCGTGACGGCACGCCCGTCATGAAGGTACATGTCCCGCAACCGCAACCCCCAGAGCGGCGCCGTGCGCATTTCACGCGCACCCGCAGCCCCTTGCGGCATCCCGTCACCCAAGCTCCCCATGTCGTGTAATAACAAGTCCGAGTACAGCTCGACTCGCTTGTTCGCCAACGCAGCGACCGGATGCGCTCCCGTGCTCATCGCGGGAGTGTGGCACTTCGCACATCCAATCGTTCCAAAGGTCCGCTCCCCCGCAGCAGACCGCGCCGTCGCTTTCGCCCGAGGAATCGGCGCGAGGTACCGCATGAAATCCGCCGCTCGGTCGATATCCCCTTTCTCCGTCACCCCATTCGCAGGGTCTTCCGGATCGGCCACCACATCCGCGCGAGCCAGCAAAGCCGCATCCCCGTTCGGAGCATTTTCCGTCGGAAAAAAGCGATTCGTGATACCCATCTCGTTCAAATACGCGTCCGCTGAAAACCCCAAAATGGAAGCATGTTGCGCCTTCCATCCAAATCGACCAACGCCTTCCTTTCCACTGACCGGATCCGTCACTACGGCAACCTTCCCCGCAATGCCGTCCCCCTTCGCGACCGCCCCTGCACGAATCGTTGCATCCGGAATCGCCTCCATCAACCCCAGCCCGAATACCGGCGTCGTCATCCGTCGAATCACCACATTCGCCGTCAACGGAACCCGCTCCACAAACTCCGGCGCAATCGCACGCCGTTGCAACAACGGTCCACCTTCCGAAGCCATGGGATCAAAGACGCCATCCACCATTTTCCCAAACCGCGTCACAAACACCCGACTCGCCCCGCCCGCACCCCCAGCGCGATGGCAAGCCACACACGAGACATCATTGAAAATCGGGCCCAATCCCCCCGCAGCAGTCTCAACCTTCGTGAACTCTGCCAACCCGTCCGTAAAGTCGCGGGCTTTTGTCGTATCCAGTCCGGCAAGCGGAAGCGCACGCCCAGGAGGAGGCGGCGGAGGTGTCGCCCCTGGAGGCAAAGAAACGATTCCCGGTGGCGGCGGAGGTGGATTCAAAATCCCAGTGGTTGGGGGAGGCGGATTCCCACCCTTCGGAAGCGGTGGAGGCAAGGGTGCGCCAACCACCACGGGAATACTCATGGCCACCCCCAGGGTCGCCGCCAGGATCGTCTTCGGAGTTTTCATAGGTTTTGTTTCGTTTTACTTACGTTGCCCATGAAACGCCCCGCACATGAAGGGCGTGTGAACCTCAAAGCCAAGTTTTGTAAAGGAGGTGTAAAAGGCAGCAGCAAGCAACTCACCGACGTCCCCAAAACAGCAAAACACCCCCTCCATCCATCGATGGAAAGGGGTGTTACGACCCTGCAACGAAACGCTTTAGTAGTTGAACTGCATGTGCAGCGTGAAGCGGTCTTGGTCCTTGAAAATCGTGTTATTCCAGGAACTTCCAGACGATGTCCGCTCAAAAGCCCGCGTGTAAATCGCGGCGATTTCGAACTCCGGCCAAGGCTGGTACTCAATCCCGAAATCCACCTCATTCACCTTCATCTTCGGCGCGTAACTCCCCAACTTCCGTGCGCCATCAAAATACTGCCACCGACTGAACGGAATCACCGTTCCCGCAGAGCTGTCGATTTTGTAAGAAGCTGTCACATAACCGCCTTGTAGGGAGCCAACACCGACTGAATTAAAGCTCTTGGTTGCCGAGTCCTTCGTGGAAATCACATTGTTCTCCATGTTCTCAGGCCCCTCACCGACCGTCCACTCAGCCTCAATTCCAAAAGGTTGCGGGTACAAAATGAAATGCGCCGATGCACGCCGATCCGTATACTCCTTACCCGGCGTATCCGTGCCTGGCACCACCACACGACCCGCATATCCACCAAAACCCGCCTCAATGTACTGCCCATTATCCAACCGGAATGGGTAGGTCAGCCGCGCGATCAAATGCTGGTTCCGATTCGCGTCGTTCTGATTCAACGTTTGCCCGTTGTAAGCACCAAACGCAAAAACCCCATAATCGCCAGACCCTTTCAAGCCCGTACGAACAAGGTCGCGGAAACGCTGCCGTGCCTCCTTGTCCGCCCACATGTAGTAGAAGCCGAGGTCACGCTCACCCTCAACCGCGCTGTTCAACGCGTCCGGCCGCTCAATCGACAAGCGATTCTGCGAGGACTGGAGATTGACCCACCCGTACGGAACCTTGCTGATGCCAAGCCGAAACCGGTGCTCCTTGTCCTTGTCAATCGAGATATCCGCATACAAGTCGCGCGTTTGGAGGCCAGTCCTCTGGCCACCCAACGAAACCGAGGATGGGGAGGTACTCGTAGCCCCAACCGACGCTTGATAATCAATCTGCGCGTAAAGGTACACGTGCTCAGCCGCGTCCCCGCTAAAAATCATGCGCCCCCGGCGAAGGAATAACTGATTGTTGTTCTTCAACGTCGGGTCATTAAACGTCTCCAAAGCACCCCGCCCCTCTCCGCTCATCAGCGTCGTGTAACGCGTCTGCACATACCCGCGGATGCTCAGCTTTTCGTACCACTTGTCCTTCAGCGAACTCTTCAAATCCACCCCCTTCAACGCCTTGATTTCGTCAATCGCCTTGCGCTGCGCCAACAACTCCTGCGACACCGACCGACCGCCCAACGAAACATCTGCAGCTCCCCCCTGAAGCGAGACAGATGACTTCTTGCTCGCCTTCAAAATATCCCCGTACTCCGCGTCGGAAATAGAACCGCGCTCCTTCAGAGCCTTCAACAGCTTCTCCATCGCCTCGTCCTCAGCATACCCATGAAAAGCCGATACCCCGCACCCAAGTGCAACCAAGAAACCCATCGCCCCGCTCACTAACCGTTTTTGCGTCATTTGTGTGGTCATTTCGTCGTCTGCATCGCGATTCATTTGCGACGCGGTGACACTTCATGACGATTATGTGACGCAAAGATGTCTCGTGCGTGACAATCACGTGACAGACCCATCAGGACTTCTCGGTCAACAAGCCCCGCAAACCAACAACCGTATACGCAAGGGGTTTACCCTGCTGTTGTTACAGCCCTATAGCGCCGCCAGACGGCTACGCTTTGCATTGAGAAATACGACTTCTCACAATGCTTCCCGATAAAACAACCGTCGTCAGGACTTCGGCACAAAATCCACCGCCATGGACGCATGATGCGGACCGTCCGTCTCCGCAAACACCTCCAGCGGAACAAGAAACGGCCCAGCACCTTGCGAGATTTCCACTCGCAACACGCTGTCACCCTCTCCCGCAGGAATCTCTAGCGGAATCGCTTTAACCCCCTTCACATACGCCGGATACCTCAACATCACTCGAACCGGCCGCCCCTCAATCGACGGATGACGCCTCACCCGTACCGGAATCTCTACGACCCCAGGCGATGCCAACACCGAGTTTCTCGGCCCGCTCACGCCAAGCAAACCCGCTGTCACAATCGAAATCATCTGATCATCCGTGTCCGACGAAGTGTAAGTAAGTAAATGACGACTCCCGTCCGGTTCCGCCTCCTCCCCAGTCACCATCAACTGCACCCGACTCGTCCATCCCAGCTGAACCTCTGTCGGATACAGAACCTCGAAATCAAAAAACTCAGCCCCGCGAGGCACCGACACCGGCTTCGCCTGCAATCGCTGAAGACACCGAATCTGCTTGTCCGACAAACTCACCGTCAACGGCCCGTCATACCCCCCGCGATCAATCCGATACGTCTTCTTCAACGTCGTCCCGGCCGGTTGGTCATTCACCACCATGTACTCTCCGATAAACCGAAACGGAACCCTCGGAACCACCGCAAACAAAACCGTCCCCGCTTTCCCCGCCACACCGCCCATAACATCCGCATCCCGAACCACCGCCGAATCTCCCTCTCCCACTCGCCCCCGAACCCGAATCGGAACCCGCTGCAACGCCAGATTGGACGGCACCGAAAACCGAACCTCCACCCCCTTCCCCTTCGCCGGAATCACCTTGGGCTCGTACGTCACTCCCTCCGGTAAGCCCTCAATCTCCAACACCACCTCCTTCGCAACTCCCACCGATTCCGTCAAATCCACCTTCAACCCCGGAGGTTTCCCCGGTGGCTTTCCCCCCTGCGGCTCAGGTGCTCCCTCAGGCGCAGACCTCACCGCATGGTAAAAATCTGCAGCAATCCGTAACCCAAACGAAACGGCCCCTCCCCGAACCACTTCCATGCGGTACGCATGCGACAACCCATGCCGCTGGGGAAACCGCTCATTCACTCGCACTAGATAAACTCCCTCTTTTGCAGCCACATACGTCAATGCTGCATCCGTCGTCCCATCCCCCGCATCGTCGTTCTTCCCTAACTCCTTCCCTTCCTCCGACGCCACGGAAACCACCGGATCCATCTTGCTACCCAACGAGCCCGCTCTCACCCGCAACCGCAACGTCTCCCCTGCCCCCATCCGCACACGCCATTCATGCCGCTCACCCGGCGCCCCAATAAACCCGTTCACCGATGCAGGCACCGGCAGCAATCCATCGTCCAACCCCTCCACCCGCCCGTCACCCCATCGCGTTACCTCACGGACACTTCCCCCCTGCAAACGCCAACTCCCAGCCAGGCTCCGAACCCCACTCAAACCCTGAAACCCCTCGGCCAATACAGGTTGAATAACCTCCTCAACCCCTCCCACTGCACGCTCAACCTGCACCTTCAACGGCGAACCCACCGCGCCGCCCAACGGAAAAATCCCCGTCACCGCCCCACCCTCCCGCACCGTCATTCGATAAACATGCGCCTGACTCCCACCGTAACCCGCATCACGTAACTCCACCGCGTAATCCCCATCCTCTGGCACCTCAAACGTAACCGACGGATCCCCATCCCGGTTCTGAACCCACTTCGCCCCCGCAACCGCAAGCCCCCGAGGCCCCTTCAACTCCAACACCGGTTGCCACCCATACCCCAACCCGCGCGCCGCCACCTCGCAACTCATCACCGTCCCTTTCTTTGCGGAGAACACCCAACCATCCCGATCCTCCCGCGGAAACATCCGCCCATTCACCGTCACCGGAGCCGCGACACGCACCGGCGCCTCCACGCCCTCCCGCTCCTCCTCAACCACTTCCGGAAAATCCCCCGCCACAAACCGTAACGACGCCGTCACGCCCTGAGCCGTCCACGCGCGCAAACCCGCGCTGACGCCAGCATCCGACGCTATCTCAATCACTCCCGCGTGATCCTTCGGATAATCCTCCCGCTGCTGCGAGGTCGGACGAAGAATCAATGGCCCATCAAAAAAAACCGTCGCCACCGGCTTCAACGCGCCGCCCCCCGAAAAACCTCGCCCCTCCACTTCAAACCCCGCCTGCCCATGCAGGTAATACCCGCCAAAGCGAACCTCCACCCGCTCCCCACGCCGCCCACCCGCCGGAAACACATACGCCAAACCCGGCGGCTCCGCTCCCACCTCGCACCACCCGCAAAACACCCACACCACCGCCACGCACAACCCCCACCAACAACGCCCTATCCAATCGCTCGACCTCATCGCGTCAAATCAACTCCCGAATCACGCGCCCAGAGTTTGTCAGCATCACCGGACGCCCCTCCGGCGTCAGCATTTCCTCGTGAGGCGAAATCCCCATCAGCTGGTAAACCGTTGCACACAAATCTTCTGGACCATACGGCGACTCCGCTGGATCCGACGCGATCGAATCACTCTTCCCAACCACACGCCCGCCCTGAATCCCACCGCCGCCAATCGCCACCGTAAAACACCGACTCCAATGATCACGCCCCGCATCCTTATTAATCTTCGGTGTCCGCCCAAACTCACCCGTCACCACCACCACCGTGCTCTTTAACAAACCGCGCTCATCCAAGTCCCTAAACAGCGACGACATCGCCATGTCCAGCTTCGGCAGCAAATCGTCCTTCAACGTCGAAAAGTTCGCCTGATGCGTATCCCAGTTCTGGTGGTTAATCGTGACGCAGCGCACGCCCGACTCCACCAAGCGGCGCGCAAGCAAACAGCTCTGCCCCAATGTAGTACGCCCATACCCATCCCGCACCGCCGCCTTCTCGCGCCCAATGTCGAACGCCTCCTTCGCTTCCCGCGACGTCATCAACGAAGTCGCCCGCTCGGCAAACACGCCCAACTCCGCCGCGTTCGCATTCGCCCCCTGCTCCACACTCCGCTGAAACCGGTCCACCCGCGCCAACAACCCGCGCCGATCCGACAAACGATCCGCGCTGATATCCAACGGAGGCTGCAAATCCGGAATCTCAAAACTCGGAGCGTTCGGATCCGTCTCAATCACAAAGGGAACCGCTCCCGGCCCCAGATAAGCTGAACTCGCGCTCGGATGCATCCCCGGCAAACAGATGTACGGAGGAATACTCCCACGCGCACCCAAGCGCGTCGCAATCACCGACCCCATCGACGGATGCTGATTGTTTGGCGAAAGCCCAGAGTTGAAAGCCGCATTCGGATGGTACCCCGTCAACATATGATGATCCGCAGGTCCATGCCCCGCATCGCCATGCGTGAACGAGCGAATCAACGAAAACTTGTCCATCACCCCCGCAATCCGCGGAAGATGCTCGCAAATCTGAATACCCGGCACCTTCGTGCTCATCGGACTGAACGAACCGCGAACCGAACTCGGCGCGTCCATCTTCATGTCAAACGTATCAATCGTACTCAACCCACCTTGAAGAAACACGTAGATGAACGAGGGATCCGTCCCTGCCGGTGCCGCCGCACGCGCCCGCCGCTCCAACAACCCCGCAAGGCCCAGATTCATCCCCATCAAACCCGCCGTACCGACCCGCAGAAAGTCCCTGCGCGCCAGACCATCACAAAATGCGTTCGAATGTTGTCTCATGGTGTCTCCTCAATGGTTGAATACAAACTCCAGCGTGTTCATCAGCGACCACGCCAAATCCTCCGCAGCCTGCTGGCGAGTCCCCTTCGCCGCTCTCAAATATCCCGAAACCTCCGCCACCTCCGAAGCCGACGGACGCCTCGAGTAACACGCCAGATACAACGACTCCGCCAACCTTCCATCATCCACCCCCTCCGCAACCCACCGCGTCACATTGCCCCGCGCATGCGCTAACTTTGACTGCAAGTTCGGCGAGTTCATGAAGTGCAACGCCTGCGAAACACTCGCCGATACCGACCGCTCACACTCGCATGGCGTCGTCCGCTGCGGACGCCCAAACAACTTCAAAAAATAACTCTGCTGCTCGCTGTCCCACAACTGCACCGCCCGCATCCCATACGGCACTCCCGCGTACTTCTCAGGAACACCCGTCACATCACAAATCGCGTCCATCAAAACCTCCGACGGCAACCGACGAAACAATGCCCGCGAAAAATTCCGCTCATCCCGCCCATTCGTCTCGTTCGGAGTCGCGGACCTGCCATACGTCTGCGATAACACAATCCTGCGCATCAATGGCTTCGGATTAAACCCGTCCGCAACCAACATCGCCGCCAGACGGTCCAGCAACTCCGGATTCGTCGGCGGATTCGTCGCTCGCACGTCATCCACCGGCTCCACCAATCCCCGCCCGAGAAAGTGCGCCCAAATCCGGTTCGCCAAGTTCCGTGCAAACCACGGATTCTCCGGCGCCGTCAGCCATCCCGAAAGCGCGCGCCGCCGATCCCCCTCCGGATCACTCTCCGGCATCGCCTCGCCCAACGGATGCGCCCGCAACGCTTCCTTCGTTCGCGGATGCAATACCTTCGGATTCCCCTCAACCACCAACGCTTCCTCATCCCCAACCTTCTTGTACTGAACCTGCTCAAAGTACGCGCGCATCCCGTGGTAATCCGATTGCGTCCACCGATCAAAAGGATGCTGATGACACTCCGCACACGTAATCCGAATCCCCATCAACGCCTGCGACGTCGTCGCCGCCACTTCACCCGACTTCTTCGCCACCCGGAAAAAGTACCCGGCCGGATTCTCCTGCAACGGACCCTCCGCCTCCAACAACCCGCGCGCAAAACGGTCCAACGGAACGTTCTCCTTCATCGAACGATGAATCCATCCGTAGTACGCGTACGCAGCCCGATGCCCCAACGTCCGTCGATCCACCCGCAACAAATCCGACCATTTCAATGCCCAAACATCCGCCCACTCCGGACGCTCCAATAACCCGTCCACCAACACCGCCCGCTTGTCAGCCCGGCCGTCGTCCAAAAACGCTTTCGCCTCCTCCAGCGAAGGCAAACGCCCCGCCAAATCCAAAAACACCCTCCGCAAAAAGACCGCGTCATCCGCCGGTTCAGACGGCTTCAAGTTCATCCGCCGCAGATTCGCATTCACCATTCGATCAATCTCCGTCGCCCCGTCACCATCCCCAAACTCCACCCGCCCGCCCGGACGCGGCACCGTCACCCGATGCACCGCGATTTGCCCCGAAAACCGAGCCATCAACGCCGCCTGCCCCACCGAGTTTCCGGTGGACATCCGACCCGTGTCATCGACCTCCGCAATGCTAGCGTCGTTCGAATGGAAAACTGCCAACCACGTCACATCGCGCTCGACACCATCGGAATACATCGCCCTCACCCCCAGCGAACGATGCTCTCCAAACCGGTGCACTGAATCGGGAGGATCTATCCGAACACTCTTCAGTTCCGGCTTCGACGAATCCAAATAAACCGCCCCACCCGCAATCCAGTCCCGCAGCATCCCATACTCCCGCGAACCCTCCGTCATCCGTCGCCCACCCGCATGCGGGACCGTGCCCGCCGATTTTCGCAGCATCAAACTCTCGTCCGGCGCCGCCGGCATCACCCGCCGCCCACGCCCCTGAACCACCAACGCCTCATAATCCGCCACGGGGTCATTCCCAAAAACGGAAAGCCGAAACCCGTTCTGCCCCTCCGCCTTCCCATGACACGCCGATCCATTACACCCGAACCGACTCAACAAAGGCGCAATGTCATGCGCAAAATCCAACGGCTCACCTCCACGCGCACCCACTCCCAACAAAACACACACCAACAACGACCGACAAAAGAGCGTGCCGATCATCACAATCTTCGGAATCCAAAGGTGGGGTCGCATGGGGGTGGATGCTTGACTGGCAGACACAAGCGCAGAATCCGCGCCAGCACCGTCACCCGAGTAACACCCCACACAGAGAGAGGAACTTGGAGCGAGTCCTCCTAAAGAACTTTCAACACCCGCTAAACGAAGCTCAAGCCACTCCTGCCTTCTCCACCGACTCCGGCAATCCATCACGCCCCTCGGCCAACTCAACACCGTTGCCCACAGCGTTGTCCTCAGCGTTGTCCTTAGACGCCATTGCACGGTCCCCCTCCTCGGCCGCAACAGCCCCCGTCGCGCCCTCGCTCGGATCCACGGAAACCAACGGTTCCGGACGCGGACGCGGCTCGCGGTAATGGGGACGCAACAACAGCGACGCATCGGCAAGACTGACCTCGCCGCGCCGGAGCGGACGACCAGGCCACCCATTTCCCTCCTCCGCAAAATGCCGCGAAAAGTCGGCCCAGTTCGCGTTGGCAATAAACTCGGAATGTTCGACCAAAATGTCGTACGCCCCCGGACGCGAGAGCAGTTTCGCCGCAATCGGAACCAAATCCAAAAGGAACAGCGTTCCGAAAATCACCAAAAACTGAAACAGCCCAGCCATCCACCGGTACTCCATCTTCGCATCCTCCGGCATATCCGGCGGCGGGG